>NZ_JARGDP010000018.1 GCF_029210395.1 Petrocella sp. FN5 | reverse complement strand
GGTTTTTATGCAAGATATATTTTTATCAAAAGAGAAAAAGAAATATTATGAGTTATTGAGTCGTCAATTTCCAACCATACAGGATGTTAGCCGTGAGATTATTAATCTTGAGGCCATTACAAATTTGCCAAAAGGTACCGAACATTTTTTGTCAGATGTTCATGGTGAACATGAGGCTTTTGTTCATATCCTAAAGAATGGTTCAGGCGTGGTACGACGTAAAGTTGAAGAAATCTTTGGTGATGCATTAACTGAAGAAGAGAAAAAGAAATTTGCCAGTCTGATTTATTATCCTAAAGAAACTTTATTTCATATGAAGCAAAGTAAGAACAAAGTGGACGACGTTTGGTACCATCAAACATTGAAACAGTTGGTTAGTGTGTGCAGAGAGGCATCTTCTAAATACACAAGATCAAAAGTCAGAAAAGCCCTTCCCAAAGGCTTTGAATATATACTTGAAGAACTTTTGCATGAACAGGAGAATGTGGAAAACAAACAAGCTTATTATGACAGTATTTTAAGCACCATAATAGAAGTCGGCCAAGTAGAGCCATTTATTATTGCTATTAGTGAATTGATTCAAAGATTTGCCATTGACCATCTTCATATAATAGGAGATATTTATGACAGGGGCCCTGGTGCTCACATTATTCTAGATACATTGATGAAGTACCATTCAATCGATATGCAGTGGGGAAACCACGACATTGTGTGGATGGGTGCCTATGCAGGATCCTTACCCTGTATCGCCAATGTTATAAGGGTAAGTATGCGTTATGGCAATCATGAATTACTAGAAGAGAATTATGGTATCAACTTGTTGCCTTTGGCCAAGTTTGCCATGCAAACCTATAAATATGTTGAACCGTCGTTTATGCCTAAGGTAATTAGTGAGTTAAATCAAAAAGACGCTCTGTTAATTGGACAGATGCATAAAGCAATATCCATCATCATGTTCAAATTAGAAGGTCATTTTATAATGCGACATCCAGAGTATAATATTCAGAATCGATTGCTACTTAACTTCATTGATTATGATAATGACACCATCAATCTAGATGGAGAAACTTATAAACTTGACTGGTTTGGTTCTTCAACCATAGACCCTAAGCATCCTTATGAGTTGTCGAATGAAGAAATGGAAATTGTACTTAAGTTAAAAACATCCTTTATGACAAATGAAAAACTAAAATCACATATTGATTTTATGATGTTAAAAGGCAGTATCTACTTGAATTATAATAATAATTTGCTTTTTCATGGTTGTATTCCAACGGATGAAGATGGTAAATTTTCAAGAGTAACTTTAGATGGTGGTACCTACTCAGGAAAAGCCCTGTTGGATCATTATGAAAAAATGTTAAGAAGTAGTTATGCAAGAAGGTTTGAAGCGGTGGACGATTATGATATCGACATTTTTTACTACTTGTGGATGGGGCAGTACTCATCTCTATTTGGTAAAAGTGTGATGAAAACTTTTGAGAGATATTTTATTAAAGACAGCATAACGCATAAAGAGTATAAAAATCCCTATTATAAACATTATTTCAGTCCGGTGTATTGTGATAGAGTTTTTGATGAATTTAGGATGAATAAAAAAGTATCAAGAATTGTGAATGGCCATGTTCCGGTTCAAGTTGGAAAAGGCGAGTCGCCGGTTAAAGCAGATGGTAAACTTATTGTCATAGACGGTGGGTTATCAAAAGCCTATCAACCTGTTACTAATATAGCCGGTTATACCTTAATCTATAATTCTCACGGTCTTTTATTAGCAACCCATGAGCCCTTTGATTCCGCAAAAGAAGCTATTGACCATAATGTTGACCTAATATCTGAGATTAGCATTATACATAAAGCTGACCATAGGGTATTGGTTGGCGAAACAGATATAGGAAAAAAACTAAAAGAGGACATCAACAACCTTAAGATATTACTCAGAATGTATCAAAAGGGCATACTATAAAAACAACAAGTAACCAAACTGTCATTTCTAAGGGAAACTTCTTGACAGTTTGGTCACTTAATTCTTGACAGCTAGGTCAAATATGTTACAATATAGTCAATTGTAAAAGCGATGACGGTGTTTGGAACCTTTACTTTTGGTTCTTAGTAGATGATCGGTTTCCTTTAGAGAGTAGGTGTCTTAGGCTGTGAGCACCTATAGGTTCGGCCGATGATTGAATTTCCCACTTGAGCTGCATGACTGAAGCAAGTAAGCCATGCCGGTAACGCACGTTAAGCGTCCAAAGTGCCTGCTATTGCAGGAATTAGGGTGGTACCGCCGATAGAATCGGTCCCTTGTTAGGGATGGATTTTTTTTATTGTGAAAAATCATATACGGAAAAACGAAAGGAGTCCTAATGAAAGAACAGCTGGAAGCAATTAAAATCAAAGTTGTAAAAAGTCTAAGTAACGTAGCTGACTTAAAGGCACTTGAAGAGGTTCGCATTAACATTCTAGGGAAAAAAGGAGAATTGACATCTATACTTAAAGGAATGAAAGATGTTGAACCCAAAGATCGTCCTATGATTGGAGCCTTGGTGAATGAAGTGAGAGCGGATATTGAGGCGGCCATTGAAACCGCTAAAAACAGTCTAGTGTCAAAAGCTAGAGAGCAACAACTTAAGGAGGAAGTTATTGACGTTACCATGCCTTCAAACAAAAAGGTCCTAGGCCATCGTCACCCTATGCATATTGTCCTTGAAGATTTGAAAAACATCTTTATAGGTATGGGCTATCAGATAGCAAAGGGTCCGGAAGTTGAAGAAGACTATTATAATTTTAAAGCTTTAAATATACCAGAAGATCATCCTGCTAGAGATGAACAAGATACCTTCTATATAGATAAAAATTTTGTACTTAGAACATCAACATCACCGACACAGGTGCATGTTATGGAACATGAAAAACCACCTATTCGTGTCATTGCTCCGGGTAGAGTATACCGTTCAGATGAGGTAGATGCAACTCATTCCCCTATGTTTCATCAGGTAGAAGGTTTGGTTATTGACGAGCACATTACCATGGCAGATCTTAAGGGCGCCTTAGCGGAATTCGTCAAAGAATTATATGGAGAAGATGCAAAAGTACGGTTTAGACCTCATTATTTTCCTTTTACTGAACCCAGTGCTGAGGTGGATGTATCCTGTTTCAAATGTGGCGGTACAGGCTGTAACATATGTAAAGGATCGGGATGGATAGAAATCCTGGGTTGTGGTATGGTACATCCTAAAGTCCTTGAGATGTCCGGCATTGATTCAACTAAATATAGTGGGTTTGCTTTTGGTATGGGACTTGAGCGTATAACCATGTTAAGGTACGGTATTGAGGATCTGAGACTTTTTTATGAAAATGATATTCGATTTTTAAAGCAGTTTTAATGAGGTGGACAGGAAGGAGTAGCGGATTATGAATGTATCAATGAATTGGTTAAAAGAATATGTAACAATAGATTGTGATGTACAGACATTCGCGGACAAGATGACCATGTCCGGCTCGAATGTAGATCGTATAGAAAAAAAGGGAGAAGCCATAACGGATGTGGTTGTTGGTAAGGTGCTTGAAATCATAAAGCATCCGGATGCAGATAAGTTGGTTGTAACCCAAGTGGATGTGGGAGAAAAAACCATTCAGATTGTGACAGGTGCACAAAACATGAAGGTTGGTGATTTGGTGCCGGTTGCTCTTCCGGGAGCAAATCTAGCAGAAGGCTTGAAAATCAAGGAAGGCAAGCTTAGAGGTATAGCCTCCAACGGTATGATGTGCTCAGTAGAAGAACTGGGTTTGGACCCGGAACATTTTCCGGATGCACCGGAACACGGCATCTATGTTATTAAAGGCGACTATCCATTGGGTAGTGATGCAAAACCCATATTTGGACTGGGTGATGCCATTGTTGAGTTTGAGATTACTTCGAACCGTCCAGACTGTTTTAGTTTACTTGGCATAGCAAGAGAAGCAGCAGCAACCATAAATACAGATTTTCATTATCCCAAAATACAGTATAACGAAGTGGCAGGTGATATGAATCAGCATGCTTCTGTTGAAGTTATAGCCACCGACCTATGCCCTAGATTTGTTGCAAAAATCTTAGTAGATGTGGATATAAAGCCTTCTCCAAAATGGATGCAAGACAGGTTAAGGTCTGTAGGAATTCGACCCATCAACAATCTAGTGGACATAACCAACTTTGTCATGGTTGAGATGGGCCAACCGATGCATGCTTATGACCTAGAAGAGCTCACACATGGGAAAATTATTGTAAGGCGCGCAAATGACAAAGAAAAAATGATGACACTTGACGGTGAAGAAAGAGAATTAGATAACACCATGTTGGTCATAGCCGGTGAAGAAGAAGTAATTGGTGTGGCTGGCGTTATGGGTGGCGAAGGTTCTAAGGTTAAAGACCATACAGGTATGATTCTGCTTGAAGCAGCCAACTTTGATCCGGCCAGTATTAGAAAAACTTCGAAAAAAATCGGACTAAGAACGGATGCGTCCACGAAATTCGAAAAACACCTAGATCCGAATACGGCATTGATAGCTATGGAACGTGCTTGTCAATTGGCAGAAATGATAGGTGCCGGTCGTGTTATGGCAGGCATTATAGATGTTAATAAGAGTGAAAGAAAGCCAAACAAAGTGGCATATAACGTTGGAAACATAAATAGACTACTGGGTACGGATATTTCTGAAAAAGAAATGGTAGGCTATTTCAAACGTTTGGAGTTTGTGGTTGACGAAGATCAAAAAGAAATCTTAGCACCTACATTTAGAGCCGATATCGAATGTGAGGCGGACTTGGCTGAGGAAGTAGCAAGGCTTTATGGTTATGACCGTCTACCAACAACCCTCGCAACCGGAACACCAACAGTCGGCAAAAAAAGTTTCACTCAAAGAATGGAAGACCTAACAAGGCAAATCATGGAAGACTGCAGCCTTAATGAAGCCATGACTTATTCTTTTGAGTCGCCGAAAGTATATGAAAAGCTAAATCTTGGTCCGGATAGCCATCTTAGGTTGGCGGTGAAGATTGATAACCCTCTTGGAGAAGATTTTAGCATCATGCGTACTACAACGGTTAATGGTATGTTACAAGCTTTATCTAATAATTATGCCAAACGAAACGAAAAGGTTGGTTTATATGAAATCGGCACCATCTATGAACCAAAAGCCATACCTCTTAAAGAATTGCCAAAAGAGTCACAGAAGTTGACAATTGGTATGTATGGTGATTGTGATTTCTTCAAACTAAAAGGAATTCTGGAGACCTTATTTGAAGCCTTCAATTGTCTTAACCATGCAAAATGGGACCCCAATATTGAGGTTTCTTACCTTCACCCCGGACGTAAAGCCAAAGTCATAATGAAAAACAAAGAAATAGGTTATATTGGTGAGGTGCATCCGGATGTATTAGATGCTTATGATATTCATGAAAAAGCATATATTGCTGTCATTGATATGAAAGATCTAATAGATGAAGCATCACTAGATCATAAATACACGCCGGTACCTAGATATCCGGCGGTAAACAGGGATGTGGCCATGCTGGTAAAAGAAGAAATATTGGTTGGTGCCATTGAAGAAGTCATAAGAGCACGCTCAGGAAAAATGCTTGAAAAATTAGAATTATTTGATGTCTACAAAGGCAAGCAGATTGAAGCTGGCTATAAATCAGTGGCTTATGCCTTGTCCTTTAGAGCGGCTGATCGTACCCTACAAGAAAAGGAAATCAGCAAAACCATGGAAAAGATTTTGAAAGGTCTTGAGAATGAACTAGGTGCCACTTTAAGAAAATAGGCTTATATTGACTAGCTTTTTTAAGTAAACCCCTTTATAATAATGAGAGATATCATTATTATAAAGGGGTTTCTTATGATTAGAAAAAAGCATTTGGTTAAAGAGAAAATAAAAAAGCTTATGAGAAAAAGTCATATTATGGTTTTGATTTCTTTTTTGATGATTTTTATGAGTATTATAGATATGAGCGCAAATGAAAAAGAAACAGATTTTGACACATTAAGGGTCGGTCTGGTGACTCAGTTTAAAGACCAGGATAATATACAAGTATTTAATAAATCGATTGTCCCTGGATTCTATAAGAATGGCACTTGGATGCCGGAAGCCACGATTTTTTCAGTAGGTCAGATGTTTACTTATAGGCCTTCAACAGCGACCTATCTAATGTCAGATGAGGATTATAAGGATTACGAGAAGGCTAAAGCTATGGCAGATCAACTAAAGGCAGATGGATTCACCGTTTATCCCTCTTTATTGAATGTCAATACATGGAAAGTTTATGTTGAAACAGTGGACGTTCAAATGACATTGAATCAAATAAATACAGTATATGATACTAACTTCTTAGAGGCACCTTATAATAAAGAACGGATAATCATGACCTATGACCAGGTTGAAGGAATAGTTTTTGATAACAGTTTGGATAAGGTGGTTATTGGCACCAAGGACAAGATTGGTGATACATCTGTTCTTAATCTTGGTAAAGGGACTTACCGAGGCAAGATAGAGATTGGCCGTTATGGTAAAGATAAACTGTTGGCAGTCAATATCGTTGATATAGAAGACTACCTCTATAGTGTTGTCGTTTCGGAAATCTATGCATCATGGCCGCTAGAAAGCATTAAGGCTCAAGCAGTTGCAGCACGTACCTTTGCAATCTATTATGTTACAGTTGCAAAAAAATTCCCCAATGAACCTTATGATTTAGATGATACAGTGAACTCACAAGTGTATAAAGGCTATGGCGTTGAGGATAAAAGGGTATCGGTCGCAGTGGATGGCACAAGAGGAAAAATGATCTATTATGATGGATCTGTCATACCTGCATACTTTTTCTCGACAAGTGGTGGACGTACAGAAGCCAGTGAGCATGTATGGTCGGCATCTGTACCATATTTAAAAAGTATGCCGGATCTTTATGAAACAGAACCGGCAAGAGCACCTTGGATTAAGACCTACACACCTGCAGAAATCGAGAGTGCCTTGATGAAAAGAGATATAACAATAGGTACAGTCCTAGATCTTGAGGTGATGGGGTATACAGATGCCGGAAGGGTCCTTGAGTTAAAAGTGATAGGTAGTGGTGGCACATATATTCTGAAAAAAGAAACCATGCGCCAGTGGCTGGGCATGGATAGTCGTAAATTCACCTTAATAAAGCCTATGGGTCTACCTTTTCTAAAACACTCGGTTATTTCTGGGAAGGATTATATTGGTGTGGTGGACTACAATAATGCTTATGTTATGAATGGTAGTGGAAAATCCGAAAAAATCCTTGGACAGAAGCAACAAGTTATTGTTATGAGTGCATATAATATCATCAATCAACCCATGATTTCGGGGGAAACCGGCAAATTTATCCTAGCCGGAGTTGGTTATGGGCATGGTGTCGGTATGAGTCAGTCCGGGGCAAAAGGGATGGCACTGGCAGGTTACACTTATAAGGATATATTGGAATATTATTATAAAGGTGCCAAAGTGAAATAAAGGTGTTATGAAAAATAACGCTCTGACTTTGGTTCTAGGCTATAATCGTAGAGGTAACACATAGACTGTGGAAGGGTTTTCATGGAACCTACTATAATGCAAAAAAATCTGACTCAAATAGAAATTTAATCTGAGTCAGCCTTTTGTATTTCTTTTTTTTAGTTTTATTTTTAAGTTTACTTCGCACTTCGCATTCTATACTGCTTAGGTGTTATACCTGTGAATTTTCTAAAAATGGTTGTAAAATAATTCTGATTGTTGTAGCCGACTGAAATGGCAATATCTAAAATAGAGTAGTTGGTCGTTTCAAGTAAATACTGACTCTCTTTGACCCGAGTCTGATTAACATAGTCAGCAAAGGAAAGATTCATTTCTCTCTTGAATAAGGATGAAAAATAATTAGGTGAGAGATTGACATAATTAGCCACATCATTGAGTCTTATAGGTTCTGAAAGATGTAGGTGGACAAATTTTGAAGCATTTTTGATGACGCTCACATGGTTTATATTGGATAATTGTAAGACACTGTTGGTATATTTGATGATCATACGTTCGATGATATCGATGAGTTCTTCAAAATTATGAGAATGTTCTATTTTTTGAGCATAGTATTCAGCTAGAGACAAGGATTTTTCAGCTTCAACCCCACCAGTTATAATGGTTCTTGAAAGTAAAGTCGAAAAAGCAATAGCTTTGTTCTTTGAATTTCTAAGATGATTTGGTGAAGTTTGACTAAAGTATTGAGCCTTGATATGCTCATTATATAAATCAATGACTTTTTCAATGTCACCGATTTGAACTTTAGTTAGAAAAAGAACCTCAAGAGCATGATTGTGATCACTTTTTTCAATTTCAATAGTATGATTAAAAGTATCGGCCATCTCTTCTGTTAGTTCGGTAAGATGTGCCTCAGGGTATAAATCAACCACATGTGGGTTGGTAACAATAGCGGCCACCAACTGCTGAATGTAATAGTTTCGCGAAGAGCTGAGAATAGGTATTAGATTGAAAAGATCTTTGAGCTGTTCGCGTTTGGACATGGAAAAGTTCTGTTCGTGCATGACTTCGTTTATTAAGTGTTCGTTAACTTCCTTATTTAGGAATGGACCGAGTAATATTGAACCGTAATAGCTGGATGAATCTGCAACAACAGTAACAAGATAAGATAAGGCATAATCAGAGTCATAGGTGTAGACGCCGTTACCATGATTTTTAATGGTATCCTTTACAAATCCAACAAAAGGGTGAAAGATATCTTCCAGAAAATCATCCACATGGGCATTTGGACCATGAGAGAAAACCTTATTGTGGCTTTGATCTATAACCGTTAACGACAGTCCTGTACCGTAATACAATGTCTTTGCGAGAGATTCGATGAGTGGTAGATCTAATATTTTCTGTTTAATGAGATGGGACAATTGATACATTCATGATCAACTCCGTTTCTATGAAAATCTAAAATAAATGAAATGCTATCCTTGATTAAATTTTATTGCATGTAGTAGAGGTAAACAGTAATAATAATACCACGGTCACAAAGAACTCAACTTTGCCTAATGAGATTCTACAGGTGGGAAGTTGAGTAATAAGTATATATTGATATTTTACTACAAACTTAGATATAATGTAAGGGTATTCTTATTATTTCTATATTAAAAATTTATAAAACTTAGTTTTCTTAAATAAATCCTCTTAAAATCTAATTCAGTTGACGCCTTAAGTCTTTTTTTATATAATGAGAGGCAGTGTGAAAATGATGCATTAAAATTAAGGAGTATATGATGAAGTTAAGTGACTTTACTTTTAAATTACCACAAGAATTAATTGCACAAGAACCTTTAGAAGATCGATCAGGTTCAAAACTCATGGTACTGGACCGAAAACATCATTCTATAGAACATAAAAAATTTACGGACCTATTAGATGAACTTCATTCGGGAGATTGTTTGGTGCTTAATAATACAAGGGTCATGCCGGCTAGATTGATTGGAGAAAAACCTGACACCCATGGTAAAGTGGAATTTTTACTTTTAAGTAGACAAAAGCAGAATCAGTGGGAAGTTATGGTGAAGCCGGGGAAAAAGGCAAAAGTAGGTGATCTTATAGAGTTTGGAAACGGTATGATTAAAGCAGAAGTGCTGGAAATCATGGATGGTGGCAATAGATTGGTATCTATGACATACGAAGGTATTTTCGAGGAAGTCCTAGATCAACTTGGCCAAATGCCACTTCCCCCTTATATTACAAAACAGTTAGAGGATAAAGAAAGATATCAAACCGTCTATTCTAAGCATAGCGGTTCAGCAGCGGCACCTACTGCAGGGTTACATTTCACTTATGATTTGATGAAGAAAATTGAAGAAAAGGGTGTGGCAATAGCCTATATTACCTTGCATGTGGGGCTGGGGACGTTTAGACCGGTAAAAGTTGAGAATGTACTGGAACATGACATGCATTCGGAATATTATTTTATTGAAGAGGAAGAAGCAGAGAAAATTAATTCGGCTAAGAAAAAGGGTGGTAGAATCATTGCAGTAGGTACGACGAGTTCCAGAACCTTGGAATCGGTGGCCAATGAGGATGGAATTATTAGAAAAAGCAGTGGTTGGACAGATATATTTATTTACCCCGGTTATTCATTTAAAATTGTTGACGCATTAATAACGAACTTTCATTTGCCGGAGTCGACTCTAATCATGCTTGTTAGTGCTTTGGCGGGCCGAGACTTTATTCTTGAAGCATATGAAGCGGCCATAAAATCTTCTTATAGATTCTTTAGTTTTGGGGATGCGATGCTGATTAAGTAGGAAGGAAAAGCATATGAAAAATAAAATTGTAATAGAGATTATTGATTACTTAAAGCTCCTGTTTTTTGTTTTGGTGATTACCACGTTACTAAATACATTGGTCTTTACATTTTCTACGGTTAAGCAAAGCTCAATGGAAACCACTTTGATGGAAAACGATGTTCTAGTCATCGAAAAAATCAGCATGATTTTTGAAGCACCAAAGCAAGGGGATATCGTCGTATTTGTTGAAAATGAGTATGTCACAGACAACTTTTTTAAGAAGATTAACGTGCTTTATGAAGATATGATTGCAAAATTTACCGGCAATTCAAAGCGAATGCGTTTGGTTAAGCGTGTCGTTGGTATTCCGGGAGATAGTATTGACATTAAGGATGGGTATGTCTACGTTAATGGCGCCCTATTAGACGAAAGCTATACCGAGGACTTAACATTTCCAAGCATCATTCAGTATCCACTTACTCTATCCGAAGGCTATTATTTCCTATTGGGAGACAACAGAGATGTTAGCCGAGACAGTCGTCATTTTGGTTTAGTTTCAGCACGACAAATCGAAGGGAAAGCTTTGTTTAGAATCGCACCATTAAAGAAGATTGGTGGCATATAATTCTGAGACGGGTAGGTGATTTTTTGAGTAAAATAAAGACAAAGTGTTCAAAGCAAGATGAAAAAGAATTAGTCAGACACCACATAATAGGATGGGTACTATTTATCTTTTGTAGTCTATTTTTTTTGATGGCAGGTATTAGGGCACGTGATATATATACGACACTAGGTTCATTGTTGTTTTTTATGGCTTGTTTTTTCTTTTTGGTTCCGATATTAAAAAAACGTTGATATAAAGTTATAGAATTAATCATATTGTGGCCTATGTAAGGATATGAAATCATTGGGTGTCCTTTTTTCATGCTTTTTAAACAAGGCACTGAAATAGCTAGGGCTTTCTATTCCCACTTCTTTTGCAATTTGGGCAATGCTTTTGTGAGGCTGAGTTAGCATCATTTCTTTGGCTTTATTAATTCTAAGGTGGTTTAGATAGACAGATGGTCTAGTGTTAAAGACTTTTTTGAATAAAGTGCAAAGGTATTGAGGGCTTACATGAATCAGGTCTGCTAAAGTTTCAAGAACAATAGGTTGTGAGTAATGAACTTCAAGATATAGTAGAATAGGTTGTAACTTGTCATACTGATTTGACCTAGAAGTCTTATGTAAGGGTTTTACATTTTTTATCAGTTCAATAAGGAAACTATAAAGAAAGGATGACATATCTAGTGAGCTATATTGATTAGTTGAAGTAGCCAATCGATAGCCTTCTCTTAAATGCATTTTAAACTGATTAAGGTGTTCCAATTGATAAACACCACTTGAATGAAAACCAATGGCGTCTACGAGCTGTGCAATATCTTTGCCGTCAAAGCTTAACCACTCTGTGGTCCATTGCGCTGATTTAGGGTAATAAGTATGAGGAACATTCGGATACAAGAACATTCCATGTCCAACGGGCAGGCTATATAATCTTCCATGTAAAGAAAGCTCACCTTCACCATTAGTGGTATGTACCCATTGATAACGTCCAAAACCATCAGGTCTATGCATGTGTCCTTCTATATAGTCATACCCTAAACTGGATAAATAAATAGGTAATGAACTGGATGTCATGTCTTGTAAAGGGAAATATGTGGTTTGCATAGATACAGCCTCCATTCATAAACAATTACTTTAAGTATAGCTTATCATATGTTAAGAATAAAGCGATAACTTATATTTTAAACTTTGTTTAAATGTGGGTATTATAGGAATAAAACACGTATATGTCTTGTAATATGATTGTGTCTAGCGTAAAATAATGAGTAGTAGTTAATATTGAATCATTATGTGTGGTAAAGGCATCAAAAACGATACAGTTGAACGTTCATATACCATATATGTGAAATTAGTGAAACTTAGTTTTGATCTTGGAACCATGTCTTAGACTGGGAGGTATCGTATGTATTCAGTGGGGATTATAACAGCAAGTGACAAAGGCGCCAAAGGTGAACGTATAGATCTTAGTGGTAAGTTGATAGAAGAAATCATGACTGAAGCAGGTTATAAGGTATTAAAATACATTATGTTACCGGATGATGCAATCGGGTTATCCAATGAGATGGTTTTTATGGCGGATGAGTTAAAAATAAATTTAATCTTAACGACAGGTGGGACCGGATTCAGTCAACGGGATGTGACGCCGGAAGCTACGATGAATATTATTGAGAAAGAAGCACCGGGTATTGCAGAGGCTATTCGCCATAACAGCTTGAACATAACACCAAAAGCCATGCTTTCAAGAGGTGTTTCAGGTATTCGCGGCAATACACTCATTGTTAACCTACCGGGAAGCCCCAAAGCTGTCAAAGAATCCTTAACTTTTATCTTAGAACCCTTGCATCATGGTTTACAAATTCTAGTAGGAGACACATCCGAATGTGGTGAAAACCCAAAATAAAAAGAAAAGAGATGGCTATGGATTTTTTTAATGCGATATCTGTGAACGAAGCGGTTCGAATTATAAAAGAGTTAGCAAATAACTATGAAATGAAAACAGAAATGGTAGCACTTGTAGACGCCATTGATCGTATTGTTGCTATAGATTATAAGGCCATAGTTGATTTACCACAATTTAATCGCTCAACGGTTGATGGTTATGCAGTTAGGATAGAAGATATCATGACTGCGACTGAAGATGAACCAAGACTACTTAAGTTGGTTTGTGAAGTCATGATGGGTGAAGTTGTAACAGAGGTGTTAACAAAAGGTCAGACGGTTTATGTACCTACAGGTGGTATGATACCAGAAAAAGCCGAAGGCATGGTCATGGTCGAATATACCAGAAAGCTTGACAGTGAAACCGTACTTGTCAACAAATCTATACAACAAGGTGAAAATATAAGTTATACCGGTGATGATCTATCCAAAGATGAAACCTATATTAAAGCAGGTAAGAGAATAACTGCATATGACTTAGGGCTTTTTGCTTCAATGGGTGTTGAACAAATCGAAGTTTATACTAAGCCTGTGTTTTCTATTATTTCTACAGGCGATGAAATTATAGATCTTCATGAAAAACAGTCATTAGGGCAAATAAGAGAAGTTAACAGTTATGCTCTAGGTGGATTGATTAGGCAACTGGGTGGTGAAGTTAAAGAACGTTTGATAGTAAAAGATAATGTTGAACTGATCAGAAAAGCTCTTAAAGAATGTATGCAGATAAGTGACATAGTATTAATATCCGGTGGTAGTTCTGTAGGAAGCAAGGATTATACAAGACAGGTTATAGAATCTTTTGAACACAGTCGTATTTGGGTACATGGTATAGCCATAAAACCCGGTAGACCGACGATTTTTGGACAAATAGACGGTAAACTTATAGTTGGGCTTCCGGGTCATCCAGCATCAGCATTGGTCACATTTAGTCTGTTTGTTAAAAAATATTTATTGACCATTCAAAAGAACCATCAAGAGGTGGTTCGGATTCAGGCTGTACTTACCGATAATGTTTACGCCGCACCAAGTAGAGAAACATACCAAATGGTTCGATTAAGCAGAGAAAACGCCTTATGGAAGGCCCTACCGCTTAACGGAAAATCCGGCATGATGACTTTATTATCAAAAGCCAGTGGTTATATTAAAATACCTGTTGAAAAAGGAAGTTTTGAAAAAGGAACCCTTGTAGATGTTTATCTCTTAAAAGACTTAACTTTGTAAGATGAAAAGAATGGTAATTTAATCATGTTATGTTCAAATGAATGCAGGCAATGGAAAAGACTTTAGGCAGACTAAATGCTTTAACCCAAAATGCTCTATAAAATAGGCAATAGATGACAAAATTTAAGAGGTGCACAATTGGAAAAAAAACTGGATCATGTACATAAAAAGTTGCTGAATCATCAGGAAATTACCCATATATCCAAAAAAGAGTATAACCCTTGGAGGATTACCCTTGTTTATACAATAATTGGTGTGTTATGGATTCTTTTTTCAGACGGTATCCTTGGTATGTTGGTTCAAGACCATCAGGTTTATCAAGAGATGCAGCTTTATAAAGGATGGTTCTATGTAGCAATGACCAGCATATTGTTTTATTATTTTGCGTCCCTTAATAATAATAGAGTGTTTCAATTGAATCAAAAAATACAAGATAAAAATGAAGAGTTGTTGGCTACTTCAGAAGAACTTATAGCCATTGATGATGAGTTGGTAGAAAAAGTTAAAAGCTTGGATAAAATGAATCTAGAGCTTCAGAAACAAAAAAAATATTTCGACTTATTATATAACAATAGTAATGCGGCTATTATGATCTGGAGAACCACTGGAGAAGTTGTAGATCTAAACAAACATTATTATGAAGTATTAGGCTATGATGAGAGCTTTGTTGGAGAAAATTGGATTGAGTATACAAGAACAAGCATAGAGGACTTTGACCTATCAACATTTATAGACCGACTTTATAAAAAGAAGCAATTAATTAATTATGAGACACGAATGCGAGCAAAAGACGGAAGTGTAAGGGATATGATTTGGAACGATGTCTTAATGGAAACTAAAAACGAAGAGCCCCTAATTGTATCCTTTGGCATCGATGTGACAGATGAACATAAACAACAACAAAAATTGATTGAGATGGCCACAAAAGACCCTGTTACAGGGCTGGATAACCGTGTGGTTTTTGATACAAAAATTGAAGCGCTCATAGAAGAGCAAAAGCCATATACTGTGTATTATATAAATATTGATTATTTTAAAGACTTAAATGATATTCATGGCCATGATTACGGTGACCTATTCTTAGTCGCGTTATCCAAAACACTTAAATTTTTGGAGTTATCCCATGCTTACAGGTGGCAAGGCGATGGTTTTTTGATTATTCAAGAAACTGTAGATGAAGAAAAGATTCAAAAAATGCTGGAGTATATTTTGAATTTATCCAATCGTAAATGGGAACTTGTAGATGTAGAGTACCAGATGACATTAAGCGTTGGTGTTGTAACCAGCCTTATGAGTCAAAAAAATGTATCAGAAGTATTAAAGCAACTTGATATTGCCTTGTATAAGGCAAAAGCCAATGGTAGAGGTCGTTATGAATTCTACAGCCAAGAACTATTAGAAGAAGTATTTTTTCGTGCAGGCCTTGAAAAGAAAATCAACAATGCCTTGTTAGAAAATGCGTTTGAGTTATATTATCAACCTATATTCAATTTAAGAGAAAGAACTTTTAATGCCTGTGAGGTATTACTTAGGTGGCAGGATACCACTCATAAAGATATGAACATTGGTAGGCTCATTGAATTTGCAGAACAAACAGGGCAAATACTAAGAATTGATCGATGGGTCATTGAAAAGGCTTTTTTGCGTATATCTGCGGAACATGAGAT
The DNA here is from genome assembly GCF_029210395.1 of Petrocella sp. FN5. Taxonomy (GTDB): domain Bacteria; phylum Bacillota; class Clostridia; order Lachnospirales; family Vallitaleaceae; genus Petrocella. Next base: position 33,161 of record NZ_JARGDP010000018.1, on the reverse strand, counting down.
TTTTAGTAATCTTAATGTTTCTATCAACATATCAACTCAAACTTTTAACTCATCAAAATTTATACCATATCTTGTAGAAATGGTCGATCTCTATAAGATTAATACGAAACGAATTTCTTTTGAAATAACAGAGCATTCAATTATAAAAAATATGACGAAGGCCAAAGAAGTCATGTCACAACTAAAAGCAATTGGTTTTTCTGTGTCCTTAGATGATTTTGGTACGAGGTACTCCTCTCTAAATTACTTGAGTATGTTTCCTTTTGATGTGTTAAAAATAGATAAATCATATATTGATGATATACTGGATAAAGACAAAGGCTATATTATTGTGAAGCAATTACTAAGTTTGACAGAAGCATTGGGTATTGTAACAGTGGCAGAAGGTATTGAACATGAAGCACAAAGCGTTTTACTCCATGACATGGGTTGTCAGTTTGGACAAGGGTATCATTTTGCAAAGCCCATGCCCTATTCAGAGTTGGAAAAACAAATAGCATTGAAAGAGTGATTTTGAAAGCAGCAAAGGATTTGACAAAACAAAATACCTGAGGTATAATGATACAAAAATAGAGACAATCTTATTAAATAATAAAGTTGTCTCTTTTTATGAAGATGATTATAAAGTTATAAGGAAGGTGAGCCATGGCAAAAAGAAACTCTACACCGATTTATATGCAAGTAGCTGTGGACGTTGCTGCTCGAATCAGTCGTGAAGATATAAAAAAACAGGCAAAAATCAGTGGAAGATCCACACTGGCAGGAGAATACAATGTATCGCCTGAAACCATTAGAAAGGCGATGCGACTTTTATCGGATATGGATATCGTTGAGGTAAAACATGGAAATGGCATATATGTAGCATCTGTTGACAGGGCCTTAGAGTTTATTGAGAGATATAGAATTCGTTCTTCGGTTAATGAATTAAAAGATGAATTAATAGAATTAATGCAAAAACGAGAAGTGATAGAAGACAAAATGAATGAAACAATGAATGCAATCATAGATTATACAAGTCGATTCAATCATAGTGAGCATATAACTGTTCATGAGTATAGCATTAATATGGCTTCAGAAGTCATTGGAAAAAGCATACAAGAACTTGATTTTTGGACAAATACAGGCGCTACGATTGTAGGCATAAAAAGAGATGGAAATATTTTATTATCACCGCCAAGCAATGAAAAGATTTATAAAGATGATAAGCTACTTTATGTTGGAGAAGCAGCCATCAGTGTTAGGCTTGGAGAATATATTAGACATTATAAGCAAAAATAAGGTGTATGAAAACAAGAATTAGAACTGGGGCTTGGTTGGACGATGGTCATGACCTAAACTGTTGATAAAACCAGTGGGTAATATGAGCGAGAGCGATGTAAAAGCACTCTAACTCTTTTGGGTTATGGTGCTTTTGTCAATATTATTCACTGAAAAAGTAAGGATAAATTGTGGCCCGCTTAGTTACCAATCATTTAAGAAAAGTGAAAAGAAAACAAAGGAGATAAGATTGTGAAAGAACAAGAAAAAATAGTTGTAATGGGTAGGAGTAAAGTTCAACATGGACAACACAATGATAGGATTTTTGTAGATGACTACAAACATGCCTTGGACCCCTATCTTATTAATAAATTGGATTTATTGATTGAAGACCATGAGTATGGTAAAATCATTGCAAAAACCCCAAAAGCAGCGAAAATCAAATTTATTAGACATGGTTTCGATCAAGAGGCAAAAATACCCGGATTTTATAATGGGAAAAAAGCATGTTTCTTTATGGCGAAATATACCGATCCGAATAGAAAAACTGTAAAGAACAAAGAAGAGCTTTTATCAATTGTTCGGGAGGCAAAAAAGAAAAAGGGTAATAAGAAAAAGCTAATGCCTTTGAAAGAGAACTATGAAATAAAATTATTGGACTTACGTGATGCAAAGAAGATTGCAGATATTTATGATCAGGTATTTAAGACCCATCCATACCCGGTTGCAGACCCTTCTTACATTGAAGAGAATATGGGGCACGAGACATTATATTTTGGTCTAATGGATAATGATGAACTTGTTGGTGTTAGCGCCTGTAGTGTTAATTTTCATGAAGAAAACGTGGAGGTGACAGACTTTGCAATCTTACCCAAGTATCGTGGATATAATTATAGTATGCATATGATGAAAAAAATGGAAACGGTTATGAAGGCAGCAGGTATTAAAACGGCATATACTATGACCCGTGCTGGCTCAGCAAGCATGAATAAGATTTTTGGGAAAAGTGGGTATAAGTATGGTGGAACACTATGGAATAATAATCAAATATCTGGAGGCATAGAGTCTATGAATATTTGGTATAAAAGCTTTGATGTATAGATCATAAAAAAAATCCAACGGTGGTTAAAGGTCAAAACTAAGTTTCACTAAATTCACATACAATATATAGATTACGTTGATGCATTCATAACTATATATTGTATGCAAAAGTTCAACTATATAGTTTTTACACCTTTACCAACGATTGAATAACTCAACTTTTGTGATAAACGAAAAGTTGGGTTATTAACCATGAGTTGTATAATAACAAGGAATGTGTGATAATAAAAAAGAAGATACTATAAAAATATGGAGGTTGTTTTATGACAACTTTGTATAAAGCTTGGCATAGAGAAATTATATCAGTACTTGTTTTAGTTTTAGTCATATCTATCATGGCTTATGATAGTCAAGCAAAGATGTTGGAAGCCCCTATTATACGTGACGATGTAGGTATACTTTTTGAAAGAATGGGTAGAGAATCCGGTTTATCTAATTTATCAGTGTCATCAATGGTTCAAGATAAATATGGGTTTTTATGGTTTGGAACCCAAAGTGGATTAAACCGCTTTGATGGTAGAGAGATTATGGTTTATAAAACCGTACCTTTTAGAGAGGACGGACTTGCACACAATCTGGTTCAGACCATTTACTATGACATGGAACTACATGAACTATGGGTTGGAACCTATCAGGGTGTATCACATTATATAATACATGAAAATCGTTTCGTGAATTATACAGTAAAAGACGATAATCTATCTAATCCTATAATAATTGCTATAGAGAAAGATTCAGAAGGTTATATATGGCTTGGAACCATGAACGGATTAAATCGATTGGATCCAAGAGATGGTTCAGTTAAGCAATATGATATTCCAAAAGAGACTGTAAGGGCTTTATTTATAGATTCGAGGGAACGCTTGTTGATTGGTACTTATGATGGTCTATTGATGATGGACCCTGATGGTGATCTAGTGATTCCCATTGAGACTGAACTACCATCACCAAATGTAATGGTCATCAAGGCTTTTGAAGAAAATGTATTAACATTAGGTCTTTGGGATGGTGGCGTTGTTAATTTGGATTTGGACTTTAATCTATTGAGTACATTTAGTTATTCAGACAACCGAGTATATAGCATGGAAAAAACAAATGATGGAACACTATGGGTCGGCACTTGGGGTGGTGGCCTATTTGCCACTGAAAAAAACAATAGGATCCATCATTTTATCGATGGGGAAAATGACCACGCATTGGTACATCCAATAGTATACTCCATGCTTCAAGATGATTCCGGTATATTGTGGATCGGTACGAACGGTGGTGGGATATCTAAGTTGAACCCAAGAAAAAGAGACTATGTGAAGTTCTCACATGACCCTCAAAATCCCGATTCTATGGATATTGGTAAGATTAACTTTATATTTCAAGATGCAGAAGACAACTATTGGTTTGCTATTTATAATAATGGTTTGAATAAGTATAACCCTAGGACAGAGACTATTACCAAGTATAAGTATAAGGAGAACCAAGTAGGATCCTTGATTGATAACCAAGTTATGGCCATGGAGTTGTTAGAAGACGGAAGGATTCTAGTAGGAACGGCTAAAGGACTGGTATTTTATAATCCAAGTACGGATACATTTATACCTTGGAATATCTTACCTAATAATCTTAGAATATATGACATTGAACAGGTCAGTGAACATGAGTTATGGATTGGAACCTATACCAATGGTTTGTTTTATTACAATATGAACACCAATGAAACCATACAATATAGCTCTATTAATGATGATTATAAAACCCTGTCAGATAATCTTGTATATACGATTCACCACGATCGTAAAGGTCGCCTATGGGTCGGCACTAATAATGGCCTTAATCTTCTTGAAAAAGCATCAAAGTCATTTGAAGTCTTTAAAAAAGGAGAAAGAGAAGAAAATCAGTTGGCAAATAATTCAATCTCAGATATATTTGAAGATTCCACTGGGCGTGTATGGTTTGGTATGCTAGATGGTGGTGTTGCTTACTATGATGAATTCAATCATAATTTTGTTAGTTTTACAGAAGAAGATGGACTTTCAAGTAACGCGGTTATTAGTATGTTAGAAGGTAATGACAACTTGTTGTGGATTGCTACTTATGATGGTATATCCATTCTGAATCCTATAACAGGAGAGATTCGAAAACTAACAACAGATGATGGCATTGGGGGTATGGAATTCTCCAAAGGACATTTGAAAAACAGAGATGGTAGCATGATGTTTGGTGGTGTGCACGGTATCACAGTGATTCCCAAAGAGTACACGGAGTTCAAAATGAACCCACCAAGGTTATATATTACGGAAGTTGAGTTGTTCCAAGAACCTATTGAAGAAAAGCGCCCATATTACAACGAAGTACGGTTGAAGTTTTCCCCTCAAGAAAATTTTTTGGGCTTCAAGTTTGTTGCTCTTGACTATGATTCACCGGATAAAATTATGTTTTCATATAAGTTGGTTGGCTTTGATCAGGATTGGATTTATGCTGGTACGAGAGATTATGCATCTTACTCCAATTTGCCTTCTGGTGACTATCAGCTAATGGTAGTGGCAGAAGGTATTCGTTATAATAAATCAGAGCCGGTAAGTGTCTATTTTACTATTGAAACACCTTGGTACAGTACACCAATAGCCTACTTTATTTACGTTATGTTGTTAATTTTATTGGGTTATGGGATTTTTAAGATTATTGAGGCAAGTGAACTAAAGCGAAGAAACTCTAAACTAGCAAAAATCAATGAAAAGCTTGAGATTGCAAATATTGAACTGGAAACGCTATCGATTAAAGATGCCTTAACAGATTTTTACAATAGAAGGTATCTGGATTTTAAATTAGATGAGTTCTTAAAGTTGGCAAAACGTTCAAAGACCAACCTGACATTAATTATGTTTGATATAGATAACTTTAAGGATATTAATGATCGATATGGACATATTGCAGGCGACTACTACTTGGTAGATGTTGCAGATACTGTTCATAGACTGTTAAGTCGAAGCACAGATAAAGCGGTTCGCTATGGGGGAGATGAGTTTATTATTATTTTATATGATAATAATCCTAAGAGTGCCTATACTTTATGTGAAGCCATTCAGCAAGAAATTAGTCAAATTCCAATCCAAGCTGATTCTGAGAAGGAACAACCTAGGACAACCATTAGTATTGGTTTAATAAGTTTGGTACCAAGTGAAGATCTTAATAAAGAGCAGCTGATTGCATTGGCGGACCAGGCTCTGTATAAGGCGAAAGAACTTGGAAAAAATCAAATATATGTCAGCGAAGGGGTATAGAAGATCCCATGAAAACCCTTCCACAACCTGTATAACGTTAAAAAATTTTATACGTGTAATCCTTGTTATTTTCAATTGCTTTGCGTATAATTAAGGGTGCTAAGGTAGGAACTTAAGGCATTAATATAACATCTTATGGAGGTCATCTATGAAGGCTACACCCAATAAATTCAAATACTCACTCAATAAGAAGCTGATGATGGTTTTTGTTGTTTTGTTGTCTTTGGCTACTTTTGGAATAGGGGTCTCAGGGTATTATATTGCAAGTAAGGCCCTTCAGGATAAAGGTGAAGTTACCATGAAAAATGCAGTGGTTATGGCTTTGAAGCTTATTGAGGCAGAATATGATAAAAGCTTGGCTGGAGCAACAACAGAGGAAGAAGCAAAGGAAAATGTTAAAGTTGCTCTACTGGGTCCGATGAATGAAGATGGAACCCGAACCTTACATGGTAGAATTGATCTTGGAGAAAATGGTTATATGATTATTTATGATCTAGAAGGTACGGAAATCATGCATCCGACTTTGGAAGGTTTAAATGTTATAGATGTTACAGATATGAAAAATCCAAACAATTATATCGTCAGAGATCAGATAGAAAAAGGACTAAATGGTGGTGGTTTTACTTATTACTCGTGGGTATTACCCCATTCAGATGTAATTGCAGATAAGATTGCCTATGCAGGCTATGATCCTAACTGGGGGTGGATTGTTTCGGCGACGGCCTATGAGATGGATTTTAATGCCTCAGCTCGCATCATACTCTTTGTTTTAGTCTTCATTTACTTAGGTCTTATGATTCTTATAACGGTTATAGCTGCAGGTATACTTAGGCGGGTGACACGGCCGGTTATACTGGTGTCAGAAGGCATGGGTGGGGTGAGCAAGGGAGTGTATCAGACCATACCGGAAGTCAATTCTCAAGACGAGATCGGCCAATTGACCAAGGGTTATAATCTTATGGTGGCGTCCATGGAGGTAACGAGAAAGAATCTTACTTTACAGACAGAGAGGCTAACCTATTTAGCTTATAATGACGAGTTGACTAAACTGCCAAATAGAAATAGATTTAAAAAACATGTTATAACGAGAATGAAACAATGCAATAAAGAGGCATATTTGGTTCAATTAGATATCAGAGCTTTTAAAGTGATTAATTCAACGATGGGTTATGACCAAGGCGATGAGCTTCTAAAGAAAATTGGGACATACTTCAGAAGCCTGGTGAAGGATATATTTTTTATTGCAAGAACAAGTGGCAATGAGTTTTCAATATGGTTAGAGGAAAAGTCGGCGGTCCAAGTAAGGGCCAGTATTGAAAAATTACAGGAAGGGATTCATAAATTTTTGATTACCAATGAGTTTTTGCATCCATTGGATTATCATGTTGCAATTGCTAATTATCCAGATCAGGGACTGGATTTTGAGATGCTCTATAACAAAGTATCCATGGCAATGAAACATGCTAAGGAGCAAAGAAATACAAAAATCTATCTTTTTGATAGCGACATGGAAAAAGCCATCATTGATGAACTTGAGATGCGAAAATATTTAAAAGTTGCCATTGAGGAGAAGAAGATAGCGATACACTATCAGGAAAAGTATGATTTTGTGAAAAACAAAGTGGTTGGAGTAGAGGCATTATCAAGATGGTTTTCGGATGAACTGGGCTATGTGCCGCCTAATGTTTTTATACCGGCTTTAAGTGAACTGAACTTGACATCCAAATTTGGTGACTATATTATTGATAAAGTCATGGGAGACTATGCTAAGCTAAAGGAAATATATGGTGACGGCGTAACCGTCTCAATTAACATCAGCCCCACCCATTTTCTAGAGGTTGGTTTTCTTACGACTATTATGCATGCTCTTGTGTATCATAATGTACCAGCAGAAAAAGTCATTTTAGAAGTCACGGAGGATATTTTTATAGCCGATTTCAAGAAGATTGCAACGATTATAACATCTTTGCATGTATTGGGACTTAAGGTTTCCATTGATGACTTTGGTACAGGGTACTCGTCCTTTAATTATTTAAAGAGTATTGACTTTGACGAGATGAAGATTGATAAGACCTTCATGGACCAAATAATTGAAGATGATAAAGCCTTTAAGCTTTTTCAGATTCTATGTGATATTGCTAAGATATATGACTATGATATTGTTGCAGAAGGTGTTGAGACCATGGAACAGTTGGAGATGATTCAAGGAACAAGTCTTAGTATTGTTCAAGGCTATTTGTTTTCTAAGCCTCAACCAATCGAAAAATTAAAAGGGCAAAGAGAACCGAAGAAGATAGAAACCAGTGAGGAAAAATAGGGTATACCTTATGGAAGCAGATTGGTATATAATTAGACATAGTTATCCTATAGAATCCTTATAATGATGTTATGAAAAAGGAGTGATTTTAATGAAATCTTTAACAGATTATTATACTTTACATAATGGTGTGACAATCCCTTGTGTTGGCTTTGGTACATGGCAGACACCTAACGATGAAGTGGGGATAACATCGGTAAAAACAGCATTGGATGTGGGTTATAGACATATTGATACTGCAGCCATATATGGCAATGAAGTCAGTGTGGGTAAAGCAATCAAGGCCAGTAACATTCCTAGAGAAGAAATATTTATCACCAGCAAATTATGGAATGACGACCATGGCTACGAAGCAACCCTTAGGGCTTTTGAAGAAAGTCTTAAGCGCTTGGATACCGATTATTTGGACCTCTATCTAATTCATTGGCCAAACCCACCTAAGTTTAGGGATAAGTGGGAAGAAGTGAACTCAGCAACATGGAAGGCAATGGAGGAACTTTATGAAGCCGGGAAGATCAAAGCGATTGGTGTCAGCAACTTTAGACCTCATCATTTAGAGGCAATTATGGCTCAGGCAAAAATAGTACCGATGGTAAATCAGATTCGATTGTGTCCTGGAGATTTGCAAGAGGAGACGGTTGAGTTTTGTAGAAAACATAATATATTACTGGAAGCCTACAGTCCTTTAGGTACCGGTAAAGTTTTTGATATTCCCCAAATGCAGTTCTTTGAACAAAAATATGGTAAGAGTATTGCTCAAATCTGCTTGAGATGGAGCTTGGAAAGAGGCTATTTGCCCCTACCAAAATCAGTAACGCCCTCAAGAATAGAAGCCAATGCGGATATATTTGATTTTCAGCTTGAAGAAAGAGATGTTGAAGACATAGCTAATTTGACAGGCGCATGTGGTTTTGGTGGTGATCCGGATTTGAAAACATTTTAATCAAATACACCTTATGTTGAGGATTGACTTATATGATAAATAAGGAAAATAAAATTCTATTTGCCGAAAAAGGCATAAAAAATACAAAACAAAGAAATATGACCTATAATATATTAATGAAAGAAAACTTACCGGTGACAGCTGAACTGATTTTTTTGAAGCTTAAAGAGTTAGATGAAAAAATCAGTTTATCAACGGTGTATCGGATTCTTGAGGTTTTTATATCCAAAGGTCTGGTTATTAAAAGAAATCTATCTGAAGATAATATGGCTGTATTTGAGATAAACAATATGGAACATAAGCACCATTTAATATGCTATTGTTGTAAAAAAATGCAAGTCATTAAAGGATGTCCTTTAGGCGCCTATGAAAAAATCCTACAAGAACAAACAGACTATGACATATCGGGTCATCGTCTAGAAATATACGGCTATTGTCCTGATTGTAAAGAAAAAAAGTAATAAAGATCGAAACAAAGAAGAGCCCTTACACTGATTTTTATCAAGGTAAGGGCTCTTTTAACACTTGTTTTAGCCGTAAATTGTAAACTTGGCTTTTTTATAGAACAAAGTAAAGTCATTTATGATAACGCTTGTAATAGAAGACTGCCAGTTGAGTTCGATCTCTTAGACTAAGCTTGTCAAGGATGATACTTATGTAGTTACGAACAGTACCTTCCCCAAGACAAACCAGATCGGCTATTTCTTTATTGGACAATCCCTCAGCAACATGAGTGATAATCAGTAACTCTTTATCACTTAATTCTAAATCAGATAAAGGATTTGAAGAAGCATCATTTAAGAGAGAAGGAATTTTTGTAATAATTTCATCTCCAAAAACCCTTTGGCCAGCGTAAACGGTTTTAAGAGAAGGTATAATGCTTTCAAAATTTTGTTTAAGCAAATAACCTTTTGCCCCTATTTTCAGAGCTTGAATGATATATTCATCATCTGAAAAGGTGGTTAAGAATAATACTTTAGCCTCAGGATAACGCTCTAATATGATACGCGCTGCATCGATACCATTCATTTCTTCCATCCGTATGTCTATTAACAGAATATCTGGTTGAAGCTGCTTAAACAAGTCGACTGCCTCAAGACCATTATAGCCAATGCCTTCAACACTTATAATCGGGTCAGCTTCTATGATGGTTTTCAAGGATGATGTTACCAAGCGGTCATCATCTACAACAATAACTCTCATATAAATCTCCTATCGTTATAAAATCCAGTAATTAGGTTTTTGGTAGTGAAACAAAAATTTCAAATCCATTTTGTGTTCTAATTTGTAAATGGCCTTTCAAAACCTCAACCCGTTGTGCCATATTTTTTAAACCGATCCCATCATTAGGATTATAATCGGCAACACTTCCATTATCACGGATGATTAATTGATACATGCTAGGGTGTTCACGAAGTAAAATACTAACTTCAGTAGCCTGGGCATGCTTCATAATATTAGATAAAGCTTCCTTAACGATGGATATAAAGGCATAGCTTTGTTTCTGGTTGGGAGCTTCTAGAATAGAGTTATTATATATTGCCTTGCAAAAGGTAAAGTCCTTAAGAATCTCAGTAAGTTGTGCATCCAAGTCGATTGCATGATCATATAGGTTATGAATACTATTTCTAATATTGTCCATACCAAGGCTTAAGGTTTTTTTGAGTCCATTTAACCGCATTAATTGTTCTTGATCTTTACAAATAGCCATGAGTGCACCAATTTGTAATAAAGATGAGGAAAGCTGATGGCCAACATGATCATGAATTTCTCTAGCGATTCGGTTCCTTTCATTTAAGGTGGCAATATGAATTTCATGATCTTGTTTATCAATTAAGTCTTGATTTTGCTGTTCTAGCTTAAGGGACAGCTCTTTTGTTGTGTCCAAAAGCCGAAAATACTTTGCCTTAAAACCAATTATATCTCTACTTTTTAAGCGGATAAATATGGCTAACATAATTACAACAAAGATTAGAAAAGCCTCAATCAAGCTATGGGTGAGAAAAAAATCAGAGAGCGGCAATAAGGGTAAGGCGTAAAGATAGCGCAAAGGTTCATCGATTAAGTCATATATAATTAAAGGCATGAAAAAAATGGAATCTTTATAAAATAGAGTAATGATCATATAGAGTATATATAAAAAATAGCGCGCAAACGGTGTATGTTCAAAGACCATAATGAAGCTGGAGATGGCAACAGCTATGAGTAAGGGAATGACATTTAATTCAGTGTTATACATAGACTGATAAATGACGAGGCAACATATGAAAAGAACAATTTTATCCATATAATCATAATGGTTTCTCATAGCTTCTCCTTTGTTAGATAGATCATATAGGATGACTCTAGCTTTATTATATCTATTAATGTGACATTTGTCATTAAAAGTTGTGAATCTGATCACTTACATGATAGATAGGAGAGGTCTATAATGAAGTTATTAAAGGATATTTAAACAGGATAATTGGAGGTCATTATGATTGTACATGTAGAGAATCTGGTGAAAAGATATGGGGAATTAACGGCAATTGATCATCTTTCTATGGATGTGAGGCAAGGGGAGATATTTGGGTTATTGGGTCCAAACGGTTCGGGAAAAACAACAGCAATTAATTGTATTCTTTCATTGCTCAAGTATGATAAAGGCATGATTGAGATTTTTGACAAACCGATGACACCCTATGCCTACGATATAAAAAAAGATATTGGAATTGTCATGCAAAATGTTGCCGTTTTTGAAGAACTTACTGTTTATGAGAACATCGATTACTTTTGTGGTTTATACATTAAGGATAAAACACAAAAAGAAGCCTATGTTAATGAAGCCATAGCCTTTGTAGGTCTTGGAGACTTTATCAAATTTTATCCCAAAAAGCTGAGTGGTGGTTTACTCAGACGGCTGAATATTGCATGTGGCATCGCCCATAAACCTAAATTAATAATATTGGATGAACCCACTGTTGCAGTTGATCCTCAAAGTCGCAATAAGATACTGGAAGGCATTGTTGAACTAAATCGACAAGGTGCAACAATAATATACACTTCTCATTATATGGAAGAAGTTGAACAGATTTGCTCAAGAATTATGATTTTAGATAAGGGAAGGATTATTGCAGAAGGTTCAAAAGAAGAGTTGAAAAGTATGATATCTCTTGGAGAGAAGATATCTGTTGAAGTCTTTAATCTGAAGGACATTCATGTAAAAGAAATTGAGGCATTACCAAACATTACCTCAGTGGTGTACCAGGATCATACGCTGGTTATAAAGTCGCATAAGGGTAAAGACAACTTAGAAAGTGTATTAAACTATGTTCGAAAAAATGGCATCAATTTTGGTACAATCTATTCAGAGAAGCCTACGCTTAATGATGTTTTTTTGGAAATAACAGGCAAAGAGCTGAGAGATTAGGAGGATACAATGTTTATTCATATATTTAAGTATAGGTTTAAGTCCCTTATTAGAAATAAGTCCATGATTTTTTGGACATTGGTTTTCCCTTTATTATTGGCAACCTTCTTTAGTCTAGCCTTTAGTGGGCTCAATGATCATGAAAGGTTCAACACCATCAATATTGGTATAATTAAGGATGACAACTATGAAAAAGATTTTGCTTTTCAGCAACTAATTCAAATGCTGTCAAAAGATGAGAAACCCATGTTTTCTGCATCTCTTATGAATGAAGAAGAAGCCAAAGAAAAGCTGGTATCAAATAGTATTGATGGTTTCATACAGGTTGGTAGTCCAATGGTTTTAACCGTTCATCAAAAAGGGTTTAATCAAAGTGTAATTAAGCTTTTTCTGGACCAATATAGTCAGACGTATTCAGCCGTAATAAATATAGCAAAAGAGGATTCGACAGTATTGAAAGATGTAATAACCAAACTTGAAGAAGGTGCTTTGTATACAAAGGAATTTCAACTTAGCCAAGCAAATCCGGACAACACACTGATGTATTTTTATGCGCTTATTGCCATGAGTTGTTTATACGGTTCTTTTTTTGGACTTAGAGAAGTCATTGATATTCAAGCGGATCAATCACCCCATGCTGCAAGGGTTAATCTATCTCCAGTACATAAGCTTAAGGCATTTATCTATAGTGGGGCTTCTTCGGTTTTAATTCATACGGCTGAGCTGATGGTTCTTCTAGCTTATCTGTACTTTGGACTGGGTATTGATTTTGGTCATCAATTTGGCCTGGTTATTTTAACAACTATTTTAGGAAGTGTGGTTGGTATTACAATGGGTGCCTTGATTGGTGTGGTTGTAAAGGGTGGTGAAGGTATAAAATCAGCGGTATGCATAGGAGTTAGTATGCTGGGCTCGTTTTTAAGCGGTATGATGTATGGTGAAATGAAATATATCATTGATCAGAATGCACCAATCATAGGCAGACTGAATCCAATTCATGTTCTTGCGGATGCTTTTTATGCACTGTACTATTATGATGATTATGAACGTTATAGTATGAATGCACTAAGTCTTGTTGCCTTCATTCTTATATTTTCAATTATAACCTATCGGATTATAAGGAGGGAAAAATATGCCAGTATTTAGACTGTGTCTTAAAATATTCAAAAAAAAGTTGCCGGTTATGATGATATATGTTGGTCTTTTTCTAGTCATATCTCTTCTGATTGCAAGCGCTACTAGAACTGAACGGGAAAAAGGCTTTGTTCAATCCAAAACAAATATTGCTGTTATTAATTACGATGCCTCACCATTAGTGACAGGGCTAATTGATGGTCTCAAAGAAATTGCAAATATTGTTCCACTGGAAGATGATTCAAGTGCTTTACAAGATGCTTTGTATTTTAGAAAAGTAACATATATCCTTAGGATACCTGAAGATTTCACGGATAAGTTTTTAAAGGGTGAAGAGGTTTGGATTGAAAAAACAAGTGTTCCAAATTCGGTGGATGCAGTGTATGTGGATCTGAAGGTTAATCAATATCTGAGAATTGCTCAACTATACAATTCCAAATCCAGTATAGACAGTAGTAAAATAGTCAGTCATATACATAAAGATATGGAAATGGAAACAAAAGTCAATTTGAATGGTGGTGAGGAACTTAAGCAAGATCAAAGCTATGCCATGTATTATTATAACTACCTAGCGTATTCACTCTTTTCAGTACTAATATTAGGAATATCAACGATAATTTTGGTTTTTAACAACCAAGATCTTAGACGGCGGAATGCTTGTTCTCCGATTCCGGCAGGTAGCTCCAACTTCCAGTTTATTTTAGCTAACGGTATATTTGCGGTTATATGCTGGGCTATTATGGTCGGTTTTTGTATTGTATTTGATTACAAAAATAGCAATACAACCAATACCTTGTTATTCCTTATTAATTCCTTTGTATTTACTTTATGTGCAGTAAGCATCAGTTTTTTAGTGGGCAACTTGGTAAAAAATCAAGAAAGTATATCGGCCCTTACAAACGTTATAGCTTTAGGTCCTAGTTTTATCAGTGGTGTTTTTGTGCCTCAAGAATTTCTGGGGGAGGAGGTTCTAAAGATTGCAAGCTTTACACCTACATACTGGTATGTAAAAGCCAACAACACCATTGCGAATCTAAACAGTTTTGATATGGCGAGTTTGAGAGAAACCATGGGCTACACAGGCATCGTCTTGGGGTTTGCTATTGCTTTTTTGTCCTTAGCACTGGTGGTTGGCAAAAAAAAACAATTAAGCCATGAGGCCTAATTGTTCTAGTGGTACTTCTAATTCACTCGATTACGCCCCTCAGTTTTCGATTGGTACAGGCGCTTGTCTGCTAATTCAACTAATTCTGTTGCAGAGCTTGCCTCATCCGAGCTAACAACACCAAAGCTGACCTTGATATGAAAGGACAAACCTTCTGTTACTATTGGAGTAGAGGCCAACATTTTTCGTAATGTTTCGGCCACATGCTGACCGGAGTTTAGTTCGGTATCGGATAAAATAATTGCAAATTCATCGCCTCCATATCGAAAACAGGTGTCTGTTATACGGGTTGATTTTTTAAGTGTTTCGCCAATCGTACGAATAACAATATCACCAACCAGATGTCCATAAGTATCGTTGATAACTTTGAAATGATCGATATCTAAGAGCAAAATCGTAAAGATATTCTTTGGATGCGCTTTTTTTTGCCGAGAGACTTGAGCCAAGGCCATATTTAATGATTCATAAAAATGACGGTGATTGAAAAGACCGGATAAGCCGTCTCGCATGGATAAGAACTCCAAACGTTGATTCGCTTCTTGCAGTTGCTTGTTGAGTAAGGTCAGTTGCTCTTGTGCGACTTTGAGGTCAGTGATATCTTTGGAAGTGCCCCATGTACCAATAATCTTATTTTGATCATCAAGTAGAGGGTACTTTGAAGCTAAGAACCATGTGACAGAGCCATCTTCCTGAACCCATTTTTCAACATGTCCAATCATAGATTTCCCGGTTTGGATAATGCGTTGCTCATCATCATAAGCGGCTTTGGCAAAATCGTAAGGAAAGTAGTCAAAATCATCCTTACCAACCATATCAGAAGGGTCGTGCTCATTTTGCTGAAGTGCATGGGCCTTACTATTTAGTATAAACTTAGAATCAAGATTTTTGAAGTAAATGGTATCTTCTGAATTATTAAGAATAGTCCTGATAACGAGACCCTCAGGTAAACTCAAGGGCTGTCGTTTGTTTTGTTTAAAAAAATTATTTTTAAGATGACCAAATGACATAATGACCTCCTTGATTTTCAGTTGTGTCATATATTTTTGATATATAAATCAACGTCTAAATTATAACATTTTATCATCATTAATGCCAATAACAATATCAGAAATCGAGTTTCTAAAAGAGGTGATGAACTTGACACATAAATCTATTTATCTAAATAGTTTCTTTATATCTTCTGTAGGTTAGTAGGACCACTATTTTAAAAACAGTCATAACCACATAACTTATGAAAAGAGTTGCTAAAGTGGCACCTAAAAAGCCTAATAAACCAGGAAGATAAGCCGTCAACTGTAGCTGAGTAAAAAAGACCAAAATCATAAGCCAAAAGTATTTTTTTCCAAACTTAAAGTTCATTGCAACACTTGAAAAGCCACTCATAGGATAATCTTCGTTCTCCATGAGAAGCAGAGTCCAAGAACCAAGGAAAGCTTGGAGTAAGCAAGTTAGGAAAAGAATACCATAACCACCGGTTAATACCCCAATGGTTAATAAATATAATATATAGGGTACCAATAATATAATAAATCCGATTGTATATAGGAAAAAGAGACCGAACTTGGTTATAAGCACCTTGAAAAAGAATTTTCGAATGCCTTTGAAAAATATTTGAACAGTAGGTTTCTCACCATTTACTGAGCCAATAACAATACTGTTGATACCAAGATCTAAGGCCATAAAGATTAAACTGAAAACCAAGATCAAAAGTATAGTTATGGCAGCAATACCCATTAAATAGGACCAATTGGTTTCCAAAGAGCTGAATGATATTATGGTACCCATAACAAAAATGATAACAACAAAAAACATAACAAAGCCAAGTATCAGCATAATTAGATTTGCGATTAAGGCTGGAAGAAACAGACCTTTGTAACGATGACTGAGTGTTAATGCTTCCTTCATATCATCCATCAAATCATTAAAGCGTTCCATGTTGCACCTCCTCATCTTGAATATCTTGAGCGGGTAGATCCATATAATCCAGATCATCTTGCTTCCATCCTTCATTATAGAGAACAATGGTCGTCAATCCAAAGAAAATGTTGAAAAGCATTTGTATCAGTCCGGTTATGATGGTGCCGATGGTAATTAGAGTGGTTATACCAATAACAAAAAATTTGAGGGTTTCGTAGTTGAAAAAGAAATCCGAGAAGGGGGCACCTTGTATAGGGAAATCGGAAGGCATATCTTGAAAAAAAGTATTTGCATTATTCGAAGTTTGGGAGAAGTTGGAACCACTACCGCTGCCACCAGAAGCAATGCTGGTCATGGCATTTCTGAAAACAACAAATGACATGGTGGGTATAAAATTAGATTTAGCAAATTGATAGCTTTTCTTAAAAGCATTGCCAAGTGTACTGTCGTCTGATACCAAGGAAGCTTTCCATACCAGCAGAAAAGTACTGACAAGGATGGGAATTAAGGTGAAGCCTATAGTTAATGTTAGGATACCGGTAATAAGATAAGGTATAAGTGCTAAAATCCAAAATATGAAAATGAGAATGTTACCACCTAAAAACTTTAAAAAGTAAGATCCAGCACCTGTTAAAAAATCGCCATCTGTAAGCACGTCTTTGTATGCTCTGTAGAACATATGATAAAGTCCGGATTCTACATAAGTTGAGCCTAGAATCATAACTAAGAGCGTGACGAGCGTTAATATTAAAGGTATACCTTGGAACTCAGACCAAAAAAGACTTATGAATCGATTAAAGTCCATACTTGTAAGATGAATCATCTTGTCACCAATACTGAGCAAAGTGAAGGCACTGGAGATAATCAGAAGCCCTCGTACAACAAGAAAAATGATTTGTGGCTTGTAAAGTTGTTTGTTACTTAGATTCAATTGAAAAGCAATCTTGAAATAGTCAAAAAGCTTAAGAATTTTATTGAAATTATTACCTTTCATTTAATACTCCCTTCTAATATCTTTACCATTTAATAAACAATTCAATGTTCCTTATGTAGATTGGGCTAGTTTCCTAGTCAAGAGCTTAGGCATAATCATGGAAAATTGAATATACAACAAAAGTAGTATAGCATACCAAGAAGAAAAAATGATGAAAAAACTTACGTTTTAATCCAATTCTAAGAAAGCAAAGATTAAAAAAATGAAGTTTTTAAAAATCCCTACATCCGAGTTATAACAAGAGTTTAGAAACTTGAGCTATGGGCACGGGAGGACATCTCCCTTTACAAATAATTTGGATTATGCTACAATAAATGTTGTGCGAACAGACAACTTATATTCATAATGAGGTTGTTAGTTCGGTAAATGTATATGTTGAATATAATACATAAAAATAGGAGGATTATTATGAATCGAGAAATATGGAAAAAAATAACCATGGTACTTATGAGTGCTGTGTTGGTTATAAGCTTAGGTGCTTGTGCCAGTGAACCGGAAAAAATTGTTATAGGAGAAGGCGACTGGGATAGCAATGCATTCCATGATCAAGTAGTCAAAGTTATTATTGAAGAGGGCTATGGTGTTGAAACAGAAGTCATTATTGCTGATACAGCGGTTATGATTTCGGGACTTAAAAACAAAACCATTGATTTGGCTTTGGAATTATGGGCGGACAATGTGCCAACATATCCGGAAGACATTGAAAATGGTGATTATGTAAAATTAGCCACAAACTTTGATGATAACGTACAAGGTTTATATGTACCAGCGTATTTGGTTGAAGGCGATGATGCTTTACTACCGGATTTGAAATCTGTACAAGATTTACCTGACTACGTTGAATACTTTACGGATCCTGAGAATCCAGATATGGGTATCATCTATGGTGGACCAGAAGGTTGGTCAGCAACCGCGTTCCTTCATAATAAGATGGAAGCCTATGGTTTAGATGAACACTATAACTTTAAGACAATTGACTCAGGTGCAACATTAAATGCAACACTTGCTTCTGCTTATGCAAAAGGTGAACCATGGTTAGGTTATAACTGGGAACCAACATGGGTTATGGGCTTGTTTGATTTGGTATTGTTAGAAGATACCCCATATTCTGCAGAAGATTTTGCAGACGGAATCGGATCATTCCCATCTGTGGACGTACAAGTTGTATCTACACCTGAATTTGTGGAGGCGTATCCAGAAATCACAGCGTTTCTAAAACAATATACAACCTCGTCACAATTAACAAGTGAAGCCCTTGCATATATGCAAGAAAACGAAGTTGAAGCAGATGTAGCTGCAAGATGGTTCCTTCAAGAAAAGCAAGACATATGGGCAGGTTGGGTTACTGATGACGCTTATGAAAAAGTTATGGCTGCCATTCAATAAACTGTAACATATAATGTAACCGTAATATAGAAATCAAAAGATGGTGACATCTTTTGATTTCTTATTCTAAAAGAAAGTCCTACATTAGCTTAAGCGTCAAGGATCTTTCCTGCTGAAATTGCAAGCAAATACGACATAGTCGCTTAGTTTTTGTCCTGATAAATAATTTTTATCTGCAAACATGGTTAAAGTGTCAAAATTAGATAGTTGAACTATTATAGACAATGTATCTTATGAGTGTATCAAGGTAACCTATAAGTTGTGTGTAATATGGAGAAGCTTAGTTTTGACAGTCTAATCATACATGCCGGTAAAAATTTTTATCGTAAAATAATATTGAACACTTCATGTGGCTTAGCCATTTTTATAAAAAGGAGTTGATTGAAACATGTTTAGTTTTCCAGAAGGATTACGTTTTCAAATCAGCGGTCCTATTGATGATTTTGTCAATTGGTTGCTGGTAAATTTAGGTGGTTTCTTTGATGCCATCACTCGGTTTATACTAACAATATTTAATGCAATTGAAGTAACATTGAACATCATACCGTGGTGGTTGATGGTTATTGCCTTGTTTTATGCAGGTTATAAATTATATAGTCTTAAGATGGGCATTGCGCTTTCAGCTATGTTGTTATCCATCGGATTTTTCGGCTTATGGGATATGATGCTGTACACCTTAGCAATTGTCATTATTTCAGTATTGGTATCTCTAGTTTTAGGATTACCTCTGGGTATATTCATGGCAAAATCCGATCGAACCAAACGGATTGTAATGCCGATACTTGATGCCATGCAAACCATGCCAAGCTTTGTATACCTATTACCGGCGGTTATGCTTTTCGGTTTTGGTAAAGTGCCGGCTGTATTTGCAACAACGACATATGCACTGCCGCCTCTTATCCGATTGACTTATCTTGGTATTTCTAATGTGGATAAAGAAGTCATTGAAGCAGGATTGTCCTTTGGTTCTACACCAAAACAAATGTTAATGAAGATCGAACTACCACAAGCACTTTCAACCATTATGACCGGTGTGAATCAAACCACGATGATGGCCATGGCCATGGTTGTTATATCATCCATGATTGGTGCAGAAGGTATTGGTGAGCAAGTACTAATATCGATTCGTAGACTTGAAGTTGGACAAGGTTTTCAAGCAGGCTTAGGTATTGTTTTTCTAGCGATTATACTAGATCGCGTCTTGCAAGGTTTTGCCAACAGACTTAAGGAAACGGAGTGATGAATTATGGAAAATAAGAAAATTGAAATCAAGGATTTGACCTTGGTATTTGGAGATAAAAAAGAAGAAGCCCTTAAGATGCTAGAACAGGGTATTACCATACAAGAAATAAGAGAGAAGACAGGTACGGCTGTTGGTGTTAATGATATCAATATTGATATTAATGAAGGCGAGATGTTTGTTATCGTTGGTCTGTCAGGCAGTGGAAAGTCCTCTTTGATACGTTGTATGAATATGCTGAACATACCAACAAAAGGCCAATTACTGATTGATGGTGAGGACATAACCAAATACAGTAAAGAACAACTGATGGATTTGAGGCGTAACAAAGTGGCTATGGTATTTCAACATTTTGGCTTACTAAGTCATAGAACAGTTCTGAAAAATGTAGAATATGGTCTTGAAGTTCAAGGTGTTTCAGAAGAAGAAATAACCAAAAAAGCCATGGAAGCCATAGAACTTGTCGGACTTAAAGGTTGGGAGAATTATTTTCCAAGACAGTTAAGTGGCGGTATGAAGCAAAGAGTTGGTATTGCCAGAGCGTTGACGAATGAACCGGAGATTTTACTCATGGACGAACCTTTTGGCGCATTGGATCCATTAATACGTAGAGAAATGCAATCTGAGCTCTTAAGTATGGAAGATTATATGGAAAAGACCATCGTGTTTATAACCCATGATATGAACGAAGCTTTCAAACTTGGAGATAGAATCGCCTTATTAAAGGATGGTGAATTGGTACAAATCGGACAACCAAAAGATTTCTTTGAAAATCCAGCCAATGACTATGTGAAAAGCTTTATTGAAGACGTGGATAAATCGAGAGTACTAAGAGTAAGAACAGTTATGCGTCAACCGTTTACACTCGCAAGAAAAGGTGAGTCAAGAGAAGCGGTCATTAAAAAACTGGAGAGCTTTGATAGAGAGTTTTGTTTTGTTGTTGATGAAGACCGAAAACTGTTAGGGTATGTTGCCTATAAGGACTTGATTAAGTTGGATAAAAGCAATATTAATGAAGCCATTGTAACAGATGTAGAAAGCCTACATAGAAACGCTTATTTACATGAAGTATGGGGAAAGTTGGATAAGAGTAATTATGATGTTGCAATAACAGATAAAGCGGGTCGCTTAAGAGGTGTCATCAGTTATGAAGATGCCGTTAGTGCCCTAGCATAGACTCACAAACAAGAAAGGCCAAGATGTTGTGCAGACAACATCTTGGCCTTTCTTAGAATAAAGGAGCCACTAAGCATCAGCTTCATCAGGAGGTCGAATACTGGTGTTGATAATTGTAGCAACAAGTATCCCCAGGGTTGTTTCTACAACCCTCAATAAAATATATGTATTAATGGATTCGACACCAATATTAATCATGATCGTAAGATAAACAATACAAGCAATGGCGGCTGAACCACCTTTTTTGACCAAGGTAGTCAGATGGATGACCACGATGATACCTAAGGTTAGAATGAGGGTGTTATTTGGTAAGAACCAAACAATTAAAGCACCAACACAAGCACCAATTAAAGTACCTAGGAATCGGTTGAGTCCAACACGTTTTGTGCTCTCTATAGAATTTTGAGTTGTGATAACAGCCGCAATACAAGCAAAAAAAGGAAGTTCTGTATTCCAAATGCGCCATATGATAATACAAAGGAAAACAGATAAAGCTGTTTTGAATGTTCGCATGCCAGGCATATATTCTCGAATGATGTGCATAAGCAATCTCTCCTGTCTTGACCAGTGATAGCTCAAGTATACATGATTGAAAAGGATTTTTCTATAGCATATGATTGACAGGAGGTGAAAGATTAACTTAAATTAAATTTACTCTTTTCATAAAACCCTCTTATATGCTATATTAAGAGATGTATATATAAAAACCATGAGGTGAAGAAAAATGCTAGAAGAATATAAGATTGACAAGATTCGAGAAACCAATCCTTGGAAATACGTTGTTTTAGGCATTATTATCATGATGTGTTTAGGTACAGTATATTCGTGGAGTATTTTTAGGAGTCCTATTGAGACTTTGTTTGGCGTTAGTACCGTTCAAAGTGGCATGCCTTACATGTTCTCTTTAGCTTTTTATGCTTTTTCAATGTTGGTTTCAGGTAAATACATTGATCGGTTTTCACCTAAGAGCATGATGTCTGTTGGCGGTTTGTTAGTTGGTATTGGTTGGTTTGCGTCCGGTTTTGCTACAAATATTTATATGTTAACACTTACTTACGGTATAATCATTGGAATTGGTGTTGGTATTATATACGGTGTGCCCATATCTGTAGTCGCAAAATGGTTTCCAAGTAAAAAAGGTCTCGTAGTTGGGTTGGTATTAACAGGCTTTGGGTTATCGCCCTTCATTACCGCACCAGCTGCAAAAGCTTTGATTGAAGGCTTTGGTGTTTTAAATGCTTTTAAGTTATTGGGCTTAATCTTTGCTATAATTATACCCATGTTGTCATGGTTTATAAAACCGCCGGAAAAACCTTTGATTATGGTTAAACTGAGTCACGAAGATGAAAGTACGACAACTCAAGATATGATTAAACTAAAAAGTTTTAAAAGCCTTTATATATGCTTTGTCTTAGGTACAATGATTGGCTTAACCATTATAGGTATGACCAATAGCATTGGCGTTGATCTTATTGGCTTATCAGCGATAACGGCACCTTTATTCGTATCTGTTTTTGCAGTGTTTAATGGCGTTGGAAGACCACTTTTTGGATGGTTAACAGATAAGCTTTCTTATAAAAAAGTAATGTTATTATCTTTTTCCCTGATTTTATCAAGTGCGGTCTTAATGCTTTTTGCCAATGATGGCAGTGTACTTATTTATGCTATATCTTTTTCTATTTTCTGGATGAATTTAGGTGGCTGGCTTGCCATTGCACCAACATCGACGCTTTTATTGTATGGTAGTACAAATTATAGTCAAAATTATGGTGTTGTATTTACAGCCTATGGTATTGGCGCTATAGCTGGTGTTTATGTTTCAGGTCTACTTTTTGACTATTTTAATCACCACAATGCGATATTCTATTTTATTATAAGTTTATGTGTTATTGGAATTGTTTTATCTCAAAGCATGCCTAAAGAATAATAAGAAAAAGACTGACCCTCTCAGTCTTTTTTTATTATTGACAAAATACCATATTAGACTTATAATAAAGCTAGAATTAGCACTCATCAATAGAGAGTGCTAACAATGTCATCAAATCCATTGGGTTAAAGAAAGGAGGCGTCAACATGAACATGGATAAATTTACACAAAAATCTTCTGAAAGCCTTGAGTGGGCACAAAAAATGGCCATTAAGCTTAATAATCAATATATTGAAGGCGAGCATCTTCACTACGGACTTATTGCAGTAGAGGATGGATTAGTATTGAAGGTTCTTGCACATATGAATGTAAACATTAAGGCTTATGCTCGTGACCTAGAGCAAATTATTGAACAAATCCCTAAGGTATCCGGTGAAGGTATTCAGATTTATGGGTCCAGACGAATGAACCAACTCCTTCTTGTAGCGGAAGATGAAGCAAAAGCTTTTATGGATGATTATATTAGTGTTGAACACATTTATATTGCCTTACTTAAGGAGAAGAGCACCCCATCATCAAAACTGTTTGAGAAATATAGCATTGACTTAGAAGGCTTTTTAAAGTCTCTTAAAGTACTTCGGTTGGATCAGAGAGTTACCAATCAGAACCCGGAATCGAGTTATAATGTACTGGAAAAATATGGACGTGATTTAGTCGTATTGGCCAGAGCAGGAAAATTGGATCCGGTTATTGGTAGAGACAGTGAAGTTCGAAGATTGATTAGAATTTTATCCAGAAGGACAAAGAATAATCCTGTTTTAATTGGAGAACCAGGCGTGGGAAAGACAGCGGTTGTTGAAGGGTTGGCTCAAAGAATTCTTAATAACGATGTTCCGGAAGACTTGAAAAATAAAAAAGTTTATGCCTTAGACATGGGTGCATTGATTGCCGGAGCTAAATATCGTGGTGAATTTGAAGAAAGACTCAAAGGGGTACTAAATGAAATCAGTAAATCTAATGGGGGAATCATCCTTTTTATTGATGAGATTCACAACATCGTGGGTGCAGGTAAAACAGAAGGGGCTATGGATGCAGGCAATCTTCTGAAGCCGATGCTGGCAAGAGGTGAGCTACGATGTATTGGTGCAACGACACTGGACGAATACCGTAAGTACATTGAAAAAGATGCTGCACTTGAGAGAAGATTTCAACCGATTGTTATCAACCAACCTACAGTTGAAGATACGATTTCTATTTTACGAGGTTTGAAGGAACGGTTCGAGATTCACCATGGTGTACATATAACAGATCAAGCATTGGTTGCTTGTGCCACTCTATCCCATAGATATATAACGGATCGTTTTCTTCCAGATAAAGCAATTGACCTTATGGATGAAGCAGCTTCAATGATTAGAACTGAAATTGATACGATGCCTGGTGAGTTAGATGAGATATTAAGAAAGCAGATGCAGTTAGAAATAGAAAAACAGGCGCTTATTAAAGAAAAGGATAAAGGCACAAGAGAGAGACTAACGATTTTAGAAAATGAAATTGCAGTACTAAAGGAAAAATCCCAAGCTATGAAAGCACAGTGGGAGCTTGAAAAGTCTGAGCTGATCAAAGAAAAAGAAATCAAGCAAGCCATCGAAGATATTAGGCGAGATATTGAAGAAGCAGAGCGTGTGTATGACTTAAGCAAACTGGCTGAACTAAAGTATGGCCGCTTACCGGAATTAGAAAAAAGACTAGTTCAGGAACAAAATAAAGATGCTGTAACAACTTCGAAAATGTTAAAAGAAGCGGTGACGGAAGATGAAATCAGTGAGATTGTTTCAAAATGGACAGGCATACCTTTAAGCAAATTAAATGAGTCTGAAAAAGAAAAATTATTATACTTGGAAAGCAAGCTTCACGAAAGGGTCATTGGTCAAGAAGAAGCTGTTAGCGCCGTTAGTGATGCAATACTTCGAGCAAGAGCGGGTCTTAAAGATCCGAACAAACCAATTGGTTCATTTGTATTTTTGGGTCCAACAGGTGTAGGTAAGACAGAACTTGCTAAAGCGTTGGCGGAGGCGTTGTTTGACAGTGAATCCAATATGGTTAGGATTGATATGAGTGAATATATGGAGCGCCACGCAGTAGCTAGGTTGATCGGTGCGCCGCCAGGTTATGTTGGTTATGAAGAAGGTGGTCAACTGACGGAAACGGTGAGAAGGAATCCATACTCCGTCATACTGTTTGATGAAATTGAAAAAGCCCATTCTGAAGTTTTTAATGTGTTGCTTCAATTACTAGATGATGGTAGATTAACAGATAGCCAAGGTCGGACTGTTGATTTTAAAAACACAGTTATTATTATGACATCCAATATCGGTAGCCAAGTTCTTTTGGAGGGTATCGATCATAAAGGTGACATTAATGAGACGGCAAGACAAGAGGTATTGGCATTGATGCATCAATATTTTAAGCCGGAGCTATTAAACCGTTTAGATGAAATTGTTCTTTTTACGCCATTACATTACGATCAGATAGCGGGCATAATTAATTTGATATTAAAGGATTTACAAAAAAGACTGGATGAGCGACACATTAAGATCAGCATGAGTGAACGGGCTATACAGCAAACAACCCATGAAGCATATAGCCCTCAGTTTGGTGCTAGACCGGTAAAACGTTTTATACAAAAACAAATAGAAACAAAACTAGGTAAAAAATTATTAGATGGGTCCATTCTGGACGGAACAGACATACGTATTGACTATGTAGATGGTGATTACATTTTTTTGACAGGTTAGGCTTGTATTTGTTTAATACGCATTCAAGTTATTTTCTATATTTGGATTGCATTTCTCTAAGGGTATTATCGATTTCAAGAGCGAGTCGATCAACTTGCACCAGATAGTCTTCAGCGGATTTTTTATCACCGAGGTTATAAGCTTCAAGTGCCTTTTGTGCTAACTCATGCATTTTGTACCTAGGTTTATCAAGGATACGTATATGGTTTTTAAGTGCAGGTTCTTTTGAACCAAAATTGGTAATCCATCGACCTAAACGACTATTATCAGCATTTGAAACGAGAGAGATATCAACCTGCGCATTACCAAGAATCATGTTATAAACACACCATCTCCAATTCAAACTGTCCGTAATAACAAGGTCTAAGGAATCGTACATATCGATGTTTGTGGCTTTTTGGATAATGTTTTTTCTAAGATCATCGATTTCAAGAGATACGGTGAAGAAGCCTTGTCCAGTTCGAATACTATCTTCGTGAAGTGATTTGGTTTTTTCATTTATGACCTGAATAGATGAGGATACTTCTTCAGAAGAAGCAGTTTGTTGTTCAATATTCATGTTAATTTGTTCCATGTTTGACTCGATTTTTTTGGAGGAATCTTCCACCTCTTCAATGGCATTCAGTACTTGTGTTAAGGTTTCCTTACCTTTTAAAAAGGATTTACTGGCTTTTTCGATGGCACTGGTTGAACCTTGAATTTGTGTCCTAAGACTATTGACGCTTTCTTGAATAAAGCTGACAGACTCTTTAGTATGATCAGCTAACTTTTTGATTTCGTTTGCAACCACTGCAAATCCTTTACCACTATTTCCGGCTCTTGCTGCTTCAATAGAAGCATTAAGAGCAAGCAAGTTTGTTTGAGCGGCTACAGACATGATAATATTTACCATTTCATCAATTTTTTCTGTTTGTTCGTTCACGCGAATGATTTGTTCTTTGGCAACTTCAGTTTCTTTAAAACTATCTTCTATAGCTAACATACTGATATCCATTAATTCTTTACTATGGACAGATTTAGAATTGGAATCATGAGCAGATACAAGAGCGTTTCGAACAAAGGAAGCAATATCCTCAA
Organism: Petrocella sp. FN5; assembly: GCF_029210395.1. GTDB lineage: Bacteria > Bacillota > Clostridia > Lachnospirales > Vallitaleaceae > Petrocella. The sequence continues at coordinate 6,108 of NZ_JARGDP010000018.1, read as the reverse complement.
TGTTCGCAGCCATTTCTTCACTGGTTGCGGCTATGGTTTCCACCATATTAGCCTGTTCGTCCGCCTCATGAATCATTGAGCGAACAAAGTCCATCTTCATTAAAGTTTGAAGGAGTTGATTTACTTGCCTGATGAAAGTATTATGACTTGGACAATTAGAGCAAGCGACCATATTTAATCGATCTAGTAAGTTATGATCTATATCCTTATACGAATGAGATATTTTTTTTTGTTGACCGGATTTGATGGCTTCTAGTTCTTCTACCAATACATAAATATCTTGTTGTTCTTGTTTTGTGACATTGTTTTTAGGCTTTGATTTGAACACAATTATTCCCCCTATAAAATGAATTAACTATATTCTAACATTTATTATACTAACATGCTATCTTATTAATAAATAATAACCCAATCTTTGTTATTTGGGTTTCATATCATACATTCTATGGTCAGCAATATAAAATAGCGTTTTTAAACTATCACCATCTTTTGGAAATTCCCCAAGACCATAGCTAAATGAACAGTATATTTTTTTATCAAGAGGTGCTAGGTCAATTAACTCATCGGTAACCTTTTGGTGAATATTTTTTAGCTTGACCATGGTTTGATTATAGTCACTGTTGAAAAAAACAATAATAAACTCATCGCCTCCGTACCGCGCCAACAAATCTGTTTCTCGTATTAAATGACTTAATCGCTTCGCAAAGGTCGTTAAAACATGGTCTCCAACGGAATGGCCGTACTGATCATTAATATGTTTGAAATTATTTAGATCAATAACAACTAAAGTGACTTTTTCACCATTACGCTTACTTCTGGCAAGATTATTTTCGAAAAGTTCTTCGAAGTAAGGTCGGTTGAGTACTTTAGTTAAGCCATCATATTTTGATAAGTGAAGAAGTTTTTCGTAGAGCTGGTGGTTGGTGATAGCGATGGTGGCTTGATTTGCAAAATAAGCCATAAGTGTAACATCTTGTTCATCAAACATATTATTTTCTTCACTATCAATATTAATGGAACCGTAGAATTGTCCGTCAATGAGAATAGGCGCACTCAGAGAGCTTTTAAGACTTAGAGCATCAATATCTTTCATTGAGTTATAAGTGTCTTCATTAATAAAATCCTTTGAATATTTTAGTAAATCTTCAATGATAACTGGACCACTAAAATGACCACCGGTGGCTTGCCACTGGTAGGATTCTTTAGGGTCAAGGGTGATGTTGTATAGATCATCATCGAAACCGACAATGGCTTGAAATTCTAAGCTACCCTCACAATTCATAACCAGAATAGAACCGAATTTGGCTTTTGGAATAACCTCGATGGCTTTATTTAGAATAATAGACATTAGTTCTTTTAGTCCACTAACTTGAATCATGGTATTGCTTAGCTCCAACATAATTCTTTGAGAACGGAGCATACGAACCTGGTCATTTGAGCTTGTACTAAGCTCCTGTAGTTTTTGCTTGGCTAATAAGTCTTCTCGCTTATTGAAGTGGGCAAATCTAAACAGAATAATAAGGATTAAAAAGAAAGCCATAATCCAATCATAGGGTGAGGGCAGTAAACTTGGTGGAACCGTCACAATGATTGCTATAGTTATTAATTTTAGCCATTCCATTTTTTTGAAATCTATATTTTCTTTCATATGATTAGACCTTATCTAAGAGCTTATGATTTAGCACCTATAATCATTATAAAGCATAGTGAGAATAAGTAAATATGAAAATAATATTTAATGTCTTCATTTCATAAGAATGGACATTATTTTATAGGTTATTGGTTATTTTTTAAGGTACAATGTTATGAAAGAGCATTGCTTCAATAGCAGTACTTAAAACAGGAAAGCTGAAAAATGACGATGAGAAATTGTTTTTTAGGAGGATTATGTATGGAAAATATTATTAAAGTGTGGCATGAAATTTATGGTGATTTGTATGAGAATGCGGATCAAATGCTCGAACCGTTTCTTAAATCAATAGAAGCAATAAAAAAAGAGCATTTTTATCAAGATCATACATCAAATAAGACTTGGTACAAAGATGCAGTGGTCTACTCTACCTATGGTGATTTATTTAATACAGATTTGAATGGCCTAAAGGAAAAACTAGATTATATTCAAGACTTAGGCGCAAATTGTCTATGGTTGTTACCAATCTTGGAGTCACCTATGAAAGACGCCGGTTTTGATATATCGGACTATGAAGGTATACGAGCGTCATTACTTGGTCTGCCAAATGATGCTACTTCAGAAGAGAAGAACACTGTTTTTAAAGACTTTATTGATGAAGCGCATCAAAAGGGCATTAAAGTTATTTTTGACATTGCGATGAATCACTGTTCAATAGAACATGAATGGTTTAAAGAAGCCAGAAAATCAGTAAATTCCCCTATGAGAGACTATTTCATTTGGTCAACAGACACATCATTATACAAAGAGGCTAGGATAATTTTCAAGGGTATGTGTGAGAGCAATTGGGAATTAGATCCTGTTACAGGTGAGTATTATTTCCATCGTTTTTTTGAAATACAACCGGATCTTAATTATAGAAATCCTCAAGTACTGTTAAAAATGACGAATGCCTTAGTCAACTGGCAAATCAAAGGTGTAGATGGTTTTAGAGCGGATGCTGTACCATATATATGGAAGGAAGAAGGGACCATATGCGAAAATCTTCCAAAAACACATAAAGTGGTTCAGTTCTTTAGAGCTGTTTTAGATTACCTGAAACCAGGAACACTCTTACTTGCAGAAGCATGTCAACCACCACAAGATGTTGTTGATTATTTTGGGGATGATAATGAGTGTAACGGTGCCTACCATTTCCCAGTTATGCCAAGAGTTTACAAGGCCATAGCTGAGGAGAAAAAAGACGCCATAGAAATGGCCCTTCATCCCAGCTTTACACCGGATATTCCAAAGGACAGTCAATGGTTTATGTTTTTAAGATGCCACGATGAATTGACCCTTGAAATGGTGAGCCCGGAAGAACGTAAGTTCATTTTTGATTATTATGCAAAAGACCCTAGTTGGGATTTCAGACAAGGAGAAGGCATTTCAGCCAGATTAGCAGATCTGATGGACCAAAATCTTGACCGAATTCTACTTGCTAATTCCATTATGTTTACATTGCTTGGCACACCCATTGTTTTTTATGGTGATGAATTTGCAAAAGGAAACGATACAGCTTATTATGATAAAATGTACAAAGAAACCGGCTATAAAGACACGAGATACCTTGGACGTGGCACCATAGATTGGCCCGATGTGGAAGCGAAACTAGCAGATTCAGAGACTTTAGCATATAAAACCTATCAAGGTGTTAAGACAATGATTGAAACCAGAAACCGCTTTAAAGCCTTTGGACGTGGGGATAGAACTTTTATTGATGTTCAAGATGAAAAAGGTGGGGTTAATAAAGGGATTTTAGCTTATAGAAGAACCTATGAAGATGAGTCCATTTTGGTATTACAAAACCTATCACAAAAAGAGCAGGTCTTTTCTATAAAAGAACTGAATGGAATGAAACAAGATTTATTAGGTAATAAGATGGTTTGGCAGGGAGAAAAGTTAGTTATGCCTCCTTATGGTTATCATTGGTGCTAAGAACATCAACACTAGGCGAGGATTAGAGTTAATCAGCCAGGAGTGGCTCGTATTTTTCTGCAATATCTAAAAAATGCTTAAAAATATGCTCTAAATCATAACCGAAGTCCGTCAATATATAACCGGACCTTACGTGGTCACTTTCTTTGATGATGGCTTTTTTTTCAGAAAGCAATGACAGTTTTCGATTAAGTTCAGTATGGCTTAAGCCCTCTACCTGATTGAGTATGTCAGAGTAATTGGAGTACCCCATGGATATGGTCATGAGTATTTCAGGCACCCATCTTAGTTTCATGATGTCATGTATTATTTCAAAACCTTGATTTGTTGTTGTCATTATAATTCCTTTCTATTTAAGAACATATTTGTTTCTTTTTGTTTCTTATTATATAGGATATACTATGACTATAGCAAGTTAATCATGAATTGAAGGAGGAAAAAAATGAAACATATTGAGAAAATGAATGTGTACCTAGCGAATTTATCTGTTTGGAATGTTAAGCTTCATAATTTACACTGGAATGTAACTGGAATGCAATTTATGCCTTTACATCAATTTACGGAAGCAATGTATGATAAGACATTTGCAGCCTACGATGATGTAGCAGAACATATTAAGATTAAAGGTTTTAAGCCATTGGTCAAAGTTAAGGATTATCTTGAAGTTGCAACAATAGAAGAATTAGATTATAAGGATTTTACGGCAAATGAAGTACTAGATTATGTTGGAAGTGATATTGAGCTGATGCGTGATTTTGCAGTTGAAATTCGTAACCTAGCCGATGAAGAAAGCGATTTTACAGCGGTTGGCATATTTGAAGATTATATAGCTGATTTTGAGAAGAACCTTTGGTTCCTTAGACAAATTAAAGGCTAATCATAAACAAAAAAAAGCAAATGACATGAATGTCATTTGCTTTTTTCTTGTTTAATTTTATGGATAATCATGATTGTGGGTTATTTTTATATTGACTGGGTGTATACCCCGTATGTTGTTTAAATACATAAGAGAAATAAGCAGGATCATCAAAACCAACAAGCACCGCTATTGCATAGGTTTTTAGGTTATCGTTTTTTAGCAATTCTTTGGCTTTTTCTATGCGAATATTTCTTAAGGTTTCTGTAATCGTTTGACCTGTCTTATCTTTATATAAGCGACTTAAATAGGAGCTATTAATATGAACGTGTTCTGAAATATCTTTCAACTTGATTGGATGTTGATAATGACTTTCTATATAAGCGTTTACTTGTGTAATGATATAATAGTTATTACCTTCACATAAATACTGTGTAATGGTTGTGATCATATGAGAAAGAACTTGAATGAGATCATCTATACATGAAGCATTTAGTATCTGCTTATAAGGCTCTTGATCAACAAAAACATCATTGAGTTTCAAATTATGCTTATGTATGGCGTTTATACAAATGGTATAGATGGCAATACCCATAGATTTAATATAGTCAATGGGCTCTTTATGATCACTCATGGTTGTAAACATGGATTTTATGAGCTGGATTGCTTCATCACATTTATCTTTTTTTATACAGTACATAATATGTTCGAGATTTATTTCTACATAACTAGGATTTTCTTTTGGCTCATCAAACTCAGAATAAATCGTTAAATGATTTTTACCATAAAAAGAGTTATCCAAGCATCTTTGAGCTTCCATAAAAGCTATAGGTGCTGCTTCTAGATTAGTGTGAAGATTACTAATGCCAATGAATATTTTCTCTTTAATATACTCATCTACAAAACTATTAATATCATGACATTTATTTGCCAACAGCTTTACTGGGTCATAATCTATGTGTTTATCAAATGCGACAAGCGAACCATAAGTTGAATCATTTAATAAAAATGTATATTGATCCAAATCATTTAAAGATAAGCTTATGAATTGAATGATTTGAGGGTGGTTGATTGTCTTTTGCCCAGACATTTTATAAAGCAGTAAGCAAAATTGATCTACATATATATCATGTGATTTTAGGGTTTCTTCAAGCGTAGAAGAATCCATCTTTACACCTTCAACAAAATCCTTAATTACATTCAATTTTTCCTTCTTTTTAACATCACTTAGTTTTAGTTCTAAGGATTGAATATGATGTTCTTTCATTCGTTGCTCATCAATTTTCTTTATGGTCTGATGTATTGTATTTATTATATTTTCGATGGTTGAAGGCTTTATGATGAAATCAGAGACATTGTACTTAATGGCTGATTTCGCATATTCAAAATCAGAATAACCGGTATAAAGAATTATTTTAGAATGAGGATGATGTTCATACATATATTTAGAGACGTCAATACCATTTGCTCCTGGCATCTTGATGTCCGATATTACAATATCAACAGATGAGGTTTTTAGATACTCTATCGCGTCTAGACCATTATCAAAATCACCGACAATTCTACAATTAAGATCTTGCCAATTAATATATCCAATGAGTCCTTTTCTAATGACTGCTTCATCATCAATAATTACAACTTGATA
>NZ_JARGDP010000179.1 GCF_029210395.1 Petrocella sp. FN5 | reverse complement strand
TTTTTATTTATTACTCCACTTCCATGACTTTCATCAGATTTGTATTACCTTTTGTGTTAAGAGGTATACCTGCTGTAATGACGACGGTATCTCCATTTTTGGCAAAGCCCAAACTTTTGGCATGTTCAATGGATTTGTAGAACAAGATGTCGGAAGAATTTTCTGCTTTCATAATAATCGGTATAACACCCCATAGCATGTTAAGTTGCCGTTGTGTAATAGGGTTAATGGTGGGTGCAATAATCGGTGATTCCGGTCGGAACATGGAAATGAGTCGAGCGGTTTTGCCACTATAAGTAGGACAAATAATTGCCGCTGCACTTAGATTCATAGCGGTGGTGCAGGTCGCATAGCTCACAGCGTTGGTGACGCTTTTATCAAGAACTTCTGTGATTCTTTTGTATACAGCTTCATAGTCCGCAGTTTCCTCAGAAGCTTCAGCAATTTTACGCATGATCTTAATGGATTCAACAGGGTATGAGCCTGCTGCGGTTTCACCAGACAACATAATGACATCTGTACCGTCTAAGATAGCATTAGCAACATCGGATACTTCTGCTCGAGTTGGTCTAGGGTTAACAATCATAGAATCTAACATCTGGGTAGCGGTTATAACCGGTATGCCTGCAGCGTTACATTTATGAATGATTTTCTTCTGAATTTGTGGGATGTATTCAGCAGGTGTCTCGACACCCAAGTCACCTCTTGCAACCATGATGCCATTGGAGACTTCAATGATTTCATCGATATTATCCACACCTGTTTGACTTTCGATTTTTGAGATGATATGAATATGTTCACCACCATTTTGATCCAACAAAGCACGAATTTCTTCCACATCTCTTTTACTACGAATGAAAGAAGCCGCTAAATAGTCGATGCCTTCTTTTATGCCGAAGATAATATCATTTGCATCGGCTTCAGTTAGAGCCGGTAGCTTGACATCAACGCCAGGTACATTAATGCCTTTTCTATTTTTAACCCTACCACCATTTTTGACAACACAGATAATATCTGTATCTTCAATTTCGGTTACCTCAACTTCTATAAGCCCGTCATCAATTAATATGCTGCTTCCAAGTTTAACATCTTTATAAAGATGTTCGTATGTGATACAGAATTTTTCAGCGGTTCCCTCGAAGTCACCAATACAAAGACGGATTACTTCACCGGCAAACAAATCAACACCACCATCTTTAAAAGTTTTGGTACGGATTTCAGGGCCACGGGTGTCCATGAGGATTGCGATGGGATGGTTAAGTTGTTCTCGGACTTCTTTTATGAGATTAATGTTCTTTAAAAGGTATTCTTGATTACCATGGGATAAATTAAGACGTGCTACATTTAATCCGTTATTAATTAGTGCGGTCAGTGTTTCCTTGTTATCACTGGCAGGACCCAAGGTACATATGATTTTGGTTTTATTCATGAGAAGGGTTCTCCTATCATAGATCTATTCTGGTTGATACATC
>NZ_JARGDP010000178.1 GCF_029210395.1 Petrocella sp. FN5 | reverse complement strand
TTGTCGTCCTTATATTTGCATTACTAAAAAGCCTAGAGAACTAAGCTATAAAGTGATGTTCTAATACATAATCTAAAAGTTAAAACATAGCTGTCGCCACCTAGGGCGTGAAGTCTTGAACCATAGGCGGATGCCTTCTCGTGCATAAGAAAGTATCCCGGCAATTCCTTTTGCTATGCGATAATAGTTAAAACGTACTTTTTCTTTTATAGGGTCAGCGGTTTCAATGACGGCAACTTTTAGGATATTTGATTCGGATTTAGCTGTCATATGAGCTAGAAAGGCCATGCATAGTGTCATATAAAAATTTAAAGCATTTATGGCTACGAGCTTTCTGATGCGGAAGTTTTCTAATTGGAAGATCTGCTTCTTGCTGCGGAAATATTCCTCGATACGCCAACGACTAAAGTATAGCTTTGCTACTTCTAAGACATCCTCTTTTGACCTGATTTCTTTATTAGTTGCAAGCATCATGGGATGCTCAGTAATGCCATACACCAATACAAGATAGATATCTTTTCTGGAGGCTGTAATCTGTACTTTAACATGCGAAAGATATGCTTGGTGCGTTTCACCTTTATAGAACAAGGGCATTCTAATCTTTCCTTTGCGTCGATTGCGTAGCTCAGTGGCTTTGGTCCATTTGTTGTGATAGAGAAGTTTTCTGTTAGCTGTTAAACGAATGACATAATCCTGATTCAACGCATCCATCTTTAGAAACATTTTATTGTCATCATAGCCCCTGTCCATGACATAAGTAGCTTTCTCAAACAGCTCTGAACCTTGTTCCATGGCAGCGAAAGTATAGGAATTGGTAGATTTGAAGTTCTTCTGTTTTGAAGAGTGAATTTCAGAAAAGAAGCTTATAGGATGGTCGCTAGTAGTTAAGACGCAAGCTTCTGTGATGTGGTAGCCTTTTTTATAGACATTTTTTGTTTTGGTACTTTCCGAACCGTCACGAACGAGACCTAAAGCTTCAAACTTATAACCGTCTGGTTTAGTAATATCAGAATCGTCTATATGAATAACAGGATTAGAAGGAACCAAGTTACGAATAGAGTTAAGATAGGAAAGCCGCGCATCATCCGGTACACCCTTAAGAAGATGTTTGGATAAACGTTCAACAGCATTTACTTTTTTAATATTTTCATGAAGTTGGTCAACCACATCTGTTAATAGGCAACTTTTAGCCGCTAACATACCGTAGGTCATATCAGCAAGGAATTTACGATCAGGTTTTAAAAGATTTTTAGAAAACTTATTTGAGAAAGATAGAATTTCACGTTTCATTGCATAGGTATTTGTAGTAGAATTAGACATAAGGAATTCCTTTCTTTATTGTTTAGCGTAGATTTTGTGTCGATACTTAATTCTACTACAAAAAGAATAGGAATTCCTTATATTTAAGGCATTTTTATAAATCTGTTTATATCCGTACTGGTATCTTATATGGTTTGTGGATAAAAGTGCGGAAACTCAAG
>NZ_JARGDP010000177.1 GCF_029210395.1 Petrocella sp. FN5 | reverse complement strand
TAGAACCATGTTTTTCACACCCAACCTTATAGGTGGTTTGGTACTTGGTTTTATTTGGCGGTTTGTATTTAACAATTTCTTTGTAACCCTGGGGCAAAAATATGAGATTTTAATATTTAGTAAAACATGGTTAGGCGACGAAAACTTAGCCTTTTGGGCATTGGTGATAGTCTCAGTCTGGCAATATGCCGGTTATATGATGATTATATTAATTGCAGGATTGATTAACATTCCAAAAGATGTACTGGAAGCAGCTAAGATTGATGGCGCAAACAGATGGTATACTTTAACAAGGATTACATTACCACTCATGGTGCCGCCTTTATTGTTACAATCTTTTTATCTCTCCAAAGGGGCTTTATGGTTTATGATGTCAACTTAGCTTTAACACAAGGCGGTCCATTTGGCAGCACGGTTTTATCCTCTATGCACGTTTATAATAAAGCCTTTGTACATTTTGATTATGGTCTTGGTCAAGCAGAAGCTTTCACCTTATTCCTCATTGTTGCAGCAAGTACGATGTTACAAGTATACTTCAGTAAGAGGTTGGAGGTTGAAGCGTAATGACGATGAAAAAAAAGTTTATAAATATAATTATTTATATAGTCTTGACGGTTTTGATGTTGGCATTCTTTTTACCTTTTATCCTATTGGTGCTTAATGCGTTCAAAACAAATGCACAAATCATTCAATCACCATTATCATTACCAACGGGGATTAGCTTCGATAACTTTATGATTGCGATGAAGCGTATGAATTTTGTGAACAGTTTTTTAAATTCACTTAAGATTATTGTCTTTAGTTTGGTGCTCATTGTCTTATCTTCATCCATGTCGTCCTATTATTTGGTTAGAAGCAAAGCCAAGCTTAGTAAAATTTGTTTTTTTACTTTGGTTGCATCTATGAGTATTCCCTTCAAGCAATTATGATTCCTTTAGTATCTATATATGGAAGTGAATTAGGATTGATTCAGTCTTACCCACACACAACACTCATTTTTATGTATATTGGATTCGGAGCACCACTTGCCATTTTTATATACCATGGTTTTATAAAAAGCATCCCGCTGGAGCTTGAAGAAGCAGCATTGATTGACGGGTGTAACAAAAGACAAATGTTTTTTAAGATTATTTTCCCGATTTTGAAGCCGACCACTGTAACCATAGCCATATTGGATATTTTATGGATTTGGAATGACTTTTTATTACCATCCCTGATTCTACAAAATGGAGGACCAAAAGGATTTACTTTGCCTTTGGCCATCAGGATTTTTCAAGGAACATTTAGTTCGGATTATGAAATGTTTTTACCGGCTGTGTTACTGGTTATTCTTCCAATCCTGTTTGTGTATTTGTTTTTGCAAAGATTTGTTATTGATGGTGTTATACAAGGATCTATTAAATAATGACTTAAAGTATGCTTTATTTTTTGACCTACGATGAATAGAATCTCTTATTCTAAATATTAAGTGCTTTTATATACTTTTTATATAAAGGTTACTTA
>NZ_JARGDP010000176.1 GCF_029210395.1 Petrocella sp. FN5 | reverse complement strand
ACGCCTCCTAGATTTCTTTGTCACTTTCACCAATAGATTCTCTCATACCTGTATCGGCCTGAATGTTTTTTAGATTATAATAATCCATCACACCAATATTGCCTTTTCTAAATGCTTCTGCAATAGCAAGGGGCACCTGTGCTTCAGCTTCAACCACTTTTGCCTTCATTTCTTCAACCAATGCTTTCATTTCTTGTTCTCTTGCAATGGCAAAAACACGTCGCTCTTCAGCTTTTGCTTGAGCGATTTGTTTGTCTGCTTCTGCTTGTTCTGCTTGAAGCCTTGCACCAATATTTTTACCTAAATCAATATCTGCAATATCTATTGAAAGGATTTCAAATGCGGTTCCAGAGTCCAGGCCTTTATTTAAGACCCGTTCAGAAATCATATCCGGGTTTTCTAGAACTTCTTTGTGACTTTCACTTGAACCGACTGTGGTGACAATACCTTCACCAACCCTTGCGATAATGGTTTCTTCACCTGCACCACCTACTAATCGATCAAGGTTGGCACGAACCGTTACTTTTGCCAAGGCTTTGACCTCAATACCGTTTTTTGCAACTGCTACGACCAAAGGTGTTTCGATTACCTTAGGGGTAACACTCATTTTCACCGCTTCAAGAACATCACGACCTGCCAAATCAATAGCGGCGGCCCGTTCAAAAGTCAGATCTAATTTGGCCCTGTGCGCAGCTATTAGAGCGTCTACAACACGACCAACTTTTCCTCCAGCCAGCAAATGAGATTCTAGCTGATTAATATCCACATCTATATTTGCTTTTACCGCTCGAATCAAAGGCAATACAATTAGATTCGGCTTTACACGCCGTAGCTTCATACCTATTAAGCCAGCTATACTGACCTTGACATTGGATGAAATAGCGGCAATCCACAATCTTACCGGAATAACGCTAAAAAACAAAGCCAAAAACAGTACCACCAACGAAACTATGAGTAACATACCAATGGGTTGTTCCATATTAATACCTCCTATTCTATACTTTTAACAAAGATTTTTTTGCCTTCCATTTCTGATATTATAATTTTAGAACCTTTTGTTATAAAACTACCTTTTGTTAGTACATCTAACTCCAAGCCAACAAATGCGCCTTTACCAGAAGGTCTAAGTGAGGTTAAGGCGACACCTGTTTTGCCCACAAGTTCGTTCAAATCACTTTTTAGAATTTCTTCATTTAGTTGGGCTTTCTGAATTAAGGGGCTTCTCTTAGATGCTATGAACTTATAGGCTAAGTACATAAGAATAATGGCTACTAGTAAAATAACCAAAAACATCACAACGCCTTCAGCTACTGTATTGGTTGTCATAATGACGCCAATCAAAATAGCCACAATACCTATACCGCCGGTGATGCCAAAGCTTGGTATAAATATTTCTGCAATTAATAATAGAATACCGATGGCTATGAGGAGAATGGGTAATGTTTCCATAAGCTACCTCCTTTAGGTTTATTTGCCTATTTATGCATAGGATTATGAATACTATTTTCATTTGTTACTTCTAC
>NZ_JARGDP010000175.1 GCF_029210395.1 Petrocella sp. FN5 | reverse complement strand
GCTCTTTTGAGCATCCTTTTTACGTTGATTGCCCCTACTTTAAATGAAAACCATATTTTTGAGCGCACTAATCCTCTTATCGGCATATGGTCTACGTTATATCTTCGGCGCAACACAGATGGAAGCCCTTCAACACCATTTCTCTTTTTGGATAAAGAAATGTACTCATCTGATGATAGTTTTTTAAGATAAGCAGCACGTTGTACCATGTTTTCAGTTACCATTACAAATGATGATTTCTTTTGTAGCTTAGCACCACACTGTTCACGGAGAGGACAGTGTTCACACGTTTTCTTATTAAATGATGCACGATATATGCCTGTTTTTTCATAATAACTCGTTTTATATGGTTTGTTTCCAGCAGGACACTTTATCACTTCTTTTTTTACTGTATCGAGTTGAAAGTCTGATTGTACTACATCAGGTGATTTTCCAAGAAGTGCCGTCGTTACAAGGTCAATGTTATTGCTTGCAGCAAGCGCTACATTTTCTACACTAGCGTAGGCACCATCTGCTAGAAGTGTCGTTTTAGTTTCCTGTAGACCAAGTTTTTCAATGGTCTCTTTGCAAAAACGGCTATCACTATGACTGTTTTCTCGGTAATCATACGACGTTATAATGGCACCGTTATGATCAAAAGTTTCTACTAAATTCCCAACATATCCCTTGTTGTCTTTACCAGCCTTGCTTCTATAGGTTGCATCTGGGTCTGATGGGTTTTGGAGACTACTAGGTGATATTTGCTTCTTATCTTTTGAAACTGTTTTTCCTTCAGTGTTATTTTCTGTTTGCTCAACAAGAACACGTCGAAGGAGTTGGTATTCAGGCAATTCATAGTATTCATCACCTAATTGAGCTATTAGTATAGTTGCATCATCAATGACTTGTTGAAGTCTAGATGAAATTTCTTCGCTTTTACGATGATAAATGGTTTCGTTTCGATCTTCATCCTTAAGGTAATGCTCAAGGCCTTTCAACAGTTGATCTTCGCCAGTTTTTGTGACTGCTTTTGCCATGTTTGCTACACAGGTATAAAGAATTTCAAGTCGTGACATTTTTTTGCAACTAGAAGATACCATCAAGCTATCCATACGTTTTACGGAAGGATCAATGTTCATATAGTTCACAAATGCTTCAGCCATGGACTCCATTTCTTCTTGAAGAAGATCTATTCCTGTTTCAATCGTGTGAAGATAAAGCCGTTCTCGAAATCTGCTGAATGTACGGTCACTAAATGGTTGTTCGGTATAGCTTGTTGTATGAAGTGCGTACTGAAATCGAATATCACAAAGGATGCTTGCTAACAGTTCGTCATCCGTCAGATCGAAGAGTTCTTTTAAAATCAGCGATCCAATGACTGCATTTACAGGATTATTAGGGCGCGATGCTTTTGTTTCACTATACAAAACAGCAAAACGCTTCTCATCAATAGCCGGAAAAATAAGATCCGAAAATCCTTTTGCCCACGAATTGATAACAAATTTCTTAGTCCGTTCATTCATATTTGCAAAGTTATCCTCTAAGCA
>NZ_JARGDP010000174.1 GCF_029210395.1 Petrocella sp. FN5 | reverse complement strand
TAATTAATTCAAGAAGCTATACTACAAAGCACGGTAGGAGGAGTCGTAAAACTCTTTATCGCTTTAAACAGCATTTTAATCAGTGTAAGTTTCGCCTTTCAAGCACAAATAAGTGGCTCTATAAGACCGTACACTAAGAATTGTTTTAACACCTAGTTAAATGTGTGGCGAAACAGTCAATGGCTTCTTAATCATTTATGAAAGGAGTTTTTCTATGAAAGTTGTTTATCAAACTTGTTGTGGTGTCGATGTTCACAAATCTTTCTTTGTTGCCACCATCATCAAAACAACCTCTGGCCTTACGCCTTCTTATCACAAGAAACGTTTCTCCACTTTCAACAATTCTATTTTACAGTTCAAAGACTGGTTAATTGAAAATCAATGCTTCGATGTCTGTATGGAATCTACCGGTAAATATTGGATCCCTGTTTTTAACCTTTTGGAAGACGAAATCAACGTCACCATCGCCAACCCTAAATGGGTGAAGGCTGTTAAAGGTAACAAGGACGATACCAAAGATTCTAAATGGATTGGGGATTTGTTTCGATTAGGATTGGTTCCTGGTAGCTTTATTCCTTGCAAGGCTATACGTATCCTCAGAGAATACACCAGGTACCGCTATAAACTGATTTCTGCTAGATCAAGCGAAAAGAATCGTTATCAGAACTCTCTTACTGTCTGTAACGTTGCTTTAGATTCGGTCGTTTCAGATATCTTTGGGAAATCAGCTACATCTATTGTTGATTACCTAATCGAGCAATCCGACAATTCCATCAACCACGAAGAAATTTCTTCCAGACTCCTTCGCTCACTTAAGAAAAAGTCTGATAGTGTCATTGAATCTATCGAAGGGTATCAGATGACTGATTCCCAAAAATATCGCATGCACCTTATCCGTACACATTTAGATTATATCACATCTGCGATTAACGATATAGACACTAAATTGGATTCTTTGATTGCTCCTTATGAAAATGCTGTTCAATTACTGTGTACCATTCCAGGTATCAAGCGCAATAGCGCTATTACGATTATTTCTGAAATCGGTACGGATATGTCTCAGTTTTCTTCTTCTAAACGTTTATGTTGTTGGGCCGGGTTAACTCCCGGCAATAATGAATCTGCTGGTAAGAAAAAATCGGTTAGAATAACACGTGCCGGAGTCTACCTAAAACCTGCATTAGTACAGTGTGCTCATGCAGCCGTGAAATCTACTGATTCTCCTTACTACAAACAAAAATATGAACGTATCATGAAACGCCGTGGTAAAAAACGAGCCATTATTGCTATCGCTAGAATGATTCTTACTGCCATTTACCAAATGTTCTCTACTGGTGAGGCATGGAACCCTAGTGACCTCTATAAATCTGATATGCCAATGCCCCTCGTCGAAAAACAGAAAGCTAAGGCAATCAAACAAGCAATGAAACTTCTTATTAAGGAGGGGCTACTTACCGAACCACTAGAAGCTTCGTAAATTTGTTTAACTTGTTCTTGTTCAATGGCTGTTTATAAAACAGCTTATTAGTTGTGCCAATTTATTGGCTATTTAAATATTCTTTCACACTA
>NZ_JARGDP010000173.1 GCF_029210395.1 Petrocella sp. FN5 | reverse complement strand
CTTGTATGATGTTTATAGAACTTAAAACATCATATTCCTTTCTTTTTAATATCGTGGTTATAATACAATCAGATACTGTGGACTTTTGATTTTTCCCTGTAGCTCGACTACTTAACTGGAGTGTATTGCCGCTATCTTTATCTGAATTGTTTATAAGCTGGATGTTGCCGTCGGAGTTCATTCTCCTGAGTACTTATTTCAATCAAGTCTACGATGATAATTATTGGTGGATATCACGGTATCAGACTTTTAGAAAGGGAGGTACAACCTCATGATTTACGTTGGCATTGATATTGCTAAACTCAACCATTTTGCCTCAGTCCTATCTTCTGATGGTGAAATACTCATCGAGCCGTTCAAATTTACGAATGACGGTGATGGCTTCCATTTGTTGATCTTCAAACTCGATTCCTTCGGTTTGGACAACCTCATCATCGGTCTTGAATCGACGGCGCACTATGGTGACAACCTGGTCCGATTCCTTGTCGCCACTGGTTACAAGGTGTGTGTTCTTAATCCCCTTGCCACGTCTTCCATGCGAAAAAACAACATTCGCAAAACCAAGACGGACAAAGTCGACACCTACATTATTGCTAAAACTTTAATGTTGCAAAACTCTTTCAGATTCATCACCTTCTATGATCTCGACATCATGGACCTAAAGACCCTTGGTCGTTTTCGTCAGAAAACCATTAAGCAGCGGACACGGTTAAAAATCCAGCTGACTTCCTATGTTGACCAAGTCTTTCCTGAACTGCAGTACTTCTTCAAGTCAGGACTGCACCAGAAATCTGTCTATGCTCTTCTGAAAGAGGCACCTGCACCACGCGACATTGCTTCTATGCACATGACCCATCTTGCTCATCTACTTGAAGTTTCCTCCCACGGTCATTTCAAGAAAGAACAGGCAAAAGAATTAAGAGTTCTTGCACAGAAGTCTGTCGGTAACAGTGACAGTACTGTATCTATTCAAATAACCCACGCCATTTCACAAATTGAGTTATTGGATAGCCAATTAAAAAGTATTGAAGCTGAGATGACCGATATCATGAAATTCAATGATTCAGTCATCATGACCATTCCAGGCATCGGATACATCAACGGTGGAATGATACTCGGTGAAATTGGTAACATTCATCGATTCGGTAAACCTAAACAACTATTGGCTTACGCTGGTCTAGATCCTTCTGTTCATCAGTCTGGTAACTTTAATGCTAAGAATACCAGGATGTCTAAACGAGGCTCTAGGGTTCTTAGGTACGCGCTTATGAATGCAGCGCACAATGTTGTTAGGAACAATGCAACCTTCAAGGCTTATTATGATGCCAAGATGGCTGAAGGCCGGACACATTACAATGCCCTTGGACATTGTGCCGGCAAGTTAGTCAGAATCATCTGGAAGATGATGACTGATGATGTAGAATTTAATCTCAACTAAGAGATCTGATACTATCAATCTGTAGATTTTGAAAAAGCGCCTTTAAGGGAGCTCTATTAAAGTTACCCTTTTTACCACAGATACTAAAAATCGAATTTCCTGCTATTTTCCTCTTGACTTTTCATAGCTGGTCTCC
>NZ_JARGDP010000172.1 GCF_029210395.1 Petrocella sp. FN5 | reverse complement strand
AGCATAGCAACCGGCAACGATAATGCCTTCTTTTTCTCTCTCCAGCTTGTGATAGGATTCATATCCATCTGAAACTACTATGCCAGAGTAACCTTCCAGAAACTGTTCGAGATGTACCGTTTCTCGCGTCTTATGATATTCAAAAAGTACAATTCTCTTGCCGCTTTGATCAAGCTCGCTACTGCTATACACCCACATAAAACTTTTTGCTCCGGCCGCCCTGCCATCTTTACTCACTTTTAGAGTAGTCTCATCGGCTTGGATTACCTCTTGTTGAAGAAGTACTTCTTTCATCCGGTCCCATATCAGAGACAGGTAACGCTCTGAACATCGTATCACCCAGTTACACATGACCTGTCTGGATAAAACGACATCACTTCTTAAAAAGTTTTGTTCCAATCTATAGATTGGCATTGCATTGACATACTTATAGTTGAGAATCCCGGCTACCAGCGAGGGGGATGCCAAGCTGTTCTGGAGTAAATCTGCTGTCGGTCTCTTGGCATGGGCGAATCTTTCGCCATCAGCACTTCTATAAACGGCCACATGGTATTCCTGTACTTCAAAAGTTCCAGGGTGGAATTCGAGGTGACGATATACATCATCTGGCATTCGCTTGTAACCTTCACCTAATTGTTCGATCAATTCATCGTGGCTTAAATCACTGATAATCGGTTCTGCCTGCGGTAAGCCTTCTAAATCTTTAGAACGTTTACCTTTAGCTTTCTTTTTCTTTTTTTGACCAACTTCTTCCAATGTAGGTTCTTCTAGCTCATCAGGATCTGATGTATCAACCGTATTTTCGGCCTCATTAAAACATGGAGATTCTGCAATGGTTTTCTTTATATCTGCCAATTCTTCTTCTGTAAAGTCCATTTTCTCAGAGGATTTCCCAAAACGTGCATTTTGTGCAACATTAAACTTCTCCAAAAGAACTTTGAAATTTGCGTTCAGATCGTTTAATTGTATCGTCAAGGCTTCATTCTGTTTTTTCACTTCATCAAAATTCGTTTGCATCATCAAGAGAATCTCAATCAGCGTTTCCTTATTTAGTTTTTCACAAGCTTCTCTTGAAATTGGATTATTCATTGGATTCTCCCGTATTTTTATCTTGTCTTATTATACGTGAGATACCCAAAATCCTCAAATTTCTACATAGTCGGTCTTCGTCATTATGACGGTGGATAACTGGGGTCACAAGACTTGATACTCAAGTTTTGTCACGTCAGTTATTCACAAAATTAGCTTTTTCAGCCTTTATCAAAAGACTTTTAGAAGGCTTATCCACTGAATTTATTAGC
This sequence comes from Petrocella sp. FN5, assembly GCF_029210395.1. Classification (GTDB taxonomy): domain Bacteria; phylum Bacillota; class Clostridia; order Lachnospirales; family Vallitaleaceae; genus Petrocella. Next base: position 291 of record NZ_JARGDP010000172.1, on the reverse strand, counting down.
GCCTTCTTTTATCAGTGGATAAGTAGCTTTTCTTGAATTATATATTGTTCTATACCTTGAAAAATAAATATTTTTTTCTCTGTTTTGCACATAAATTCTTTTGTCATCCTGGCAAAAGAGGGGTAACTTTTGCTATGGATTTCTTCTGTTCAATCTTCATCCCCTTCATAAGCCACTCGAACTGCTCTTGTGTTATAGCCTTAGCCTCATCCTCCGAACGTGGCCACTGGAAGCTACCTGCTTCAAGTCTCTTATATCCCAAGAATTATCTAAGAAGTCGAATAATTCTTG
>NZ_JARGDP010000171.1 GCF_029210395.1 Petrocella sp. FN5 | reverse complement strand
TATATCAAAAAGACAAGCGTTCAGGCATCACTTATGCCTATGAATCCATATCCCATTGGGACAAGGAAAAGAAACAATCGCGTTCAAAGCGAAAACTCATCGGACGGGTGGATGATGCAACGGGTGAAATTGTGCCGACGGACGGCAGAGGCAGAAAAAATAAGTCCGATACACTGGTAAAAAAGAGAGGACCAATACCTTCTGAAATAGTGAAACGCCGCTTTTGTGGAGCTACCTATCTTCTTGATGCGATCGGCGATCAGCTCGGGATTACCACCGATCTTAAAAAGTGTTTTCCTGATAACTATAAGCAACTCTTGTCCATTGCCTATTATCTGATACTTGAAGAAAACAACCCTTTATTCAGATTTGAAAAGTGGCATGCATTGCATAAGCATCCTTTTGACAAAAATATCTCTTCGCAACGAAGTAGTGAGGTTTTTGCCTCAGTGAAAGAAGAGAACAAGGAGCAATTCTTTCGTCTTCAGGGACGACGTCGAATTGAGAAAGAATACTGGGCTTATGATATCACATCTATTTCCAGCTATTCTGAGCACCTGAGACAGGTCCAGTATGGCATGAATAAGGAAAATGACCGTTTGCCACAGTTAAACCTTGCCATGGTATTCGGAGAAGAATCAAACCTTCCATTTTACTACCGACAGCTTGCCGGCAATATACCTGATTCAAAAACAGTGAAGCATTTACTTGCCGACTTGAATGTTTTGGGTATCCCAAAAGTAAAATTGGTCATGGACAGAGGCTTCTACAGTGAATATAATATCAATGGTCTCTACAAAGATCATATCAAGTTCTTGATTGCCGGCAAAACCTCACTGAAGTTTATTCGAAAGGAACTGGATCCAATATATGATGAATTCCGCTCTTTTGAGCATTATAGTGAAAAATACGAACTGTATGCCCGCACCGTCCAAACCGAATGGGACTACACTCAAGAAAGACGATACAAAGGGGACACACTGACAGATAAAAAACGTATTTATCTCCATTATTACTACAACATCGATAAAGCTGCTGAAGATGAAAAAACCTTTGACAAGAAGCTGATTGGCCTTCGCAATGAACTGGAAAGTGGCAAACGAGTTCCTGAACACGAGAAGCTCTATAGCAGGTACTTCGAGGTGAAAGCAACACCTAAACGTGGTACCAAAGCAACCATCAGGCAGGAAGCTGTTAGAAAGGTCAAAAAGTACTATGGCTATTTTGTTCTTCTGAGCAATGAAACCATGGATGCAATTACCGCGCTTGAGATCTACCGTAATAAAGATGTGGTGGAAAAGGCGTTCGGAAACCTAAAAGAACGATTGAATTTGAGACGGACGTTAGTATCCTCTGAACAAAGTCTTAATGGTAAGCTGTTCACTGAATTCATTGCCTTAATCTATTTATCATACATTAAGAAGCAAATGCAGGAAAAGAATCTCTTCAAAGACTATACATTACAAAGTCTACTGGATAAACTGGATGTTATAGAATGTTTTGAGCATCCGGGTCAATCTATCCGTGTAGGCGAGATTCTGGAAAAACAAAAGCAATTATATAGAGACCTTGGGATTGAACCGCCAACCTCGTTATGAGTTGGCGGGAATCCAGGTT
>NZ_JARGDP010000170.1 GCF_029210395.1 Petrocella sp. FN5 | reverse complement strand
TCCATGTCAATGTCATTAAGTTAAGGATAATACTTTGAATGGTTTCATAAACTGTTCTTTTTTTTGCATAAATCTCAAAAAAAGCTTGACAAAATCTCCGAAAAATGTGGCGAAGCCTCTTGAGTATACTATTTTAAGGAGGTATCACATTTATGAATTATTCTAACCAATTAAAAATGAAACTTTTCGACATTATGGATGAGATGGCATCAGCTCCTTCGCCTTTCGTTGTCAATCCCAATAAGGATTTTACACGAAAAAGAAAACTGGATTTTGCAACAATGTTAAAGTTTCTGCTAACAATGAATGGAAACAGTATTGATAAAGAATTATTAGAGTTTTTTGATTATGATGAATCTACTGCTACTTGCTCGGCATTTGTCCAACAACGTAAAAAGATAAAAATTTCCGCTTTCCTTTTTCTTCTTAAGCGCTTTGTAGCATGCAAAAGTGAATTTAAGACCTTTCGTGGATACAGATTATTAGCAATTGATGGATCTAAAATCAACATTCCACATAACCCATTAGACGTCGATTCCTATAAAAAAGATAGAGATTGTGTTTGTGGGTATAATCTGTTAAGTCTCAATGCAATTTATGATTTATTAAATAGGATTTATATAGATGCCAGGATAAGAGGCGTGAAGTCTGACGCCGAAAAAAAAGTGTGCTGTGATATGGTCGATGAGAGTACTATTTCTGAACCTACAATAATAGTGGCAGACCGCGGCTACGAAGGTTATAACGTTTTTTGTCATACCCAGGAGAAAGGCTGGAAATTTGTAATCCGAATAAGAGATAAAAGGTTTAACAGCCTTCTTTTAGCTGATGAGTATCCTGAAACCGAAGAGTTCGATATCTCTAAACCAAGAAACCTAACTTATTCAGGTGCAAATGAAGCACGGAAATCCCTACTATACTATAAAAGAGTTTCTAATATAGGGGGAGTTGACATCTCAAACCAAGAAGGTGTTGATTTCTATACACTTAATTTACGATTTGTACGTTTTAAATTAGGCGCAGGTAGTTATGAGTTGATTGTCACAAATCTTGATAAAAATGAGTTTTCGGCTAATGACATAAAAAAAATATACAATATGCGCTGGGGCATAGAAACATCCTTTAGAGAACTTAAATATTCTGTGGGCTTAAATCAATTTCATTCTAAAGAGCAATCTTGCATAGAACAGGAGATATTAGGAAAACTTATAATGTACAACTACTGTTCGATGATCACTTCTCAGGTAATCATTGAACAATACGAAAAAAAACTCACCTATCAATCAAATTTCACGCGTGCTGTACAAATTTGTAAATATCTATTTAATCTACCTAACGACGCAAAACCGCCCAATATTGAAGCCTTGATTAGAAAGTACATGCTTCCAGTACGTAATGGACGATCCTATCCCCGTCAAAAGAAAAAACGTATACTCACTTGCTTTAATTATAGGATATCATAATAAGGTCAAACACATATCATTTTATATGCAGAATTGTTCTGTTTATTTGTCATACATTTTTTTATAATTACTATATTATGACGACTCTGAAAATCAATTTCAATCATTTTTTATCCACTTGTCATTGCAATAACCTCTTAACTTAATGACATTGAC
>NZ_JARGDP010000017.1 GCF_029210395.1 Petrocella sp. FN5 | reverse complement strand
TTGTTTGATGGAGGGGATTCACTGTTCTCTGCCTTCACTCGAACTTGACCTGACTTAAAGATTATGTGTATGTTTTTGAGGCTTTGTGTTGGTCTATAAGCTAAGGCTCTAATACAAGCAGCTTCAAACCGATTGATTAAATTCTTATCCACTAACTTAATAAAAGAACGACATGACGGAAATGCTTGACGTTCAATTATTGGTTAAGGCGTCAAAACTATATAGTTGAACTTTCGCATACCATATATAGTTACGAATGTATCAATGTAATCTATATATGGTATGTGAATTTAGTGAAACTTAGTTTTGACCCTTTAACCATTATTCTATATATTTATTAAATATCCACACACTAATTGCATAAGAAATTCCAAATAGGATTAAGCTAAAGGGTAACATCAACAAAGCAGTATATCCTTTCAAAAAATTATACATACTTTCCAACTGACTAACTCTTATCTTAGTCGTCGAAAATAATACTATCATTCCAATTGCAATCAACACTATGAAAATCGTCGTAAAAATCATAGCTCTTTTTTCACCATATCTATATTCTAACGGCTTATGTCCCGCACTATTTAATAACACAATAACGATTGAATAAATAATTCCCAATACATTCTCAAAGATTAATGTAAAACCCATAATAGAATTCATCAAAAAAACATATGCCATTGAAATAATTAATCCAATAGAAATAAAAATCAAAATTAAAACATACTTTTGTCCGACTATTGTTTTGACATCTAACGGGCTAGAATATAAGAAATTTTTCCAATTTCTGTTCGACTTTTCAACACTTACATATTCACCCATAGCGCATAACATAAAAATAATAACAAAAGACATTGCATTTAGCATAACTATAAAATCGCCTGTGTTTTTAATTTGGTTAAATAAAAAAACACTATTAATACAAATCATAACTAGCATTGCTAATAAGCTTTTTTTATTTATATATAAATCTCGAAGGATTAATCCTATCATCTATTCACCGCATTTCCATAAATTTTCTGACACCTTTAATACTATTATAAATAATAATATACAAACTGTTACCAAAGAAAATACTAAGCTGCCATACTGTATCAATAGACCCTTTATATTGTCATTCTTTAAGTACGTTATATTGATAACCATAAAAACTAATGTAAGTGTAACGACTGCTATTTTTCCGTCCTTAAAGTATACAACTAGAGGTACAAGTAAAAGTGTCCAAATAGTATATAAAAGAAATATATAAAATAGCAACTTCATTTCATAAACAACGTTTACCGCAAAAACAATTTTTAATAAACTTACTCCCAATATACATACAAAAAAATCAATCGTATTCAGTAATAAATTAAAGGACATTAGCCCCACTAAAAGTGATCTATACCCAAGTGAAGTTGCAGCAATAAATCTATCAAATTGGACTATATTAATTCTTCTATAGTTACTAGTAAAATAATTAGCGTTTGTTACTAAAATAAAAAACAAAAATATCAAAATAATTAGTGCAGCTTCATTTGAGTTAAATAGCGCATATTTTTTTGCACTTACGATTACTGCACCAATGAGGAAAAAAAACATTGAATTTTTTACTGAATTGAACTTAATATTGCTTTTGTTTATCATCCATAAGTATTCAAAAACACCTTTCATTTAGTCACCGTCTTCTCACTGTAAATTCGCATTATGTCATCAATAGAAGGATTGTTAGCATTATATTCCTTTATGTATTTTTCACTATATCTTATTAAGACTTCAACTTCTGAATTTATAGACTTATATGCAATTATATCACTCTGTACTAATTCATTTAAAATTGTCTTATTGTTCTTTATAGTCAAATATTTTTTATGCAATTCTTCTTTTTTTTCACAAAACACAATTTCTCCTTTATGGATAAAAAGTACATTGTCTGCTATTTGTTCCAAATCACTCGTAATATGTGTTGAGAATAAAACTGCATTATCTGCTTCATTTGCAAACATTTTTAATTCATCCAGAATTTCACATCTGAAGACCGGATCCAGACCGCTTGTTGGTTCATCTAATATAAGTAATTGAGCTTTATGAGATAAGGCAACTGCAAGTGAGAGTTTGGTTTTCATTCCTTTTGAATACTTTCCTAATATTTGATTAAATGACAAACCAAATTTAATCAAATATTCTTTGAATACAGCATCCGACCAATTTGAATATATATATTTCAAAATTTTAGATACTTCTTTCGCATTTAAACAATCATCAAATGGTAACTCATCAAACACTACTCCAATATTATCCTTAGATTCTTTCTCATAATCCAAACTGTTCTTACCAAATAATTTTATTTCCCCTTCACATTTAACTAGATTTAAAATGCACTTTATTGTTGTCGTTTTACCACTACCATTTTGCCCGATAAAACCTGTTATTTCTCCTTTATGCAATGAAAAATTTAATTCTTTCAATGAAAAATTTTTATATTCTTTAACCAAATTATTAACATCCAAAACATTTTCCATTCCACTTATTCTCCTTTTATTATAAAAAATCGTTAGGCGTTTACTAAGCAGAAATAATTTCACAATTACCTAATAAAAATTGTCCTATCATTTATAAGTTAACTAGTATTGTCATAAATGATAGAACATTTTTCAAAAATTAACTGTTATATAATGCCCATGCTGTCGAAGCACCAATAAAGGCAGCTGCAACTGGCACTGACACTGGGGCTGAAACCAATGCTGCCATTCCAATCGCAGTTGCACCTACAGCCACTCCCAAGTTACCTACATTTTTCCAAAAATCTCCACCATCAATATTATGCATTTCTTCTGCTGTAAGTTCTTGGAACATATCATTGTTTAAATTCATTTCAATTTCCTCCTAAAATTTTTATGTATAACAGTTCCGTTCTCGAGATTCGCTCGGAACTGATGATACCACATTTCATTTACAAATTTGTATTAATTCCAATATATACCATTTTGGGGGAGTTCTACAAACAGTTTGATCTTACCTTAGGCCTTGATGCCTAGAAGGATAAATTAACTATGTTTAAAAGTATTCAGGAGCCTATTTACTATCTCTACATAGAATATTGCAAGCCTCTTATTATGGCCATCAATGGAAGCCCAACATCTTAATTCAGGTATTCTCAAAGACCTGAAAATGCTCATGAATCATGGCTATTATTCAATATTATATTCTCAGTTTATGTACTATACTTAGGGATTCGTTAACTCATTAAATTCTCTCTTATTAATACATAATTCCATTCTTAATTATTTCTCCTATATCATCGTTTGATTTATTTATCACAATCCTAACTTACAAATCTTTTCTCCCATAAAAAGATTAACACTTGTTTTCTGTCACCTCAGATATCTACTAAATAACTACTTCTGCTCGTCTTTAAGACTATATATTAATTTTTTAGTGCTTATCATAGCATAACAATTATTTTTATAAAAGTAAAGCACTTTTAGGTATATTTTGTAATTCAAATATTATTATTGTAATTTTTTTACATATATGGAGATTATTGGAAATACAGTATGGCGAGACTAAGGTTTTGAGATATCCGGTCCACAGCGTTATATATGAAAAATTAGATACTAAAAAAAGGGGCAGTCGGATAATATAATTATTATCCGACTGCCCCCTTTTTTATGTCAACATTTATGACTTTCTAGATGTTATATCTTGCTACAGCACAGAAAATACGGTTTACTTCTTGTTGGTGGTGACAACCTTATCCCATACCTTCTGGTTAACTTCAACTGTATAATCTTCTTTCCAAGCATTAAAAAGTTGATCAAATTCACCTTGTTTCTGGCTTCTGGCATATTGATCTTTAATATAACCTTCGTACTCTTTTACACTCATAACTTCTTCTTCTGATGGGTATATATGGTCCATTTTTTTGATGATATGGTAGCCGAAGTCACTGACAACTAAGTCACTGATTTCGCCGTTTTCCATTGAAAAAGCTGCCGCATCAAATTCAGGTACCATTTCACCTTGATAGAAGGTATATATACCATCATTTTCTACTTTGCCGGGATCTTCTGAATACGTCTTTACAAGTTCCGTAAAATCTTCACCAGCATTTACCTTGGCTAAGACCTCCCTGGCTAACTCTAAGGCCCCTTCTTTCTCTGTTCCGTCTTCATTTTTGTTGGCGATTAATATATGTTGCGCTTGAACTTGTTCTAACACACCATCATATCCATATTGCAAAATCTGTTGGTAGGATACATCGCCTTGTAAACTTAAGGTGAGTTCTTCTTCATTAACAATAAAATCTTCAAGTTCTAAATCCATTAGTTTTTCACCTAATGCATTGTTTACAAAAATCGTCTTAACATTCTCTAAACTGATGTCATCTTCTTTTAAGACTTCTTCTGATTTTGTAAGCAGATACTCATCCATTCTTGTATCGATTATTGCTAACTCTTCATCTGTTAATTCAATGCCACGTTCTTTCGCTATTAAAGCTGATATGTGTAACCTTGATAAAGAATCTATCGCCGCTTCTTTGGCAATCTCATCAAAGGTCTTACCTTCAAAACCTTGTTCCCATATGGTTGGTCCATATTGAGACTCATACATCGCTTCTAATTCTCGTAATACGAATATAGCTTCACCTACAGGTACTGACTCTCCGTTGACCGTCATGACAGAATCCCCTGATGTACAGGCCGTCATAAGACTTAAAACTAATATACTTGCTACAATTAATGACATTATTTTTTTCATTTTTAGCTCCTTGTTTGCCTATTTTGACTTCATCGAAAAACACCTTCATTTTTCTCCACTAGCTACTCTATTTTATCGGAATTCCTTCTATAAATCAACCATTTTAACAAACTGTCATCACAATGACCTCACCTTGCCATCAATCTGCCACATTGCCAGTGTTGCTTTACTCGATTATAATAGAACTTGAAGACCAGTTTATTACCAAAAATCTTGTGGTTAGAAATCTTATAACTGGGAAAATAATACTAGGAGGTTATTTATGTATAGAGATTTTATAGAAAAGCAATTTAATGTAAAACTACATCAGATTATCATAAGCCACCCCAGGCTCAAACAACACCCCATTAAGAAAGTGGTTATAAAGCCATATTTAAAAGGTGACCAATTGCTTTTTCAGTTCCAATCCTATTCGGCAACGCAAGTTTTTCACAAAAATTATGGTTTTGAAGATGCTTTGACTGTGTTAAATGGGTATTTGGACCAGAATATATTCAAGCAGATGGATGGTTTTTCCAGTAACTTCACTTGGCATGCCCTGATTAACAAAAAGGGACATATGACTTTAAAAAAATCGGAGGCCCGTTTTGAAAAAGTGCCTAATCTTAGCCATAACCGTCAGAAACAATATCTATTGCCAGAGGGTAGACCCATTCCTTATTTGGTAGAACTGGGGGTCATGACCCCTGAAGGTCAAGTCCTTAAGAAAAAATATGACAAGTTCAAACAAATTAATCGCTTTCTTGAGATGGTGGATGATGTGCTCTATGTTCTAGACCAAAAAGAGCGTATTAAGATTCTTGATTTTGGTTGTGGTAAATCTTATTTGACTTTTGCGCTCTATCACTATCTTACCGCCATCAAAGGTAAGTCGGTTGATATCATCGGCTTGGATCTCAAAGGAAAAGTCATAGAAGACTGTAACGCCTTAGCTAAAAAATGTCACTATGATCACCTTCATTTTGAACAAGGGGATATTGTCGACTATACATCCGGACATGACATCGACATGATGGTCACATTACATGCCTGTAACACAGCAACGGACCTTGCTCTTAAAAAAGCCGTCGATTGGAAGGCTCAAGTCATTCTCTCCGTACCATGCTGTCAGCATGAGCTTAACCATCAAATCCACATAGAACCTCTAAAAGACTTATTTTCCTATGGTATCATCAAAGAAAGAGTGGCTGCGCTTTTTACGGATGCTATGCGTGCCAATTGGTTAAAAGCCAATGGGTATGAGGTGCAGATTCTTGAGTTTATTGATATGACCCACACACCAAAGAATCTGCTGATACGTGGTATCAAAGCAGATTCTAAGAAGGAGGGTGCTATCGATTTGTCCGGTTTTGATGCGCTTGAAGATTACCTTGGTAGTGATCTAACCCTACGGAAATTATAACTTGGACTACATTGGTGTTTTCATCCTCATTATCTCGTGACATCATGTAATTGTTCCAGTACCCTGGATAACAAAACTGCACAGTCTTCTCGTGTGGCTTTTTTATCCGGTGTATATGGATTATAATAAAGATCTTGTGGTTGGACTAAACCTTGGTTCACCACATCTAAAAAATATGCATTGCTCCAATGATTGGACAAGCTGTATGCGTATGGATTGTTGGTTTCATATGTTCTGAAGGTACGACTAAGGATTGTCAGCATCTGGCCTATGGTAATATGGCCTTGAGGATCAAAAATATGATTGCCTTTACCCTCTATGATACCTCTTGCCGCTAAGGTCATAACAAAGCTTCTAAACCAGTGATCCTGACTGACATCGCTGAAATTAGATGGTGTGGTGGTATCTAAAGCATAGCCTGCTGTCATAAGAAGCATTTTGGAAAATTCTGCTCTTGTAACCGGATTCATAGGTCTAAAATTACCATCCGGATAACCATTTATAATACCTCTGTGGTAGAGGTTCATAATAGCGCCATAAGCCTTCTGTCCGGGTTCTATATCTGCCAGCTGCAATTGACCTCTTCCTTCATGTGTAACAAATACTTTCATTGGGAAAGTATAGGTGGGATGACTGATGAGCCTCTCATCCCAGTTTTCTCCTTCTTTGTTCTCTAAAATATAAAACACTTCTAAAGTATGACTCTCTGTAAATCGCCATGTTGTTATGGTGATTGGCGTCTTAGTGACTTGATCTGACCAAGTGAGTTTGATGACGGCACTGTGGTCTGAAAGAACTTGTACTTCACTAATAACTCTAGGTGCGGCCATGACCGGTATTCCCCAGGCCATAACCATCACCAATATGCCTATGAGACTTTTCTTAAATGCTTTCATAAATAGTATCATCAGCCCTCCCATTATCTTAAGGTCCTTGACCAAATGGTATAAAACTCACCATAAGTCATGGTGTCCTTAGGTCTTATGGTGCTAGTATCTGATATAAGACCGAGTGTTGCTGCCTTCGTCAGATTGGTATAATAGCTAGGACTAACATTACGATCGTTTCTGATTCTATTGTAGATGGTGGTATCCAATTCAATGGTGGTATTGTTCATGATCTCATAACTACGTACAAATACACTTAATGCTTCTTCTCTCGTAACTGTTGGTTTTGTCTGGCTTTCGTTTGTCTTAATACCTGAGCGAAGTAAGGTAGTCATGTTTTGATTCGAGAGCAACATAGATAAATCAATTGTATCTGCTTCTGTTACAGAGCCATACACCGCTTGTACCAGATTTTTTTCACTGATGTTGCCATTTGGATTATAGTTTTGTATGCCTTTTATTGTATAACGGTTGTAGACATCACGTCTATATGGCTCTGACCAATGGGCCGGTGCCGCATGTATGCCGCTTATGTTGGTTGGACGGCTGATAGCGTAAAGACCGTAGCTGCCGACATCTGCGGTTTCAAAAGACATAACTCCATTTACTGTACTATAACGGCCATTATTCGCTTTTGACCAATTCGCATTGGCATCTTTAACATATAATGCAGTATCTGAGTTATTTAGGTCGTATATTGATGTTGTTTTTAGACCAATCCCCATTGGTTGGTCCAGATAACGAAGGGTGTCCACTTGCCGATTGCTTGAAACAGATATAACCACTTGCTTCGGATTGGCTATAGCTGTTAAGGCGACCTCTTGAATCTGTGCTATGGTTGTCGCTGAATCCAGATTCTGGATATCAATAATGACATTTGGTGCCACACCATGGGCACTTACTTGCTTATTAATGGCTCCCATAACGGCTTTTGCAGGCATCTCAATGGTCAAATCATCGGCTTCTATTTTTAACTTAATCTGATACTTCAAAAAGGCCTCTATAACAGTATAGGGTATGGTGATTCTACGGCTGTTTATTTTTTTATCTTCAAAACGATTCAAATCTATAACATATTCATATGCCTTGTCCCTAATTAGCTTAGAAATCAAGCGTTGATTTACAAAGTTATCTGCTCCGCCGGAAGCATCTGTGCCATCCTCTCTAAAACGGTATTCTAAAGAAGCTTGACCCGGATTATAAATCCATTCAAAATCTTCTGTAGGTAATATGGATGCACCGGGATCCTTGTACCCATCATATTCACTTCCGGATGCTAAAGTGATGACTCTAATGGGTATGGTATAGGAGGGTGATTCTTTTATGAGTAATTGGCCTTGTTCACTACCGGTTATGGTCAATCGGGTCTTCATCCGAATGTAATAATTTCGATTGGGAATCAAGTCATTGATTTTGACCAGGTTCTTCTCAAGAATCTCTACACCACTTGGTATGACATCCCCGTCTCCTCCCGCACTTTCAATGTAAATTGGGTCTATGAACTTAGGGTTATCTGCCACTTCCATGATATAGGTATAGTTTGTTTTTACTTTTGAGTCCGCCTTCACCTCTACATCACTTAAGTCTTTAATCCAATCAATAATTATATAGTCCTCGGTTACACTCTTATCATACCCATGGATCTGTGTTCTTGAGTTTGGAGCTATCCCCACCCCTCTTGGTGGAATAGGTGCCACAGCGTCTCTTGTTTGGCCTAACACAGGATTACTCCACTGAGATACCTTGTTGTTACTTGTCTGCTTTGCCCTTACCCAGAAATAGTAGCTGGTCAATGGAAATAAATCATCTACAAGAACATCAAAGTAGGCGCCATCTTGAGGATAGCCAGGATCCAACTGATTGGTCGGTAATGTGATTGGTACAGGGATTGCTTTCGTAATGTCATCGGTTCGACCATATACCAGTTCATATTCAAAATCTAAGTTATACTTCCATGTAACTGTAATATCAGAAGATGTATAGCCTGTTATGTAAACCGATGGTACTGTTGGATCGGGTGTGACAACAACAGGTTCAGGGTTGGTGGACACCACTATTGGTGTGGGATAATGGGCATATAAGAGCTCGTTACCAAACATTTCTCTGTATGGATAGAGTATAAACAAATAAGATGTATTAGCTATTAAACCATTTTCTCTATAGGCCAAATAGGTATTATCCGTAGTATCTGAATAGGGTGTGATGTCAATCCATGTTAATGGTGTCGTTCCATCTTTGTCATTTTTTATCAGTTCGTCATAATAATCTGCAAAGGAAAATGCCGGATTGACATTTTGTCTGGTTGCTATGGTCTCTAAAACTTGTTGGTAGGGTATCTTTAAAAACTTATATTTAACATCAGAAACACCAAAGTCGTCATTTCCAAGGTCCACCTTTCTTTGTATAAGTTCTATAGGGTCTAACCCTACAATGCCGTCTAGATGGGCTTGTAGCTTCTCTATCTCTTCATTACCTAAATACACCGGGAAGTACTCGGCGCCTGATACAGGTGTGATATGGATGCTTCCATCGTCTTCTACCCATACTTGATGCTGCCAAGTGCTTAGTGGGTTATCTAGGTCAACATTTTTCCCAATTACTTCGTGCCATGATTCTTTCCAATTCAAAGTCACCCCTGTCTGTGTGGTCTCACTGTCCTTGACTTTAAGAGGTGGCTTGGCTATGGTTGGTGGTTCAAAAGCATCACCACCGTAGGTATAGTATATGGCTGTAATCGTAGGGTCAGATACTAAGGTGCCTTGAGATGTTATTTTTTTTGCCTGCACCTTAATATAGTATATTTCATTAGGTTTGATTTCTATAATCTCGTTTTGGCTTGTGTCGTAATAAAAATTAAGTTGCTCTCTAAAACCAATGATTTTGTTCTCTGAATTTAGGAGTACACGATTATCTGTCGTTGAATTATAGCGCACTTCATTTACAATCGGTGTTGCATAGGCCAGTGTGCTAAGCTCATCTGTTACCCATATATCATAATACACATTGGTATCATAAATATTTTGACCGTAAGTGCTTGATGCCGGATTAACATCGATTCTCTGAAAGGCACCCCAAGTAAAGTTAATGGCTGTATTGTAAGCATCGACATGAAAGGTCACGTTTTGACCGATAAGATCATCCACACTGCCTGTATAACTATACCCAGGTATCAAATACTTCTCAGATAGTATGGTTCTAATCTGATCTAGTGTATTACCTTGTTTTAAATCTTGTATGATACTTGGAGATATCACATTGGGTACATAGGGTTTTGTTGGTTTTATCAAAAATTCTGAAGGCACATAGCGTAGACGATTGGAAATAGGCTCAATGGGAGGTTTGGATGTGTCATCTACTGCTTTATAGGTTAATTTTAATTCATACTCTGTTTCAATAATGGGTTTTTGCAATCGATAGTAGCCAATAGACGCTGCTTCTCCATCGAAAATAACCAAATTACGTCCTCTACCACCTTGATATTCCATAAGGACGGCTTCAACAAGTTCATACTGTTCTTGTGCCTGCCCTACTCTAAAACTGGCCGGAATCTCCCATTGCAGGCGTAAATAATCCCCATCTTCTACCAAAGAAAGTTCTACATTGGTCGATAGACTTTTGATAAGAGGGAAATTACGGTTTCTTACAATGGTATAACCATTGTAATAGTCCACCATCGGTTCAACCATAACTGAATAGACTTGTCCCGGATAAATGTTATTGCTGATGGTATAAGATAACTTTTGACGTCTTGCTACTGGATCATAGAAGGAAGTTACATCATCTCTATCGATGGATAATCCTGTTATTTCCCCTTCTTTGTTGTTCAGCAGTTCTTGTTTGCTACGGCTGGAATAATCACCCAAGGCATATACTATACGGTACTGAAACTCGGGCAAACCTAAATCATCCCAAATGACTTGTATGGAATCCTCATTGCTTTCAAAATCAACCTGTATGTCTGTAATACCGTAAGCTTTTACAGGTGCTTGGGCTAATGGTGCTAAGACATAAACATCTGTACCATTGTTATTTACAATATGATAGTGATAAGGTTGAATGTTAATCTCATAGAAACTACCGGTCTGAAGATTCACCTTATTATGCACTTCCATCGTCTTGTTAATAAACTCCGCTGATCCGGCGTTAACACGAATGGTTGTACTGGTTCCTAGGGTTATGTTTTTTACAATCACTTCATAAAACTCAGGCGTATGTACAATATCCCCAGCTGCCCATTCATCCGGATCTTCCCAGCTGATGAACATAGTTGGGTTGATGATTGGATCGCCTGTAATAATATTCTCTCCAACGACAAAAAAGATATTGTCAATATTAAGCCTGTCCACAGGTAACTGTATATTGGCATAGCTTATGCTCATGGTGCTCATTATTATTGCCAAAGTCAGTATCCATGCTATTCGTTTTTTCATGTTGGTACCTCCCATCAATTCAAGCCCTTATGTAGTGTAATCAATAGTTGCATGGCTTCTTTCATCGTAATGTTTTGACTTGGACTTATTCTACCACCCTCAGGCTTAATAATGCCTAAGTTAGCACCAATAATGAGTTTTTGTCTAAGTGCTGCATCTGCCTCTCCAATATCCGATATAATATTGTAATTGGTGATAACAACTCGGTTTAAATTAATCTTATGTCGATAGGCATAGGTGTCTATATACAAGCCTAAGGCTTGGTCCTTCCTTAATGTTTGATAGCTGTTTAATGTTGTTGCGTTAATACCTCTGTTTCTCAAATAATCCGCCGTATCCTGACCTTCAGGCGCACCTATGAGTCTTGCTAGAGCTGATACCCACTGGTATTTCTGAATTGCTTTCGTTGGACTTTGAAAATCATTGGCCGTAAAAATACTGGATAGATTATAATAATTGATGACATCAATACCATCTTGTGCATAAAGCTGTACCAAATCCACAGATGTGTTAGAAGATGGTAAGAGAATATAAGGATTCAGCTTTAGGGCATCTACATAGTGTCTATTATTAAAATATGTGCTGTTTACTTTTTTCCATACGTTGTTTTCTCTGGTGTAGATTTCATTATTGGCCGGACTTTTTATGGGTGCTAAGGCAATATATATGGCTTTACTTGGTTGGCTGATGGTTGTCACATTCGAACTGATGTTATTAAAATATAGATTGGATGCCTGACTTATATAAGCCTGCTCCACCTTCTTAACCCTTTGATCGACTATTCCAATGAGTTGGGTATCATTGATGCCTTTTTTTAGTTCGTTTTCAATATCCACAATCAATCCTGCCCTATTACTGGCAATAACACTGTCTAAGGTGCTGACCATAAGCCGATCAATCTCTTCTTCTAATTGAAAACTACCTACCAAAGCCAGCTCAACTTGTACCACTTCACTGGAAGGGGTAATGTTGTTGATCTTTCCGGTAAAAGTATCTGTATGAATCTTTATTCTTAAGTAGTAATCTTTATAAGTGCTATTATAGCGCTTAATCTCTTCTACCATCTCACCTACTTCTTTGCTGATGTTGACACCTAGGGTTCTGGGTCTTATACCAACCACTTGATTTTTACTTTGGATTTTTATGGTTACGTTGTGTCCGTTTATTGCCTCAAGGGAGTTGGACGGTACATAATAAGTATTGGTGGCTTTGTTATCGGAATACAGAGTAAGCTCACCATTTATAGTTCTTTTTATGATACCTTCTCCATAATTCTCACGGTATTTTACCGCTGTTTCTCTACTGGTATCGGTTATCTTAAAGTAAATAAGTTGTTTTAAAGCTTCCGCTTTTCTTAAGTAGTAATCAATATATTCATAGTATTTATTTTCCTTATCGTAACTCTCTTGATCAAATTCTGTTCTTGATACAACGGTTTCGGAATAGGGTGATTTCGGATATACTCTGGATCCGTCCGGTAATATTTCTTCCGGTTTTGTCCGATCCTCAATTCTAACCTTGATGTTATAAGTCTTACCCGGCTTTAAATCTGTAATCCTATAATGCAATCTTTTATAGCCTACAGGACCACCTGTTGTATCTCCAAGAAGTACGGCCGGATACTTTGTGATAGTATAATCCAAATCATCTTCCCCTTTTACAAAGACTTCAATACGATAGTCTGAACCAATCTGATTCATCTCGGGTATAGGTGCGTCAAAACGAATGATTAACGCTGTCTTAGATTCATAAGTATAACCAGATTCATAGTCAACGATTAGATTGATAGGCCCTTTTACAGGTGCTGTGGTTAAGGTTCCTGGAACCCAAGGTGATGTGTTCGTGACAAACTCACCTTCCATTTTTGTTGATCGTACATAGTAGTAATTGACTTTGTTAGGCGCGTTCGCATCATCAATCAAATAGAAGCGATTGTTTTCAATAACAAGTAAAGCCAGGTCCTTATCTTCCCATAAACCTGTCTGTCTGTTGTATTTTTTCAAATAGGTTATGCCTTCATGTTTGTAGATGCGCCATCCTTCAACAACGTCACTACTTAACTCTGAGCCATCTAATATATCTGTAATGCCTATTGTTTTGGCTGATAGATTCTCAGGAAGTGCCCTGTCTTCAATGGCTAAAACTTCAAAACCGTTTAGATCATCCTCAAATGCCATGGCTGCTGGTAAGAACCATGTTAAGCCTGCATTTAATAAACCTTCATCGGCATAATCAACTGTAAAGCCTTCAGGCGCTAATGGGAAAATCTCTTCATCTCCCGGTGGTATAGGGGTCTGAGGTACTGTAGCACTTAGTACACTGGATGGGTCCGATTCTCTTATCTCATCGTCGGTAATCTCAAGCTGTGTTACAATCCGAATGTAATAAGTTTTATTGGCATCTAGGCCCTGAACATCTACGCTTAAGTTGGTATTGGTGCCATTGGGTGTTGAACGTACAAAGTAAACCACTTCACCGTCTCTTAGTTCATTGATGGCGTCGTCACCAATAAGCATTAATCCTTCATTGGTTATGTCCAGCAGTTCATATTCCGAGTCATCTTCGTTTAATGGTAAAACTTGATCCAATGCTTCTGAGATATAGATTTTGTAATTAATACTTTCTATGGCTTTGTTAATGGGTTCTAGCATGTTCCTTTCATAGTTAGCTACATCCACTGTATGCCATTTTAAAGTGACACCTGTTGAACGATCTTGGACATTGCCATATAATGGGTCATATGTCAATGTGTCTACAATTGGAATATCATAAGTAACCATACTTAGTGAAAGACTGGCCGGTATGGACATCTGGGATTCAGATACAACACCGTCTTTTACTGTGATGGCTTTGATTCTTAAGTAATTGACCCCCGGAAATTCAAAATCATAGGGTGTTTGGGAATCTGATACTACATAGGGTTCTACTGCTTCTTCATCAATAACCGTATCTAGAGTGTTAATCCAAGCACCATTCTCATAAAGAACAATCTTATTTAACCTAAGGCGTTCATCGGTTTTATTATACCCAAATGCATAGTTGAGTTGTTCAGATGGTGTTGGTAGCGTTCCAGGTACATCACTGGATTGTCTAAGCTTATAAACATTATCCTCTTTATAGACTTCAAATACTTTGATGACTTGATAAGGGTTGCTCGCGTTATTTGTAGGCACTTCATTAATTGACAATTCATAAAAAAGTGACCCACCATCTTTGAATATGTCATCCAGTTCCTTGACTGTCTTATTGGTTGGGGCATCCCATACCAAGTCCATCTCGACTTTGGTTGGGTTATCTGTCTCATCCAGCGGAGGTACTACGATGACATTCTCTATGGTTCGAATGGCCGGTGTGGTTGGAGGTACGTTCTGATCATCAATTGCCTTATAATTTAGCACTTGGGATCGAATCTGAACCCCAGCAAAATTCACAAATACCTGATAGGCATCTTGTGATGATGTGCTTTGAAATGGTACAGGGATAAAAATCTCATCATTGTCCCCAGTCGTAGAATGATAATTCTTGAGCCACAGATCACCGTTTGGATCCAGTTCGGGTTTAACAACTTTACTATAGAGGATAATATATTCCACATCCCCCTGACTACCTATATCGTATGGTACAATGTCCAGATAGGCTTCTTTTGCGTTAGCCCGCTTAAGTTCATATGCCATATAGGTATACCCGAAACCATTCACAGGTCTATAACCGGTAAAGCCATAATCTTCAAAACCGATTGCATCCAGATCCACTTGAAAACCAATATTGACATTATAAATACGACTGGCTTCAAGTTCTGACCATTGAATGGTTTTGCCATCATCAAATAGGTCCGAGTTGTCCTTAACCAGTCTTACTTTGTACTCGTGGGTGTCTGAGTCATAGTCATAACCGACATCTACATTAGCGTCAGCATCATCTACATCCAGTGCATAAACCAGGTTGCTGTCGTCCAAATCTCCAAAGTCTTTGAGTCTAAAATTAAAGTCCAGATAGGAATCGGAGCCGATATCATCCAGTTCAATGATAGCGCTTATGTCACTTAAATTGGTTAATTCATAATCATAGGTCCATGTATCATTATCCAGTTCCTTGGGTTGTTTGAACTTGATATCTAGTCCAGGCCTGTTCCCTGGTTTATTGCCTGTATCTGTGGGTTGTGCTATGGGCTTAATCTCTATGTTGGCTGTCCCTGCTTCATTTTCTCTTAGATGGGTCGGCGTGACAGTAAAGCCCTCTAGACCTTTGAGAACCTTAATGTTCTCAGTCGTTCCGTTTGGCTTTGCATAACTTACGGGCATAATAAAGCCCTTGTTATAGTTTCTTATGAGTACAAAGGCTTTTCCTAATTGAAAATCCCACTTGATATAGACTCTTTTGTTATCCACCTCAAAGGCAACACCAGGGTATTGTGAGCTAGCAGATCTTGGGATGCTAAATTCTAAGCCGCCTGAGGGGCCAACCAGTTTGGCGCCATCAAAGCGCCAATCCGGCACTGTAAGATTATAATCCATTTGCAAATAAGAATTAGAGACTAGATCTTGGGTGACATTGGTCGCGCCTAAATCTTCTCTAACAAAATACTTCACATCCACTTTTTCATAGGCTTGTTGAAACCGGATTTCTGTTTGACGGCCGTCTTCTAGATGGTAAAATAAGGCATAATTGCCTGTGACAGATAAGTCCAACTCCAATAAAATCTCATTGTCACCGGTCTTATTATTAATAATGGTGAAGTTGGTGTCCATTGTATCTAGTTTTCTCCATATCAAAGTACCATCAGCCGCTTCTAGCTCCATGGGTACGATCCCAAGTATGGCCACTAATGTTATGATTAAGATGCCTATGATGATGCGCTTATATTTTAACGTTTTCATATGAAGCTCCACCTTTTCTATATTCAGTCATCAAATTATGTTTAGAAAGACTCTTATGTATATCGGCAAAGGATGCTCATATGATTACCGAAATCAGATAAAAGGTATATTACAAATTAATAACAAGAGGCTACCCAGTAGGACAGCCTCTTGTTGTTTTTAATTAGTATTATATTCTTATTTGTCCTGCCTTGCTTGTGCTATTTCAATCCTAGCCAAAGCTCTAAGGAGTGATGCTTGTGCTTGAACAACGCCTTCTTCTTTATGTTTTTCATCATGATGGGTCATTTCTTCAAGCTTCTTCTCGGCGCGCTGTCTAGCAGATAAGGCCCTGTCCATATCAATCTCATCTGCCCATTCAGCTGCATCGGTCAGTATGGTCACCTTTTCTTCGCCAATTTCTGCGAAACCATTATGCAATACCGCTTCAAATGTGTCTTTATCATTTTTAAACACAGCTTTACCACTGGTTAGTGTTGTTATCAAAGGAATATGGTCATATAGTACACCTATGAAACCTTCTGTTGTCTTAAAAGACAAAGCATCCACTTCTGCGGTAAAAAACTCACGATCCGGTGTTACAATATGTAATTCGATTTTGTTTGTCGCCATAAAATCACCTACTATACACGACTAAGGACATCGTCAATATTTCCTGCCATTAGAAATGCACTTTCCGGTATGCTATCATGTTTTCCTTCAAGTATTTCACTAAAACCACGAATGGTTTCGCTTAAAGGTACATATCGACCTTCAAGACCTGTGAATGTCTCAGCTACGAAGAATGGCTGTGACAAGAATCTTTGAATCTTTCTTGCACGCATAACTAAAGTCTTATCTTCTTCTGATAATTCATCCATACCTAAAATGGCTATGATATCTTGTAACTCATTGTTTCTTTGTAATATCTCTTGTACGCCACGGGCTACACTATAATGCTCTTCCCCAATAATCATAGGGTCAAGTATTCTAGAGGTTGAGTCCAATGGGTCAACAGCGGGGTATATACCAAGTTCGACAATAGATCTAGATAGAACTGTCGTTGCATCTAGATGGGCAAATGTCGTTGCCGGTGCTGGGTCTGTTAAGTCATCGGCCGGAACGTATACCGCTTGTACAGAAGTAATGGAGCCTTTTCTTGTTGATGTGATACGTTCTTGGAGCATACCCATCTCTGTTGCTAGCGTTGGTTGATAACCAACCGCACTTGGCACACGTCCAAGTAAGGCGGATACTTCAGATCCAGCTTGGGTAAAACGGAAAATATTATCAACAAATAGAAGAACGTCTCGACCACCTTCATCTCTAAAGTACTCTGCCATCGTCAAGCCTGTAAGACCAACACGCATACGTGCCCCTGGCGGTTCATTCATTTGTCCGAACACCATAGTGGTTTTATCAAGTACCCCTGATTCTGCCATCTCATGGTATAAGTCATTTCCTTCTCTGGTACGCTCTCCAACACCTGTGAAAACGGAGTAGCCACCATGTTCTGTTGCAATATTTCTAATCAACTCTTGAATAAGTACAGTCTTACCTACCCCTGCACCACCAAAGAGACCGATTTTTCCACCTTTTTGGTAGGGACATAATAAGTCAACAACTTTTATACCTGTTTCAAGAATCTCTGATTCTGTAGATTGTTCCTCAAACTTTGGTGGTTCACGGTGTATAGACCACTTATCTTTTGTAACAGGTGCTGGCTTACTGTCGATTACTGCCCCTGTTACATTGAACATTCTGCCAAGTGTTTCCTCACCTACAGGCACCCTTATTGGGCTTCCTGTATCGACGGCTTCCATACCTCTTATCAATCCGTCTGTTGCACCCATTGAAATACATTTGACGATATCGTCTCCAAGGTGACCCGCTACTTCAACAATCAAAGGTATATCGTTTTTTCTCTCGATTGTAATGGCATTGTATAATTGAGGTAATTCACTTGTTTCGAATTTAATGTCTAATACCGCACCAATAATTTGAGTGATTTTTCCAACGTTTTTTGACATTTTTCTATTCACTCCTTTACTTTAGTGCTTCTGCACCGCCAACAATCTCAGATAACTCTTGGGTTATAGATGCTTGACGGGCTCTGTTGTATTGAAGGGTTAACTTGTCAATCATATCCGATGCATTGCTCGTTGCAGAGTCCATGGCTGTCATACGTGCACCATGTTCGCTTGCAATGGATTCTTTTAAGGCACCGAATATAATGCTATTGACATACTGTGGAATAATGCTATCTAGCACTTCTTCTACACTTGGCTCATAGTTGATACCGGATTCCAAATGTTCTTCGTCCGGTTTTTCTTCTGCAAAATCATCAAGGTCAAGAGGCAAAAGCTTAATGAGTTTTGCTTCTTGATTCAAAGTAGACTCAAAGGACGTATAAGCGATATAAACATGATCAATCTCACCACTTACGTAACGTTTGAGAACCTCTGTACCGATCTTTGCTGCATCACCATACTCGGGCATATCTACCATTTCATTATAACTTTCAATGATGTTAAAACCTCTTCTTTTTAGAAGGTCTCTTCCTTTACGTCCTACTGCAATTACACTTGCATCTTCGCCTTCTTCGCGATGAGTCGTTACCATTTTACAGACGTTATTGTTGTATCCGCCTGCCAATCCTCTATTGGATGTAACTACGATATAGGTATTATGCTTACCTTCTCGTTCGTCTAGGTACTTGTGGCTGACTTGACCGCTTTGGGCTAAAATTGAAGTGATGGTACCATGCATTTTATGGAAATAAGGTCTGGTCTTGACCGCTTGCACCTTTGCCTTTTGTAGCTTGGCAGTTGCAACCAGCTTCATCGCCTTGGTGATTTGTTGGGTGCTCTGTATGCTATTTTTCCTTCGTTTAATATCACGCATTGATGCCATCGATTAATTACACCTCTTCACTCTTCTTCATGAAGTCTGTTTTGAATTCACCAATCACGTCTTCAAGACGCTTATCAAGCTCATCTGTCAAACCTGAATCTTTAATCAAGTCTGCTAAGATTTCCGGATACATGGTTTCAACAAATTCCATTAGTCCAGTTTCGAATTTATGTATATCGTCAAGCTCGATATCCATTAAGAATTTTCGAGTCGCAGCGTATAGAATCACGATTTGCTCTGCAACTTTTAAAGGCTTGTATTGAGCTTGTTTTAGTACTTCTATAATACGTTCACCTTGTGTTAGACGATCTCTTGTTTCTTTATCAAGGTCTGAGCCAAATTGAGCAAAAGCTGCCAACTCACGGTACTGAGCAAGCTCAACACGAATGGGTCCGGCAATTTTCTTCATGGCTTTGATCTGAGCGGCACCACCAACCCTAGATACGGATAGTCCGGGGTTGATTGCAGGTCTAATCCCTGAATTAAACATCTCTGTCTCAAGGAAAATCTGACCGTCGGTGATGGAAATAACATTTGTAGGGATATAGGCTGAAATGTCGCCTGCTTGTGTTTCAATGATGGGCAGTGCGGTTAAAGATCCACCACCACGCTCATCAGAAAGCTTAGCGGCACGTTCTAACAATCTGGAATGCAAATAGAATACATCTCCAGGATAAGCTTCACGTCCCGGTGGTCTACGAAGCAGTAGTGACATAGCTCTGTAGGCAACTGCGTGTTTGGATAAATCATCATAAATGATAAGGACTTCTTTACCTTCTTCCATCCATTCTTCACCAATCGCACAACCTGCAAAAGGCGCGATAAATTGAAGTGGCGCTGGTTCAGAGGCGTTGGCCGCAACTACGGTCGTATAATCCATTGCGCCATTCTCTTCTAACTTTTTAACCAATTGTGCAACTGTTGAAGCTTTTTGTCCTATGGCTACATAAATACATAATACACCGGAATCTTTTTGATTCATAATTGTATCAATAGCTATCGCTGTCTTACCTGTTTGTCTGTCTCCAATGATGAGCTCTCTTTGTCCACGTCCAATAGGCACCATGGCATCAATCGCCTTAAGACCTGTTTGAAGTGGGGTGTCTACGGACTTACGCTCGATAACACCAGGTGCAACTCTTTCAACTTGTCTAAACTTGTCTGTGCTAATCGGACCTTTACCGTCAATTGGCTGACCAATTGCGTTGACAACACGTCCCATTAATGCATCACCGACTGGTACTTCTACAACCCGTCCTGTGGCTTTTACAATATCACCTTCACCAATACCCTTGTCTGATCCCATTAACACGGCACCAACATTGTCTTGTTCAAGGTTAAGAACCATACCATAAACGTCACCAGGAAACTCAAGTAGCTCTCCTGCCATAGCGTTTTCTAAGCCATGTATACGGGCAATACCATCGGCAACCTGAATTACAGTACCTACATCGGCAACTTCTAATTCGGTTTTGTAGCGTTTAATCTGCTCTTTGATCACTGAGCTGATTTCTTCTGGTTTCAAATTCATACCGAGGTCACACCGCCTTTCTACGAAAAATTAATTTTAGTCTCTAACAGCTTCTTAGACATTGTATGCATATGTCCTTTGATACTGTTATCAATAACCCGATCTCCAATTCGAATGAACAAGCCACCTATAAGGGTTTTGTCAATTCTGTATTCTGGAATGATCTTTTTGTCTGTTGACTTTTCCAATTGATCGATAATCTGCTTTTTCTTCTCACTGCTCAGTTCATCCACAGACTCAATATAAGCCTTCACTTTACCTTGATAGGTGTCTATCATGTCAAGAATTTCTTTCAAGATATCAGAGATGTATTGTTGTCTGTTCTTCTTTAAGATTAGAATCATAAGGCCTAATAGATCTTGGCCAATCTTATCTGTTAATGTGTCTTCAAGTAATTTGATCTTATCTGTCATAGAAACTTTGGGATGACTTAGAAATTCAATCAAACCCTCATCTAAAAAACTTTCTTGAATTAACAGAATATCCTTTTGCAAATCATCTACAGCATCTTTTTCTTCGGCAAGCTGAAAGATTGCTGAACCATAACGTTTTGCTACTAACTCAACCATGAGGATTCTCCAATACTTGCAAGGGTTTCATCTACAAGTTGATTCTTTAACTCATCATTGATGGACGCTGCAACAAATTTGCTTGCCATTACAGTTGCAACACCGATAATCTCACGACGCATCTCGTCTTTGCTCTGCTCTTTCTCACGCTCAATATCAAGGTGAGCTCTTTTTATTAATCGATCTGCCTCATCTTTTGCTTCTTTTATAATCTCATCTTCGCGTTCAATAGCTCTTTTTCTTGCATGTGCAAGTATTTTTTCTGCCTCTTGATGGATGTTTTGTAATTTGCTTTCATAATCCGTCTTAAGGGCTGCCAATGCTTCTGTATCTTCATCTATGCGCTTATATTCATCGGCAATCTCTTCTTTTCTTTTTTGCAAAATATTTCTTACAGGTTTGAAAAGTAGCCTTCCAAGTACATAAAATAATACCAATACAGTAAGTATATGGGCTATGACTTGAATAATGGTTTGTTCCGTAAAAAAGATAACATAAGGCTCTGGAAGTGCATTAAGTTGTGGTAAGGAAGTCGAAAGATTTTGCATTACCATATTTAAACCATTCAATTCACCTTTCCTCCTTTCGTTAAAGGGTAAAAGTTATACCGGATTATTGACTTAATTCCATATATTTCGTAATTAATGGGTTCGCAAACAATAAAATGATGGCAATGATAAGACCATAGATACCGGTTGTCTCCGCTACCGCTGCACCAAGTAACATGGTTCTGATAATATCGGATTGGGCACCCGGTTGACGTCCAACCGCTTCTGCACCTTTACCTGCTGCAAAACCTTGACCGATACCAGGACCTATACCTGCGATCATAGCTAAACCTGCTCCGATTGCTGAACTTGCTAATATTAACGCTTTTCCATCGATTTGATTTACATCTGACATTTTTAAATCCTCCTTATATTCAATAAGTTTATGATTTTTGTTATAAATTGACTTCTTCTATTTACTATTCCTAGAAGAAAATGTTAACGAACAATAAAATTAGTGCAATAATCAGTGCATATATACCTGTTGTCTGAGCAACTGCTTGACCTAACAACATGGCTCTTATGATCTGACTTTGTAACTTAGGACGTTTTCCAACGGCCTCAGAGCCTTTACCTGCTGCATAACCTTGACCGATACCCGGTCCGATACCTGCAATCATGGCAAGTCCTGCTCCAATAGCGCTTGCTGCTAGAACAACCGCTGTTCCTTCTCTGCCAACCAATGGATTGGCAAACAACATGATGATGGCAATAACCAGTGCAAATATCCCTGAAGTCTCAGCTACAGCTGCGCCAAGTAGCATGACGATGGTTGCTTGTCTACCACCTTCCGGATTGTTTCCAACCGCTTCAGCCGCTTTTCCTGCTGCAAAACCTTGACCAATACCAGGACCGATACCTGCGCCCATAGCCAAACCGGCTGCAATTGCCGAACCTGATAAAATCAAAGCAAATCTGTCTGTGTTATTTAGAAAATTAAGAATCATTTCAAAAAGGCCATCCATTTTTTCACCTCACTTTACTGAATGTGACCATTCTAATCCATCGCACTGGCAACAAATGTCATGCTCAGCATAACAAATATGAAAGCCTGTAACACACCTGCAAATATGTCAAAATACGCATGTAAGGCTACAGGAATGCCGATTAGTGCAAACCAGGGTAGATTATAATACAATCCCATGATAATTGTTCCA
The DNA here is from genome assembly GCF_029210395.1 of Petrocella sp. FN5. Taxonomy (GTDB): domain Bacteria; phylum Bacillota; class Clostridia; order Lachnospirales; family Vallitaleaceae; genus Petrocella. The sequence continues at coordinate 26,769 of NZ_JARGDP010000017.1, read as the reverse complement.
CCTAATATGTTACCAAAAAGACGAAAACTAAGGGATATTGGGTTGGCCAACTCTCCAATAACATTAAGTGGCGTTAAAGGCCACAAGGGTTCGGTTAAGCCTTTTAACCAAGAAAAAGTACCTTTTTCCTTGATGGCAAAACCTTGGACCATGGTGAACGTAATCATGGCCAATGCAAATGTTAGTGCAAAGTCAGCGGTTGGGGGTCTCATGAAATCAATTAATACTTTTGGCTCTCCAGCTGGTGGTGCGCCAATGTTTGGTCCTAAAAACAACCCCGATATATTACATAATAGTATGTAAATAATCATAGAACCGTAGAAGGATCCAAATTTTCTGCCGTGCTTGCCCATAGTCGTTTCGGCAAAGTTATCCAGTGTATCCACTAGAAATTCGACAACATTTTGAACGCCTTCAGGTACTTTTTTGGGGTTTTTAATTGCATTTCTTACAATCAAGGCAATTAAAATTAGGACGCCACAAATGATCCATGAGTTAATCATTGATTCTGTGATCCAGAGCTCAAAGCTGCCGATACGGACTACTTTGGCAACATGAATGCTAAAATCCATCTGTGATCATCTCCTTTTGCTAGACATTTGAGACTACTTAGACTTAAAAGTCAGTTTCTTCATCATCCTCCCACTCTAAGAATTCAATAGAGCCATCAACCGGCACCTTTGGTTCAAGGGCACCTTGCCAATAAGCCGCTAACTTCAAACTTAAAAGTGCTAGAATAACCGCCACACCACTTACATTAGGTATGGCTATACCCACAAAAAGAACGATAAATGTAACCACATAGCGTAACATGTAATGCACACTCATATAACTCTTAGCTGCACTAGGTGGTTTCTTTATTGCTCTTTTCAATGTGATTTCTAATAGTTTAATTTTTAACAAGGTGACCGAGCCACCCAGTAATATCCCTCTTGCATAGGTAGCTATATCGTCTACCAACAGAACGCCTACGCCAAAAGTAATACATAATATGATCAATACTTTCCAGGAAAGAGACCACACAATCGACTTATTTTCTGTCATGCTTAGAACCCTTCTTTCCCGAATCAACTCTACTAAGTACGGTAACGAACAGGTTTCGAAAGGCTGCTAAAACACCAAGGATTAAGAATATAATCAGGAATAATCCATTGGTTCCAAGCTTCCCATCTATCCAGTGTCCTATAAAGATACAAAGAAAGATAGGTATTGCCATTAATAGACCAATCTGACTGACAAGGGCCAAATTCTTTAGATAATCAAATTTCATGACTTCTCACAACCCTTCTACAAGATAGTATTATACCTGTAATTAAGACGAATGTAAATATATATTCACAAGATTCACCAATAATTGTTATGGTTTTCACGATATTTTATCTATTTTGCAAGCTCTATTTACTTGTGATTGGCTTTTAACCATGCTACTATGCGTTCTGATGCATGCCCGTCTCCATATGGATTGGCGGCTTTTGACATTTTATTATAACTGTTTGTATCCTTTAATAATTCTATGGTTGTATTTATAATCTTTGTTTTATCCGTTCCCACAAGCTTAAGCGTGCCCGCTTCTACACCTTCCGGTCTCTCTGTTACATCTCTAAGAACAAGTACCGGTTTGCCTAAGGAAGGTACTTCTTCTTGTAAACCACCGGAATCTGTTAATACCAGATAGGATCTTGCTAGCAGGTTGTGCATGTCTTTTAACTCGAGTGGCGGTAAAAGATGGATGCGATTATGATGACCTAATATACGATTGGCCACATCCATAACCTTCGGATTAAGATGCACCGCATAGACCACTTCAACATCCGGTCTAAGGTTAACAACCTCTAAAACGGCTTCACATATGTTTTCTAAGGGTTGCCCTAGATTTTCTCGTCTATGGGCCGTCATGACGATTATTTTTTTGTGCTTATAATCAATATGATTTAGTGCATCCACAGTAAAATGATAGGCACCATTGATGGTGGATGATAGGGCATCAATAACTGTATTGCCTGTAACAACGATACGGGCTTCTTCAACATTTTCAAGGATCAGATGTTTTTTAGCCGTTTCGGTTGGTGCAAAGTGATAGTCTGCAATACTACCGGTCAGTTTTCTATTCATTTCTTCAGGAAAAGGTTGATATTTGTCATAGGTTCGAAGTCCTGCTTCCACATGACCTACTGCGATTTGATGGTAGAAGGCTGCTAGTGCACCTGCAAATGTCGTGGTTGTATCACCATGAACAAGCACCACATCCGGTTTGGCTTCTCCCATGATTTTTTCAAGACCTTTGATGGCCCTTGTGGTAATGTCTGTTAATGTCTGATGTTGCTTCATAATATCCAAATCATAGTCCGGTTTTATATCAAACACTTCAAGTACCTGATCTAGCATCTCTCTGTGTTGCGCTGTTACACATACAATACTCTCTATGCCTTCTTCTTTTTCCAAGGCTTTTACAACCGGTCCCATCTTAATGGCTTCCGGTCTTGTACCAAATATGCTCATAACTTTCATGGTTTTCCTCCGATGCTTCTATATGTAATTAATCACTTTTAATCTTTTTATTCTGATAGTTGGTATATAAGATATCCCCTAACCACACAAACATGATAATGCCAATAATCAAAGAGGCCAAGAAAAAATCTTTTAAGGCAAAGAGAATACCCGCTATACCAAAGCAACCACTAACGCCATACATGGTTAAGACCGCTCTTTTATGACTGATACCTTTGTCCACAAGTCTGTGATGCAAATGGCCGCGGTCACCTTTGTATATGGATTGCTTATTAACCAATCGTCGTATAATAGCAAATGATGTGTCAAATATGGGTAATCCCAGAACGATAGCCCCAACAATGACGGTAACCACTGTATAGCTTTTTGTTAAACCTTGAATAGAAATGACGGCCAATGTAAAACCTAAAAAAGTAGATCCGGTATCACCCATAAAAATCTTGGCAGGGTTAAAATTGTGAGGCAAAAATCCTAAGCAGGAGCCTGCAAGTGCGGCTGCCAAAACAACAATAACCGGGGGTCCAAAAATAAAAGATATAATCATAAAGCTCAGTGATGCTATGGATGCCACGCCTGTTGCAAGACCATCCAATCCGTCAAGAAAGTTTACCGCATTGGTTAGTCCGACGATCCATAGTACCGTTAGGACATTGCCTATTGAACCTACTTGTATGACACCGCCATTGGCCCATGGCCATGATAGAATCTCAATACTGGTTCCCGAAAAAACGACAATTAAAGCTGCCAAAATCTGAAAAAATATTCTAAGCTTGGGGCTAAGCTGATAGATATCATCTAAGAAGCCAACAATGGTTATAATGATGCTTCCTATGATGAGTCCGAAAAATTCCATCGAGATAAAACCACCAACTAATGGTGCTATTAAAAGGGATGTAAAAATGAAACCGGTCACAATTGCTGATCCGCCTGCAAGTGGCATCGGCTTATCATGGACACCTAATGCTTTGGGATGATCGATGGCACCGACTTTTATGGCCAACTTTTTACTAAAGGGTGTTACTAACACCGTAATACCAAAGGCCAAAGAGAAGGCTATGATATAGATGATATTGATATTCAAGTTTCTAAGAAATTCCATTATTCCATCATCTCCAAATTTTCCGACTTCTATATAACTTATTTCGTTCCATATAAACGGTCTCCAGCATCTCCAAGTCCAGGAATGATATAACCATGGTCATTTAGCCGCTCATCAAGTGCAGCAATATATATGTCTACATCCGGATGGGCCTCTTGCACTTTTTTTACACCTTCCGGTGCTGCGATTAAGCACATGAAGTGGATACGACTAACGCCTTTGTCTTTAATGAATTGTATGGCCGATACAGCTGATCCACCGGTTGCTAACATAGGGTCAAGTACAAATATATCTCGTTCTGCAGCATCATAAGGTAACTTACAATAATACTCAACTGGATTAAGGGTCTCCGGGTCACGGTACAAGCCAATGTGACCAACTTTTGCTGTCGGAACCAAGGTTAACATACCATCTACCATGCCAAGTCCCGCTCTTAATATCGGCACAATACCAAGGTTCTTGCCTGCTATTTGTTTAACCGTTGCCTCTGCAACAGGCGTCTGAACGATTTCGTCACGTAAAGGAAGGTTTCTTGTCGCCTCATAGCACATAAGCATGGCTATTTCATTAACCAGTTCTCTAAATTCTTTGGAACCCGTTTCTTCTCTTCTTAGGACACCCACTTTGTGTTGAATAAGTGGATGGTCCATTACAAATACATTTGACATTTTTGCCCTCCTATAGGATCATCTTTTGTTTGTTTAGCATCTAATCTTCTATTTTCTCTACACGTCTTCTGTGGCGTTCCTCATTAGAAAAATCCGTGTTAATAAATGTATCCACAATTTTCAAGGCCAGTCCGGGTCCTACAACCCGTCCTCCAAGGCACAAAACATTTGCGCTGTTATGAAGTTTGGTCGCTTCAGCGGAAAAACAATCATGACATAGTGCAGCTCTTATACCCTTATGCCTATTGGCCGCTATGGAAATACCGATACCTGTTCCACATATCAATATACCTTGAGCTTTTTCATGCTCTAATACATACCTGCAAACCTGTTTTGCATAATCCGGGTAATCCACTGCTTCTTCGTCATGGGTCCCAAAATCTATATAGGAAATACCTTTTGAATCAAATGCCTGAATGATTTCCTGCTTGAGGGCGTAACCGCCATGATCGCAACCTATTGCTATCATCTTTTTCCTCCTTGTATATCGTGCTCTTTGACACGACTGCTGTATTATGCTCTTAATTGGTCCATCAGCTTACTGATGGCAGTCTCTAATTGGTCGGCGCACTGATCATATACCTCTTGACCCAAACCATAGGGGTCTTTTACATCACCTGTCATTTGTATATATGGCAACAAGGCATATACTTTATCTTCCAACATCGGATAGTGGTATTTTAAATATGTCTCATGTCTGGTCGTCATCGTCAATATAAGCATATTCTCTGTTACTTCTTTAGGATCAAACCTTTTTGACTTATGGTTCTTAAGCGAAATATGTTTTTTTTCCATGGCTTTTACAGCATTCATATTCGCAGGCTCTTCTAAGTTGACGGAAATACCCCGAGAGCATATAATCGCCTTGTTATTACCCATTATTTTTTTTGCTAAACCTTCTGCTATTGGCGACCTGCAGGTATTACCTGTACAAACAAACATTAAATCTTTCATATTACTCGCATACTCTCCTCTAAACAAAGCGTTGTTCATTATTTGCAGCTTTTAACAATCGATTCATAGTAGCAACACCAATCTCTTTTTCATGAAAGGCTTGAGTAAGTATTTTTTCAATACCTAAATCATCCATTTGTCTTAATACTTTAAAGAGGTTAGAGGCAATTTCATGGGCATCATGTTCTGAACCAATCGTTAAGATTGTTGGACAGTTATAAGCCTCACGGTCTTCATTTGTTGCAATAATTCCGACTTTTTCATGATTACTCAAGCTTTTTTGAACTGAATCATTCATGGCCTCTATGGCTTTTTCTTTGCTGCCGTAATAAATAACCAATCTGCCTTTTGGTGCATAATGCTTATACTTCATTCCCGGTGCTTTTGGTATGTCATCAACCGATAGTCCAAGGTCTCTTGGATCTAGAACCACTGGTCCTACAATCGCTTCTATCATTGCTTTGGTAACCCCACCCGGTCTAAGTATCACAGCTGGCTCCGATGTCAAGTCCAACACGGTTGATTCTAGACCGATATTAGCGTCACCACCATCAACAATCATATCAATACGACCTTTTAAGTCTTCTATAACATGGGCTGCAATGGTAGGGCTTGGTTTTCCTGATATATTGGCGCTAGGCGCAGCAATAGGCAAACCGGTTTGCCTTATAATTTCCCTAGCAAGGGGATGTGCCGGCACTCGAATGGCTACGGTGTCCAAACCGCCTGTAATCTCATACGGTATAACTTGGTTCTTCTTGAAGATCATCGTTAATGGACCGGGCCAAAAAGCTTCCATTAAGGGTCTGGCTATTTCTGGAATCTCCGTTACATATTTTTCAACCTCTTGTGCATGACCAATATGGACTATTAATGGGTTGTCCGAAGGTCTTCCTTTAGCTTCGTATATTTTTCTGACAATGGATGCATCTAAGGCATTCGCACCAATCCCGTAAACCGTTTCAGTAGGAAAAGCAACTAGACCACCAATTTTCAAGGTCATTGCTGCTTCTCTGATTAGGTCAATTTGATTTTCTGGTGTTATATGCAAAATTCTTGTATCCATTGGTCACCGTATTCTATTCATTCGGATTATTGTCCTGTATAATTATAACATACTTTCTGGAAAAATGAATCCATTAAGGCGTTTCTATAGCATTTTGTACTTCCGATTGGTATAAACCAACCCCAAGTAGACTTATTCCTATTAGTATTAAGATTAAAAGCTGTACACTATTGTACTGAAAAAAGTTAATCTTAGCAAGGTAAATGTTCAAAATATTATATAGGGTGTGTAGCCAAATTGCTGATAGAATGGAACCTGTTTTATAAACGAGGATTGCCGCCAACAGCCCTACAGGAAAAACATATATACTTTGAACGAGGTTCATATGACTGAGTGAAAAGACCACACTTGACAATATTATACTTATAAAAGGCCCGAATCCATAAGATAACCTACTTAGCACCACACCTCTAAAGAATAGCTCTTCAAATATAGGTGTCAATATACCTACAATTACCATGAGAAACCACAAATTATAGACCCGAAAAGTTGAAGAACTTAAATATGAAAACTCAATATCTGTTGCCGCACTAATGAATCTAATTAGGCCATTCATCAAAAAAACTAAGCCGATGCCTGTTACCATACTTGCCAAACTATTTTTCATGTTCATCTGTCTAAGCGCAAATATTTGACTTAATTTCTGTTTGGAAAAAACTGCAACGATTAGAAATGAAGATGCAACCACAAGCCAACTTAATAGGGTATATTCCAAGGGATGGTCTCTTACGTATTCTAGCGTTATACTTTCTATATCACCTAGATGTGTATACGCTTCAATATGTAACATTTCCCACCCTTGATGCAAGCCGTAAAAAATAATATAATTGTATGCAAAATACATAATCTCATAGATTAAGTACACGATACCAAGAAGTAATATACATTCCAAAATAGCCCTTAATCGCTTCATACCGACCGCCTATGTTTTCAAGCAACCCGTCCAATACTTTGACTTGTTGCTTGATTTATTTATGGTACTAAATGTTTTCTAAGCACATTCCATATGGCCTCTTTTTCTAAACCTATCTTCCATCCTGCTACACCAACTAATTCATGCTTAGAAAGCAACTTCACTTTCTCTTCAATTGATTTTTCTTCTTCTAGCCACATCTTATAGGTTTTACCGTCTTTTTCATATTCCCCATAGTATTGCTTAATGTCTTCTAGCCATCTGAACTCTACGCCTTCTTCCGTCATAATTCGATAGGCAGTATCCATACCAAAAGCTCTTGAAGATACTTTGACTTCTCCATCTATTACTTCTTCAGTCCATAACCTCGTATAATAAGGTAATCCAAGTACTGTCTTCTCTTTTGGTACTTCTTTTAGTGTATCTGTGATCCCTTTTTCTACGAATCCAATACTGGCAACAGAACCACTATTTGGAGAGGTGGACCAATGCTCATCATAAGCCATAATCATGACATAATCTACAATCTCCCCCACTTCTTTACGGCCATAGTGGGCTGTCCACTGTGAGGGTACGTACATATCTACTGAGACCACCAAGCCTTGGTTTTTAAGATAAGGGGTCAGTTCTTTCATGAACTGGATAAAATAGGGTCCATCTGCTTGTCCGACATTTTCAAAATCTACGTTAATACCATCTAGATTATAGAGCGCGGATAAAGCCAATAGCTCTCGTATTACTTTTTCTCTTTTTTTTGTGCTGCTTAGGACCTCGTGGGTCAACTGACGATCAAATTGATTTGAAAATAGTGCCCAAACTTGTATACCCCTAGCATGGGCTTTGTTTACATAATCTAAGTCTGCAATATTGGTAATGTTCCCTTCTGAGTCTTTTATGTGAAACCATGTTGGAGAAATGACATTTAATCCATGAACGCCTTCTAATACATCATCTAAATAGCGGTTGGCCGTCGTGTTGGTAACCTGATGCCATGCCAGATTCAATGCACCATCAAAAGTCGGTCTTGTGTCATAGTTATAGATTTCCCTAACTAAGGGTTCACCTGCAACTAGTCTTTTTTCACCCACTTCTTCTTTACGGATATACCCGATCAAGCCTTCTTTTGTTCGTACTTCAAGCCATATGCCATCATCCTCAAAAATCTTGACTTCTTCACCACTTGCAGCTTTTTTGACTACTGTACTTTTCTTGTCTTTCCAAGAACGAATAATACCATATTCCTGTGTACTTGGCGTAACCACACCATAGGTCCCACCTAAACTTTTGTCTTCTATAGTCAACGTATCTATGGTTCCATCATAATAGAAATCATGATGTGCAAATTTTTTCATCAATTCTAAGGGCATAAAAGGTATGTCCGGAACTAATTCTCTAATCGGTATCTCCAGAGAAATAGGTTCTTTATTCACAAAGTAGGTTAAGGCATCTGTTTCCATACGTATGACATCATTGATTGATGTATAGGTTAGTATCTTTTCCTCATTATCCCAGTAAAAACCGTCGTTAAAGTGTTCCATTACAAAAGTGATTGGTACATATACCACATCATCTACATATCTAGGATAGTGGTCAAGCTCGATCCTTATATTCTCAATGATGACTAAGGTCTCATCCTCACTTAAACCCTTCATTAGGTTTTCAATTGGTTCCATGGTCATATTGGGTACCATTAAATAAGACTCATCAAAATTTCTTATTACAAATAAGTTGGTTCCAAAACCAACCAAAAGAAACACAAAAATCAAAGATATCATTCTTAAAAGTTTTAACAAGCTATCACTCCTCACTTAAAGCTTATTCTAACATATCTTACACCATACTTTATTACAAAATAATTAAAAAGACCTGACTTTTTTCTGTCGGTCTTTTGATTATAACCCTGTGGTTATTTATATGGATTCATTTCCTGTTATTTTATTGCTTTTACTATGATTGGTTTTTTCTAGCATCATGGCACTTTGTATCAACCAAAATACACCTGCCATGATTAAAAAATCACCGATGCTCATGATCTTTGGCATAGGATAAGGCGGACCAATGAAAATAACATCCGATAACATCTTAAATCTGGTTCCGGACTCGAGTAAAACATGACCTAGATCAAAGTTGGGTGCGTAGGGTGCCGGGAGTGCAACCGGCATCTTACCTTGGTTGGCTGCAATTGGTATGAAATTCAGTATTGAGCCAAGGCCCATTAGATTCAGACCTCGCCATTTCAAGTTAAGGAAAATCGGCACCATGATGATGATGTAGGTAAACAAGTGCAATATATAAAAATGGTCATAGAACAGACGTCCGATGCCACTGCCTTCCTGATTCGCCATTGTAAAGAGTAGTACTTGAAAAATACCACCTACAAAAAACAGGTATATGCCTTTAATCTCTATTAAGCCTAGATGCTTTAGTTTACCTTTTCGAATCCAACCAACTAGGATTGAGAGAACAATGCTTTCAACAATCATACGCTGACCTCACTTAATGGTTCATTATAATAAATATCCGATAGGTCTTCTTGACTCTCTTCAAGAATCACTCTGAACTCATCTACATGTTCTAAGACAATACCCACAAGACTGGCATTAAACTGAGTGCCACGGTAGAGAATTAATTCTTCAACCGCCTCATCTAGTGTCAATGCCTTTCGATAAGGTCGGTCGGTGGTCATAGCATCAAAAGTGTCTGCTATAGATAGTATGGCTGCATCTCTTGGAATGGTTTCCCCGATAAGGCCTTCTGGATAACCTTTGCCATCCGGTCTTTCATGATGGTATTTTACAGCTTCTGAAATCTTTCTAAGGACATCTACGTTACTAAGAATCTGAGCACCCATGGCTGAATGATCCTTGATTTTGGTGTATTCGTCCTCAGATAACTTACCGCTTTTGTTTAGAATCTCATCAGGTATACCTATCTTTCCAATATCATGGAGCTTGGCTGCTTTTTGAAGGTTTTCCATCTCATTTGGTGAATATTTTAAGGCTTTGGCCAATATAGCCGCATACCGCTCCACCCTTGTGGCATGACCACTTGTATAGGCATCTCGCATTAACAAGGCCTCATTTAATGCTTGAATGGTTTCCATGCTCATTTTTTGAGAATCAAAGTATAACTTAAAAGAATATCTTGCCAGTAACAGGGGTATAAAAAACAAAGCAACAATCACCTTACCATAGTTTAATTCTGCAAAAGCCAGCAAGATGCCTAAGGAACCTATTGCCAAAGTGCTAGGTAAAGCACCAAGAAAGCTTTTAATTAATTGAATATTTCTAGGAGATTCATCAAAGCGAAAATACAAAGAAATAAATATGATACTGATTAATTCTGTCAGGCTTAGAAGTACAAGCGCTATGATTGTTATCATATTAAAAGAAGTATTTGGATGAATCAAATAATTATATGTTACACCCATCATGCCAATAAAGATGGTATGACTAGCAATGTTATAAGTCGTAATGCCTAAGCCCATATTGATAACATGCTTACGCTTTCCATCAACCGTTGGTAAACGAAAAATAAAAGCAATTGCCGAAACCAAAATCGCTACTAGAGGGTTAATCGTAATAAGTGTAGCTAAATAAATAGCCATGCCTACAGAAGTAGATGCACCATTTGGCAAAACAATTACAAATGTCTCAGAAACAATCGCCAAGAGACCCCAAAAAATTAAACCCTCATAAGAGAACTCATATTGTCCAAACATATAGAAATATATGAGAAGGGCAAAACCTGATAGTATTAAGATAAAGCCATTTAATTTACTCATTGTTGCCTCCATTATTATTAAAAGCCGACTAAACCAATCATTCTGTCATTTGCTGTACTGTATTACTTAGTCACACTCCAAAGTGCACCTGATGCAAGAAGAAATGATACTAAACTAACGATAGTAGCCATTGCTTTAACTTTTATATTTTTCATTGAAATATAGCCTCCATTTTTATGATCTCTGCTATATCCACTATGAATAGCAGGCTATATTCCGCTCCTCTAGATAAAAAAGTTGTTGTTTTATGATTTAGTCGGCTAATAATTAAATTAAATCCAGATGCAAAACATGTCGATTTACTGCATCTAGGGTGGCTCTAGCAATGGCTTCATTGCTGTCGTTTTGAATCTTGGCTGTTCCTGTGAATATCTCTTCAGAACCATTAAAAACAGAGGTCATGGCAACGACCATCACCTCCATGTTGGCCAAGTTCACTTTTTTCACATCTTCAAAAACAAATACATCGGTGACATCACAATACTTTTCAACGGCCCTGAGTACCACCGCGCCAATCAATCTTTTGAAATTATTGGCTGTTTGTACACCTAGTAACTCACTTTCATAGATTTCACCTTGCTTTTCCAAAGCAACTTTAACCATTACATTGGAACCATTATTGTTATACTCTATTAACTTAAGTTTGAGTCTAGGATCTTGATCCAACTTAAGAGAACCGCTCTGTATTTGGGCGATAGATACTTTTTTATAGTCTATATTAATATTGAATTCAGAAATCATGATGGCTTCAATATCACGAAGGATTTGCTTCGGACTTCGCCTTAAATCTGATACGATGTGGATCTCACTAATTTTATCCTCTTGATCCAATGTAATCTTACAACCGAGAACAGATTGAACTTTTTGCAGATAGTTTTCTATAGATTCTATATTCATATTTTCCCCCAACTCAATAAACGTTAATCCGCTTCTTACTTCAGTAGCTGCCGTTTTGCATTACTGATGTACTGGAATAGATTCCCATTTCGCCTATTTAAATTATAGTACAGATAAGATGCTAGTACAACCGTAACCACCTAGTACTATTTACTTATACTAGTCACTATGCCTTATAGGGTTTTGCCTATCTTTGGTCTGACTTCATACACTACTCTTATATCGGCAATACTGCGTGAATGTTAAAGCCCTTACCATCCGGTGAGCCAAAGGATAATAATCCGGATAAATCAGCCACCCTCATTTCCATACCTTTTAGTCCATTGCCTTTGACTACATTCAGAGATCCTATTCCATCATCAATAATAACCAAATCCATTGTCCTGTCTTTATGCTTAATGCGAATGGTTATATTTTTCGCATGCCCATGTTTTAAAGCATTGGTCAGCGCTTCTTGACATATCCTATATAGGCCATCGTATATTTTAATTGATAATTTGAATTCTGTGCGTTTGTAGTAAAAATCAACATTCACACCTGATTTTTCATAATCATTAATTAACCTTTCTAGATCGTCAATAAGACTATTAAGGTCCATGACATCCTTTGACTGGCTCTTTATAGATTTTTTTAGTTCAAAAAATCCACCTCTAATGATGGCTTTACTTTGTGTTGTTTTTTCTTTGAGGAAATCTGTGTTTTTACCTATATTATATTTACAACTTTCCAGAAGGGATATTACCAAGGTGACTGAGTGACCTAAGATATCATGGACCTCCTTAGAAATTCGGTTTCTTTCCTTGGCAACTGCCAATTGTTTTGTAATTGTTAGATTGTCAGAAAGTTGTCGATTGACTATTTGAAGATCATTGTTCTTAGCTTCTAAGCTTGTGAGCAGTTCATTATATTTTGTGATATCAATAATTCTAAATACATAGCCAATCGTATCTTTTGAATGATCTATTATTTTTTCTAACTTGAGAATATAGCAATGCCAGTGCTTATGGACTTGCATTCTGAATTCTGTTGTATATCGGTTTTCATTGGCATCGAGGCATCGACTGATACCTTTATGTAAGTCTTCAAAATCTTCTATTTTGGGACGAACGATTTCAATGAACTCATCTATTGTTTCTATAAGCTTTAATTTTTCATGACTTTGGGTGATCTCCTCAATGATATTGTTTTTTTCAATGATTCTTCTGTCATTATCCATAATGATGATGCCTTCATGTATGTTCCCAAGAATCATCGACCTTGTTACCATTTTAATATCTAAAAACCGATAATGATGAGCAATATACCCAAAAATCAACAAGGTGATGTTGAACATAATCGGAGTAATGTCAAATCCGATCTCTATTAACCGAAAAACGTGAATAATATTGGCAACAATTGGTAACAGAAGACCTACGTTAAATAAGACGCTCTGCAACCATGAAACCTCATCTTTTTTATCCATAAGTGTACGAATCAAAAAATAATAGGAACCGACTACCATTATGTAGTTGAAGGCTGTGTGAATATAAAACCAAAATCCATAACTGTTCTGATAAATGGTAACCGATGTGAAGAAAAGATAGTGGTATTTATTGGTTAAGACCATTACATAGTTAATGGTTGGTATACCATATATTAGGGCTCTGATAAGCTTTGGTAATTTTTTAGTTTTTTTATAATAATAGGTGAATTCAAAAAAAGTTGCACCAAAATAACAAACGCCAATGTATTGGATGACAACCCATATCCATGCATCATCGTCGTTGATCACTGTTTTAGTCATTACTTTTGCTAGAAGCCAAAGAATCATTAGACCTTGGGCTTTTAAAAACATATAAAGCAGATTGCTTTTTCTTGCTTTTAAATAAAAGGTTACGTTAATTGCAATTGAAATAAACGCAGATAAAGTATAGTAAAATGTTGCATAGAAAATCTCATTACTCATATGACTATTCCCCTATGTAAGATTGTGCTTAATAGCAAAGACTGCGATTTGTGTTCTATCTTTTAGTCCTAACTTACTCAGTATTTTTGACACTTTATTCTTAACGGTTCCTTCTGTGAACTTCAGGCTGTAGGCAATCTCCCTATTACTTTTCCCATCGACCATCAGTTTTATAATTTTAATCTCCATTGGTGTTAAGTCATAGTTTTTTAAGGTTTCTTGCTGATCTTTTTCTTTACTATGCACATCTATGATTTCTTCTTTTACGATGTTGACCACATTCTTGTGCATCACATATAGATTGTGATGTACACTTTTTACGGCCAATACAAGCTCCTCTGGTTTAATGTCTTTGACAATGTAACCGTCCGCGCCGTGTTCAATAGAGTCAAAAATACTTTTTTGATCTTCGAAGGTTGTTAAAATGATGATTTTTATGGATGGGTATAGCGCTTTTATTTTTGTTGTCGTTTCAATTCCGCCAAGCCTTGGCATTCTAAGATCCATTAAAATAACATGAGGTCGATAGCTTTCACAAATATTTAATGCTTCATAGCCATCATTGCCTCCATCTATGGCCTCGATATCCGGATCTTGTTTAAGCATGTAAATCATGGTTTCTTTTAGTAATAATTGATCATCTACGCACATGACTTTTATCATATTTCTACCCCCATTTTTTTAAATCTTGTGACCGCACTTCGTATTTCTGCAAGACCTTTCCTGGCTCTTTCTATTGTCTCTTCAAGCACCGCTTCAAATTGCAATTGATTATCCTTTTGATCAAGTATTAAATCGCATTTTTCCAAAAGTGCCAACACTTCCGTCATTGAATGTCCTAATGTATCATGAACCTCAGACATGAGCTTGTTACGCTCCTTTTCTATGGTCAACTGCTGGATGGATGCGATATGGTCTTCCAATCTTTTTTTTGCTTCCATTAATTCTTCTTTTTTGTTCTCAAGGGCGAGGTACAGATTCTGAATCTCAGTAATGTCATGGAAGGTAATGATGGTTGCAATCTTGGATCCATAAAGATCATTGATGGCTTTCGTTGTATATTGAATGTTCAAATAGGTGTCGGACTGCTTTTTCTTAAATGCTATTTCTCCACTAATATAATCGTTCTTACCTACCTTTAATGCAAGAATTAGATTATCTAGATCTTCTGAATCATCCACGATTTTGGCAAAAACATCAATCACATCTTCCATTTTCTCACAGTGATTCAAGTCAATAAAACGGTTAAAAAACAAGGCATTATAATCCTCTAAATCATTATCCACATTAATCACCATAAAACCATCATCAATAAACTCAACAACATCTAACAAGGCATGGGGCAGAATATCCAAAAACTTATACTTGAGTACGGATATGGTGATTAAGAAAAGTGAATAGGGCATGACCACTAAAGAAATATTGAAGTCCAAATCTATGAGCTTAATGGTATTTAGTATATGTATTGTAATTGGCACTATGATTGCTGCAGAAAAGTAAAGCATTTGCCGCTTTCTGTATATAGATCGGTACTTTGATTTTCTAATAAAATGATAGACACCACCCAAATAGTATAATAATGTCGTATAGATCAAAGCCCAACAAAGTGGGCCATAGATTTCTGTTTGTATTGTAAAGCTACGGTAGAACTGATGATGCAAGGGGTTGGTCAAAACACTTATGTAGAAGAAAGTCGGTGGACTAAGTAATGCCGCTAGCTTTAATTTACTCGGCGACTTTAAGCCGCGATAGGATCTGGAAAACATATATGCAAAAAAACCAAGATAGCAGATGGCAATATATTCAACACAAGATATCAGCCATTTGATTTCTACACTGGGCGCCAAGCGCTCAAAAATATAAAATGTAGTCCATAACCACATGACAAAAACGATACATAGAAACCATCTGACTATAGCGCCACCTTGACTCTTAACTCTTATGACAATACCAAGGATAATCATATAAGCAGCAGAAAATATCAGTACAAATGTAATCCATGAATTTTTATATAGTTCAATGCCTTCCATTGTACCTACCTCCTTGTCCTATATTTATTAAACCATAATCCTCTTAAGAAGACAATATTTTAACAATCTATGTGGGTGCAAAATAATAGACGTGATTGCTCACGCCTATTTCTCCCATGCATCCTTTACAAACCTCGTTCTGTGGGTTTGATTTTTATATTTCGGGCTTTATGCCCGTCCTATTTCTAATTCTACAGGTCATTATGGCCACTTGATAGTACCTTAGGTCATTTAATTAGATGACTTTAGTCACTATATGGTCTTATTTATACTTATTGACATTTTCAAATGCACTTGTTGTGTTTTTATATCAAATTCCAAGGCTATTGGATTTCCCTTTTGGTCTGTATGATAGCTTATCTGAGCTTCTTCAACCATAAATGATGTCGCAAGTAAATGGCTCATTTCTTCAATCATCGTTTGTGTCAGTATTGAACCTAGATCTAAAGCATAGGTTACCACTTCTCTTTTAATTGGATTATAGCTTTTTTGATTATCTTTAATCCATGAACGGTTGACTTCTATTTCATTTTGAACACTTTCCCATATCTGATTTATTGTCACTTCATTAGAAGTCATTTGATGGATGAATGCACTTATATCCATTGTTTCTCTACCGCCTACTTCAGACTGGATTAAATGTGTATTTCCCAATCCTCGGTAACGACCTAGGGGTACTTTTTCATATCCAAAAGCATCTTTTAATGATATTTGCAACCCATGATTTTTATTCTTAAAATCAAGATGCCCATCTATCTCAAAGTGAATGGATAATTCATTGCTCAGCTTTGCCATGTTTGCGTCTATCAATATAAGCGTACCTCCACCTTCAAGGTGATAGGGACCATCATTTAGGACTTTATCAATACTTTTGTATAGGCCGACCTGATAGGCTTCTTGTCCAATAAGAAAACCATTAATCAATAGTATATGAAACACCATGACGGCCAAAATCAGGATTGCCGGTCTATACTTACTTAAAACCTTCATCATAATGATCCAATACTTGAAGACAAGGCTTCATGAATAAAGGTATCCAGGTTAAAATCCTCCGCTTCAAGACTTAAACGTAATTGATGCATTTTTATCATCACATCTTCATCACCTAAATTAATATACGGTTGCAACTGACTTAAAAACCCTTTTAGATTAATTGCTATGTTCATTTCTTCCTCATTACGGACCGGTAAATATATAAATCTATAGTTGTCACTTTGGTCAACATAAATGGCTTCCCATTGTAACTTCAATTGACAAGGCTCCAACATGTAATCCATGCAATCTGTCAGGGCTCCTTTAAGATGTAATAATAGTTTTTCCATTTTTCTTTTTGAAATATATGTATTTTTATCTTTTTTATGAAGTGCTTCAAAGCCCTTAAGTTTCCAGTATATTTTTATGTCGTCCTCTTCAAAACTATACTCAAAAGGTATCAGACTTGAAATTTGATTGTGTTGACACATTTTTATTTGATAGTAGATACATTTTTCTAATGGATAGATTTCTATCAATGGCTCACCCTCATTTCTATAACTCAAACCTTTTGAAGCCTTATGGCGTTATTCCATCAACGCTCATTTTATCCAGTAGTTCATTTACCAATTGCATAATCTTTTCTTTGAACAAAAAACCAATAGCTATTAATACGAGAATGATGATGGCAATCTCAATAACCCCCATACCACGCTCGTCTTTAATGGCTGCTTGCATCTTGTTTTTTAACCACATACCTTTAAAAAATAATTTTCGCATAACACCCTCCTATATTTTCATCGCCATGAAAGTAGGTACCATAACAATGATTAGTACTGTAATTAAGCTAATACCCATAGGCAATAGCAATTTGGTACTTGCCTTCTCACCAAGTCTTCGTGCTGTTGTTGTTCTAATGGTCCATGCTTCCCTACTAAGTTGTTTTAAGGCAATGGTCATAGATTGACTGCCCCGCTTCAGATTTTGAGTGATGACCGCAACAAATCTAATAATCTCTTTGCACTGTGTTCTTTTTCCAAAGCATTCCAATGCCTCAATCTCAGATATACCATTTTTGATATCTTGACTGACCAACATCATCTCTTCATAAAGTATGCCTTTGGACATCTTATTTTGCTGATGATCGGCTACTATTTTTTGCCATGCGCTACTAAAGGTCATACCAGCGTTGATTAGCATGGTCAGTTTATTTACCACGGTTGGAAAATCGTACAAAATCTCTTCTTTCCTAGAAATAAGCGTCTGATCTAACTCCCCCTTTTTTAAAATATAAAATACAATTGCCATTAATACTGCCACTAAAAAAATTTTGAATCCAGAGATACCTACTTCTTGTGTTGACCAGAGCACCGGAATTTGGCTCTCTCCTGTTGTAACCGGTAGAATGATTCTGTCCTCTGTTCTTACAACATGGTCTTCTATGGTTTCTGCGAATTCTTTTGCGCTTGTTTCTTTAAGCCTAATCCGAAAATCATAGACATAAGCCATGGACACTTCTCCAAGACCTAAATTCACCAATAATGAAACTTCGTAGGGTGTTGAATGCACCATGACATCCCTTTTCAGTACCCCTTCATGGCTTAAGTAGTCTGTCGTAAGTGAAGTGTAACGTACTGTAACTTCTTCTCCAAATGGTTTCTTGGGCAGAAATAGATCCTCATGCACATCGTTAGGGTTCATCCCTTTTAGCATAAGTGGTTCTAACTTAGAAAAGTTGATGCTTAGTAACTCAACCGCCATATCTCTGTTCGGTAACTTAGGTTCGACTCTGACGGGCAAACGACCGGCCAGGCTTTCCTCATCTTCTATAAAGTAGTTCAAATCATACACAACCGGGTCTTGGTCATATGGGGGTCGTTCAATTATAGGGTCCATCTCTCTTGAAGTTTCATGGTCTTGTCCAATAGCTAAAGCAAAAAGCCCTCCAAGGAAAAGTACAAGCATTATCAAACCAATTCGGTTACCTTGATATCGACAAACACCTTGTTCATAATCCTTCGGTCTATATATCTTACTCAACTTCTCTAGCTCCTGATCTGTCAGCAATCTTTTTACTTTATCAAAGGACAGACGCCTTAAAATAGGCGCACCAAGAATATACAAAAAGTCCGTTCTATCTTCACCCTCTTGTAATGTGCGCTTGGCATAGACAAAATATAGTACATGTATCCCCAAAAAAAATATTATTATGACTTCGTACATATCACACCTCTATGGTAACAATTTTTTCTCCGATTTTACGACTGAGTAGATATAGAAATAGTGCAAAAACCATTACCAATCGACCAATAAATGTCTCATACAAGGGGCTGAGAAAATCCGGTGATGTTAATTGAAAAAACAAGATCATCCCCGGAATGATATATGAGAGAATTTTTTGTTCAAACTGCTTTTGGACCACCAGTAAGTCTATTTCTTTTTGTATCTCTATTTTTTCATTGATCATATGGGTTGTCTCTCGAATGATTCTAATTAAATCACCACCCGTTCTTTTGGCCATAATAAAAACACCGGTAAAATTATGAATATCTTCTACACCAGCGCGCATTGCAAAATCCTCAAGTGCAGATTCTATGGTCTCGTTCATGTTAAGCTTTTTTACTATAAGGGACCACTCTGTGATGATATCCGTTTGATGATCATAAAGAATTCGAAGATCTGCTAATGTCTGTATGAAGGCTTGTTCTGCTGATCTTCCTGCTGACAGGGATGAAGATAGGGTATACATTGCTTCACGAAATTGCTCTCTTAAAATATATTTTCTTTTTTTGACGGATAGTGATTTTTGTTCTTTTATATGAAAGTAAACACCTAAACATGCAATACCTGCAAACATAAGATGATTGAAAAAAATCATGCCCATAATAAAATAGTAAGCGATTCCCCACAAGATATGAAGGGTCCATTCTTTTTTAGTATAATCACTTCTATTATAAAAGATATCACCTTGCTGACTCATATGGGTAAACACTCCTTCCTATTGGATAAAAGTAGTTTTTCACGATTTTGTAGTCGGTTACCACTTCGAATTAGCTGACCGGATACTTCTTCATCAGTTGATTGCCCATCTTCTTGAAATGTATAGAGAGAATTCATAACAACCTGCCCATCTTTATAGGTTACAATCTCCACAACTTCCAAAACCTTTCTTGATTTATCTCTTAGTCGACCCAAATGTACCATGACCTCAATAGCTGAAGCAATCTGTTGTCTTATAGCTTCAAGGGGCATGGCTGATCCTGTAAGTACCATGGTCTCAAGGCGACTTAACATATCTATAGTAGAATTACCATGTCCTGTTGACAATGAGCCATCATGACCGGTATTCATCGCCTGAAGCATATCCAGCGCTTCATGTCCCCTAACTTCACCTACAACAATTCTATCCGGTCGCATTCTAAGGGATGATTTGATTAGGTCTTTAATGGTAATTGTACCACGCCCTTCAACATTTGCATTTCTGGTCTCTAAGCTAACTAAATTTGACACTTTATTAATCTGCAGTTCTGCTGAATCTTCTATGGTAATAATTCTTTCATCATCGGGTATTGCATTCGATAACACATTTAAAAAAGTGGTTTTACCTGAGCCTGTACCTCCACAAATAAATATATTGTATTTGGCTTTTACAAGTGTTTGAAGTACCAAAGCCACTTCTGATGAAATACTTCCCCATTTCACAAGGTCTGACATATCAATAGGTTTTTGTGGAAATTTTCTAATGGTTAAGGTTGGTCCTTTCAAGGCAATGGGCGGTAGTACCACGTTGATTCTTGATCCATCTGCCAATCTAGCATCACAAATAGGTGAAGACTCATTCACAACTCTATTTACCTTTGATACAATCATCTGAATAATGTTTTCAAGTTGCTCTTGTGATTCAAAGGAATAATCCAACCGAGTCACATGACCATTTCTTTCGATGAAGATATCTTTAACCCCATTAACCATGATTTCAGTTATACTCTTGTCGTCTACAAGGGGTTGGAGAATATCCAAGCGTCTTAAGGCATTAAAAGCTTTCTCTTTAAGATGTAGTCGCATTGTAAGAGGTAGATAGGTTGTCCGTGTCATTTTTTTCAAAATCTCTTCAATAATAATTTCCACTTGATCATCCAGCACATCATCCATTAATCCCATTTCATTACGAACTTCACCTAATAAATGCTTGTAGTGGTCATCACTTATTGTCTTTTGATTAAACATTGCGCATCAACCTTTCGATTTTTTGATAGGTGGATGATTGATTATTAAGTTGTATTTTACCTTGGCCAATTTCTCTTATTAGGGTATCATCAAAATCAAGTATTATATCACCTTCTACTGCACCATATACAGATGTTGGCAATATTTTATTTACCACCACGGTCTTGTCTTTTAGGATTTGATCCTCACTCAGTCTTTTTAGGTCTTCCATAAAAACCAGCCACTTTTTATAACCCTTAATGTCACCCCGAACATTAAAAACTCTATGATGACATTTTTTTATAAGCTCAAGGGTTTTTCCCAAAAAATCTTGGGCAAAATCTATAACCAAATAATCATAATCACTTTTTTCAATCATATAATCTATCCAAGTAATCCATATATGCTGTTCAAAACTTGATAAGTCACCTTCGCTGACAGCGGGCATCAGATAGTGAATGCCTGAGATTGAATCCACAGACTTCATCTTCTCAAGCCCCATCATCCAATTGTTTTTTGACATGATATGCATCATATAGTCCGATAAGTTATCTGATGATCTGTCTTGGTAGTTTAGATGATAACTGGGAAAGGATTCCAGACTTAAGAAAAGTACTTTATGGCCTAGTTTGGCTTTGGACGCTGCGATAATCTGGGCAACTGTTGTATTACCCGATCCTCCAGCCGGACTATAGCAACCTATTAATTTCAGATTACTGTTTTTTTTATTGACCAACTCTTTGGTTGTTCGTTTAAGAAACAGGTCTTTTATAATTGACTCTATTTTTTTAACGCTTTGATATTTAAAAATATGGTGCAAACCATGAAGATTATAGTCCGTATGATCTTCTACCATTAATATCATATGTTCTTTCATTTCTTTTGATATTATACCCTGAACAAATGGCATTAATTCTTCGCTACATAAAATGAGATCATAGTGATTCAAATTCAGATATTCTTCTAGACCATCCCCTTTTTTTAACATTGTCATCTCAAACTGGTTTTCTTTAGAAAGAACCAGATTTTCAATCAATTGATTATTATATTCTTGATCGCCCCCACCAATTAATAATCTACATCGCATAATTGCCTCCCTTTACATGACCTCCTAATTATACTGAACAGATTTTTAATTGTAAAGAGGTTTTTGTATATTTTGTACATATATTATTCGTTTATGATGATTTTATTGTCCATTTTTACATATTTACCTATAAATGGAGATGATTTCCAGTTTTTAATAGCGTATGCTTTAATCTAGCTAAGTTGGTCTAAGGTGACATAGATTATATAGATTTGATTGCATCAAAACGTAGACTATTGTATAATTATCTTAAGATTATAGAATCAAAATGATCTAAATAATAAAATACGTGTTGAGTTAACCACAAAAAATACTCTGTTTTCTTTCTGCAGGTTTTTTGTGGTTTTTTTAATCAAGGAGGTTCCCATGTCATCATTATTATTAAAGAATATTGACCACATCTATACGTTTAATAATCAAGAAGACCACTTGGAGCATCAGGACCTACTTATTGTTAATGGTGTTATCACAGCTATCGGCGTAAATCTCCCTTCAACAACGGATACCAAAGTCATTGACTGTGAAGGTCTTGTTGCTTTACCCGGATTTGTTAACACCCATCATCATCTTTATCAAACCTTATTCAGAGGGCTTAAAGAAGTACAAGAAAAACCTCTTTTCCCTTGGTTAATTGGCCTTTATGAGTTCTGGCAGCATCTAACACCAACAGCTGTGTACCATGGTGCTATGGTTGGCTTCTCGGAATTGTTGCGCACCGGTTGCACTTTGACCGCCGATCATCATTATGTTTTTCCAAACGGTCAGCCTTCCACTTTAATTGATGAACAGATTCAAGCGGCAAAAGACATTGGCATGCGATTTCATGCCACAAGAGGCTCTATGTCTCTTGGAAGAGATCATGGTGGCTTACCGCCCATGACGGTTGTTCAAGAAGAATCCCTTATTTTGGAAGATTCTCTTAGGCTGATTCAGACTTATCATGACCCTTCTGACTACGCTATGACCAGAATTGCACTGGCACCTTGCTCGCCTTTTTCTGTAACAGCAGACCTAATGAAAAATACAGCTCTACTTGCAAGAGAACACAAGGTGATGATGCATACCCATTTGGCTGAGACCTTAGATGAAGAAGCCTTCTGTCTTGAGAAGTATGGACGTAGACCTTTTGAACTCATGGAAGATCTAGGTTGGGTTGGAAAAGATGTTTGGTATGCTCATGGCATATTCTTAGATGATCATGAAATACATCGACTTAATGGCTCCGGTATTGCCCATTGCCCTTCCAGTAATATGAAGCTTAATAGTGGCATCTGTAGAACCTCTGAACTTCATAATATCGGTGCCAATATCAGTATTGCGGTAGACGGAAGTGCTAGTAATGATGGCTCAAATATGTGGGAAGAAGTCAGACGGGCTTATTTGCTCAATCATCTTAAGTACGGTACAGAAGGTCTAGATGCCTATAATATTCTAAAAATATCTACAAGAGGCGGCGCACAGGTTCTTGGAAGAACCGACACTGGATATCTGGCGCCCGGTATGGCTGCTGATCTTAATCTTTTTGATTTATCCGGGATTGAGTATGCCGGTTGTCACGATCCTTTGGTTTCCCTTGTTTGTCTTGGTAATCATTCATATACGAAGATGACTATTGTTGCCGGGGAGATTGTCTCTATTGACGGCGAGCTACAGAAAATCGATACCGAACAAATGGCTAAAGATGCTCATAAGACTGCAGTTGATTTGGTTAAGAGAGTTAGGGGTTAAGGGTAAAATGAATGTGCTTTTATAGGTGGGTCCCATGAAAACCCTTCCACAGTGTGTGTGATTACGGTCTCCAGTTGGTGCATCCATGCACCAAAAGTCGACGGTCAGCATCCATGCTGACAAGCTCCATCTCACACACTGCTTCCAGGAACTTCATGGTCGATGTTGGCTTACTGTAGTAAATTTAGATTTCCTTGCTTAATATATGACGATACAATTTATAATCTTCTGAAAGTACACATAAAAATAAATGTTGAAGTGACTATATCACCTCAACATTTATTATAGGATTTTAATTTTTTTATTATGGTTAAAGTGTCAGACTGAGTTTGACACTTTAACTTTTTTATAGTTCTTTGACTTTTTCGATGAAGTCTACTAAGAACATTTCGTCATTTTTTTGTTGACCAAAGGGTCGTATGGAGACGGATCTTGCGTTTCGCTCATTCTCGCCTACGATTAATAGGAATGGAATTTTCTCCATGCCACCTTCTCGTATCTTATAGCCAATACGCTCGTTTCTAAGGTCACCTTCTACACGAACACCCTGTTCATCGAGTTTGTCCATGACTTCTTGGGCGTAATCATCAAATTCCGGTGATATGGGTAGTACCTTCACCTGAACCGGTGCTAGCCAATATGGGAATGCTCCGGCAAAGTGTTCAATTAGGATTCCAATAAAGCGCTCGATAGATCCATAAACAACTCGGTGTAACATAATGGGTCTTTGCTTGGAGTTGTCATGTTCAATATACTCAAGTTCAAATCTCTGAGGCAATTGGAAATCGAGCTGAATGGTACCACATTGCCAAGTACGTCCGATACAGTCTCTTAAATGAAAGTCTATCTTAGGCCCATAGAAGGCCCCATCCCCTTCATTCAAAATATATTCCATACCTTTTTGATCTAGGGCTTCTTTTAGGGATGCTTCTGCCATATCCCAATCTTCTTGTACGCCAATACTACCTTCCGGCTTTGTGGATAGTTCCACATGATAACTGAAACCGAATTTGGCATAGACTTCATCAATAAGATTAATAACATTTATAATTTCTTCCGTGACCTGTGATCTTGTCATGAAAATATGGGCATCGTCTTGAGTGAAGCTTCTTACACGCATAAGACCATGTAGAGCGCCACTCATTTCATGACGATGTACCAGACCTAATTCGCCCATTCTAAGAGGCAGATCTCTATAAGAATGCTGCTTTGTCTTAAAAGCCAGCATGCCTCCGGGACAGTTCATCGGCTTAACCGCAAAATCTTCATCATCTATTTGTGTTGTATACATATTATCCCTATAATGATCCCAATGCCCTGAAGTTTCCCATAGACTTTTGTTTAGGATAATCGGTGTTGACACTTCTTCATAACCGTTCTTCTTGTGTATTTCTTTCCAGTATTTAATCAATAGGTCCTTAAGAATAATACCTTTGTTCAAGAATACCGGGAATCCCGGTCCTTCATCATACATGGTGAACAGCTCAAGTTCTTTGCCCAGTTTACGATGGTCTCTTTTCTTAGCCTCTTCAAGCATATCCAGATATTCCTTTAGATCCTTCGCTTTTGGAAATGCTGTACCATAGATTCTAGTCAGCATCTTGTTATCTTCTGAGCCACGCCAATAGGCACCTGCAACACTGGTCAACTTAAAAGCTTTGATATCTTTGGTTCTAATAATATGAGGGCCCGCGCACAAATCAACAAAATCACCTTGTTGGTAAAAAGAAATCTTAGCATCCTCCGGCAAATCCTGAATCAACTCAACTTTATAGTCTTCGGATTTCTCCTTCATGAGTTCAATAGCCGCTTCTCTCGGTAATTCGAATCTGGTGATTTCCAAGTTCTCAGATGCGATTTTCTTCATCTCGCCTTCAATGAGTGCCAATTCTTCCACTGAAAAAGGTGTCTCACGGTCCAGATCATAGTAGTATCCATTGTCAATTGCCGGACCTATGGCCAGTTTGGTTTCTGGGTACAGTCTTTTTACAGCATGAGCCAGTAAATGTGATGCTGAATGCCAAAAAGCTTTTTTACCGGCTTTGTCATTAAAGGTAAGTATATTGACATGAGCATCTTCACTTACTTCATCTCTTAAGTCCGCTATATCACCATTAACCTCACCGACCAAGGCTTGTCTTGCTAAACCTTCGCTAATGGTTTTTGCTATATCCAGTACACTTACTTTTTGTTCAAACTCTAATGTATTACCATCTTTTAATGTAATAATCATTTTTTTCCTCCTAATTTTATGAAATAAAAAAGACCCATCGCTTGCATTAGCAAGGGACGAGTCAACCCGCGGTTCCACCCTAATAATAGTTTCCTATCACTTCATTCGACGATAACGTAGTCAACGGATTGTATTAGAATCTCTCAGAGGTAGTCTTCAAATGAATAGGAATAAAAATCTCTCAACCATGATTTTCTCTCTGTTAATCCGTGCTTCATCTTACTCGTCTCTTCAACGATTTATTCGTATGTAATAGCATAATTATAACAGATGGCGCTCATATGTCAATATATTATGGTTCGTTTCCTCAAAAATCTATGAAATCTGTTTCGCAAAATAATAAAAAGTACTTTGCACGCCATCTGCATCTACAGCAATTGGCTTACAAAGTACTTTTTATTAATTTTATCTTTTGGGAGGATTAAAGGGTAAAGCTACTTAGTTGAACTTCAGACTATGATATATAGTTCCGAATGTTTCAACGGAATCTATATATCATAGGCTGATTTGTGAAACTTAGTTTTAGACTTTAATCTTTTTGAGGATTAAAGGGTAAAGCTACTTAGTTGAATTTCAGACTATAATATATAGTTCCGAATGTTTCAACGGAATCTATATATCATAGGCTGATTTGTGAAACTTAGTTTTAGACTTTAATCCTAAGGGGGGGCGTAAGTTA
>NZ_JARGDP010000169.1 GCF_029210395.1 Petrocella sp. FN5 | reverse complement strand
GGTTTAGCTAACTTTTGTCAAGTTCAGTAACAGTTTTTATCGAATAAATTTTAGCACAGCTAAACCAAGCCCACTGAAATCACTGAACATTTCCCCAATTATCTCATTCATTGTTCAACTTAAATTGCAATGCTTAGGTTGTTTTGGTATAACTTACGTTGTTGTTCAGGTGTAATCATGATGAACTCTTGTTGGTTCTTTAACACTGAAAATATAATTCTTACAAGCTTATGCATAATAGCACCAAGTGCTACCTTTCTTGGTTTTTTGAGTATAAGCTCCTGATAGTAATCGTATAATACTTTGTTTCGATAATGACCATTTTTCATTTTTGTGATTGATAACATTGCGGCCATGTAAAGAGCTCTTCTAAGCTCAGGTGCACCCCGTTTACTTATCTTATTATGCAAACGGTTATACTGGCCTGACTGTTTGACGCCAGGATCTAATCCGCAGAAAGCGACTAATGCCTTAACATTCTTGAATCTGGAGATGTCTCCTATTTCACTGGCTATTGCTGGTGCTATGTTGCCTCCTATTCCTGGAATACTTTTTAGTAATCTAACACTGTCAAGATCTTGTGAAAGTTCATGTATCTGCTCTTCAAGTTGAGCCAAATATTTATCGTATTCAAGTATAAGCGAGACATGTATCTTAATGGTAATAAAAAAAGTTTCCACCTTTCTTCCGATAATCTTGGCATCATCAAGAATGTCAATAAGCTTGTCATAATATTTTGTGAAGTATGCCTGCCCACGGCAAGGTGTGATTACCTTTAGAGTAGAATAAAAGCTATCATACGTAATCATCTCTGGCTTACATATAAGTTCAAGCGTTGCCAATGAGGACTTACATGCCATGTCTTTAAAGAGTTTCTTATAGGTTGGAAGCACTTGCTCCACATCTGCAACAAGCTGCATTACTTGTGTTGTCCTCTGTTTGGAAAGCTTCTGTCTTGCTCTTGTCAGAACCCTAAGACGCATATAGTCTTGTGATAATGGTATGCATTCCGTTAACTTTTTTTGGATGAGCTTGTTAAGTTTACCTGTAAGGTATAAGTTTGCTAAGTCATAGGAATCAGCATGATCATTCTTAACTTTTCTAACAGAGATATTTCTGATAGAATTAGATATAAGAGGATTGATCTCTAAGACGTTTAGCTCATGTGACGTGAAGTAGTCTCGGAGTCGATTCGAAAAGTAGCCGGTGGATTCCATAATGAGGACATGATTATCTTTGGAACCATTGGCTGCTTTCTTTATTTTCTCCAAAACATCTTCTAATCCTTTTATATCATTGTTTGAATCAAAAGTTGGTATTACGCAAGAGCCATTGGAGTCAAGTATTGTGTAAGATGAGAAGAACTTTGCGACGTCAACACCGATGATAAGAGTCATAAAAACACCACCTTATAAAAAGTAAGGGATTAACCACCCATCGTCATAAAAGATTGCAGCCCTGCACATGACACGAGTATAAAGACCCAATTAGCCCAATAGCAAATGCTTTTACAGATAGATATTCTAACCCGAGGAGAGGTATAGCGTTAGCTTCCCAGGGACAGTTACGAATATAATCCCTCTACAAACATTATACTGCTAATGTTCGGGTTTTTACTTGTTAATCCCTATAGCACTATATTACAGGGAC
>NZ_JARGDP010000168.1 GCF_029210395.1 Petrocella sp. FN5 | reverse complement strand
TGCCTTATCTTAGTACTCGAATAATGCTCATAGCAGACGACGCTTTTCAGATGCTATTAAAGCCTTACCTCAAACAAAGAAAACGGAAGGCAAGGAAACGATTGCCTACCAGGCACTTAAACAGATAGGCGCCATATATCATCAGGATAATGAGCTGTCACAACTCGAACCATTAGAGCGGTATCATTTGAGGCAACTGACCGTCAAGCCACTTGTTGAGGCCTTTTTCCTGTGGGCACGAAATATAAAAAGTAACAATGGGCTATCTAAAGGGAAAACCAGGGAAGGTATCGATTATTGTTTAAATCATGAAGAAAGCTTAAAAGTGTTTCTTGATGATGGTGAAGTACCTATGGATAATAACGCTACAGAAGGTGCATTGCGTACCTTTTGCCTACATAAACACACATGGAAACTCATTGATACAATCGACGGTGCCAAGTCAAGTGCAATCATTTACAGTATTACAGAAACAGCAAAAGCTAATAATCTAAATCCTTATAGGTACCTAGAATATCTGTTAGAAGTGCTAAAAGACAAACAAGATCAAAAGGATAGATTGTTTCTTGATAAGTTACTTCCCTGGTCTGATGAACTTCCGGCCATTTGTTTGAATAAAACTGCAAAAGCAAAACCATAAATCAGCCGCCGTATTGGTGGCTTGAATTAAAGCGAGTACTCATGGTTTACCGTATACGTAAAGTCTCTTGTAGTAAGTTTTTGCAAAGTTTTGTAATTATCGACAGTTAATAAAAATCGTTTTATTTACGTTGAATGTAGCTACTATCTCCTATAATCACAAAAAGATTAACATATAAGTTAATCTTTTTGCAGACTGTAGATAAACCGCCATTAATAATTATAATGGTGGTTTATTTTTTTGTTTAATAATAAGTACATGATTATATCTGAAGGGTTACTCCATTTGACAAAAAAAGCCTATATTAGGCCCATATCCATTTCAGTTTTCCTAGCTTTTTCAAATTCATTGCAGCATACTTAAGCGTTATCTCTGTTATAACGTTTGTTATGCCACGTAATTGTGTATATCTTAAGCCATGCTTTTCTTTTCCATCTGCATAGACTCTTTCAATTGTTTCTTTTCGTCTTTTATAAGCACCTTTAATAGTATTAACTTTTCTAAGATGTTGTGCCTCATCAACATAATCTTGCCAAACATGTCTTGTTATGACTTTTTGCTGATTCATGCTAATCGTGCACTGATCTAGGATTGAACAATTTTACATTTTTCAGCGTCTGATTTATATTCTCGATAACCGTCTCTATTCGTAGTGCTGTACATAAGCAATTCATTTTTTTCACAGATATAATAGTCATAGTATTCGTCATTAACATACTGGTGCTTTTTCATAAAGCCCTTTTTTGTCATCGGACTTTTGTAGGGTATTGACGGCAACAATTGATCATCTAGTATAGATTTACATATATGTGGAGTTATATAGCCAGCGTCAACGGCCACTATTTTCATATCATTTTTGAACATTTTTATAACATTGTTATAAACTTCATTAAAAAAACTACTATCGTGTACATTACCAGGTTTTACTGCGAATCCAAGTATGAAGTTCCTGGAGTAGATTGGTTGCATAAGCAAGGCTACATGGATGTAGCCCGCCGACTTTTTCCACATGGAT
>NZ_JARGDP010000167.1 GCF_029210395.1 Petrocella sp. FN5 | reverse complement strand
TTAATTACATTTAAGACAGATTATCCAGGATTTTTCAGAAGGGATAATGCGTATCAATTCTTAAATTCAATGAATGACCTACATGTGATTGTAATGAAAAGATTCTCAGGTGCAAAGCCACCGGCTCTTGACATGACCGTGATAGGCACCAATAAAGTACAGTTTAAATATAGTTCTAAAAGAGGTATGTTTGATTATTTCCTGGGCCTTATGGAAGGTGTCAAATCGTATTTTAAAGAGAACTTTACCATGGTTGAGATGGGACGAAGTGATACCGAACTTACACTGGAAATTGAATTCGAATACCCTGTTGAAGTGATTCATAATTATACACTCAATCGATTATTATCATTTGGATTCATTAAAGATATATCCCTAAAAATAAGTCTGGCAACGATGTTGATGGTAGCTGTTTTAGGAACGATTATAAGTCTTTTTGCACCAGAAGTCATTGGACTAAGTGGTGTTGTTGGTTTTACATTATTATCAGGGTTGGCTTCATTAGTAAATGCAAAATGGTTAAATAAGCCTTTAAACTTGCTAAATAGGAGCCTTTCAGAGATGCAACAAAAAACATATAGCAAAAAATATATTGTATCTTCCAAAGATCAATATGAAGATCTATTAAAACAGATTGAAGCGTATAAAGATGGTTTAAAAATCGATTTTCAAGGTTATAACGGTATTGTCGATGAGATGTCTATTTTCAGTAAAACCATGGATGAAATATCAAAAAGTATGGCATTCACTTCAGATGAGATTGGTGATGTGGTGGAACAACTTGCCTATGCAGCGACCAGTCAAGCTGAGGAGACTGAAAGCTCAATTTATATGCTCAATGATAACATCAATGAGGTTAAACGTATTGCTCATGAGGAAAATGAGAATAAAGATGAGTTAGAGGTTTCGGTCAGGAAAATAGAAGATAGTTTTGATCATGTTGAAAAAACAGCCCATGAGATTCAAATTATTTTGAAACATTTTGAAAAAGTAAAAGAAAATGGCTTGAAATTAAAAGATAATGCTCAAGGGATTACCAACATCGTATCTTTGGTATCAGCTATATCACAACAGACTAATTTATTAGCACTGAATGCATCCATCGAAGCTGCAAGAGCTGGTGAGGCAGGAAAAGGTTTTGCAGTTGTAGCTGAAGAAGTGCGCAAGTTGTCAGAAGCAACCAATGATGCTGTAGGTAAGATAAACAGTAGGCTTGGAGATTTTGTAAGTGAGATTGGTCAGATGGTTACAGATGTGGATCATCAATATTCAAGTCTTGAAGACGAGAATGAAAAATTATCACATGCGGTTAGTGCTTCAGGAGTAGCTAAAGAAACCATACAAGAAGTGGCTAATAAAATGGTTGAAACATCAAAGAAACTAGAGACAGAGACAGAAGCAATTGCAAAAGTGTTTACAAACATGGAGTCACTTGCGGCCATTGCAGAAGAAAATTCCGCATCCGCACAGCAGGTGAGCGCGAATGTCACTAATTATACAGAACAGATTCACAATCTAAGTGGAAACATTAGTACGTTTAAAGGTATAACGGCAGGCTTTAGTGAAGATTTAAGTGTTTATAAGATATAGTGTTATAAGGCAAGCGTATGTGAACTGTGCGCTTGTCTTTTTTTGTTCTTAGTTTTGATTAGGAGTAATTCATCTAGACCGTCCCTAATCG
>NZ_JARGDP010000166.1 GCF_029210395.1 Petrocella sp. FN5 | reverse complement strand
CGGAAATTTTTTGGCTAGTTGTCACACCGCCCATATTTTATAGTTACCTAAGATGCAGCAGCTTCGTGTGCTTTTCCATCTTCTGTTGCCTGATTTCTTTCTGGATTCAACCATACTTCATCGTTTAATTTCCAGTTTCTTATTGATCCAGCCCAACGTTCTGGATTCCTAGATTTAGCTTCTTCATAGACCTTAGTTCTTTTTGCAAATATCTCTTTATCTAACCCTAAATGACGTTCATTCGGACTTATGAATTTCAAGCCGCTATGCTTATGTTCATAGTTGTACCATTTTACAAATTGTTGTACCCACAACCTCGCCTCACCAATAGTATCAAATCCTTTTGGCTGGTAGTTCGGTCTATACTTCAATGTCTTGAATAAACTTTCTGAATACGGATTATCATTGCTTACTCTTGGTCTGCTTCGTGATGGTATTATACCTAAGTTGTAGAGCGTCTCAAGCATCGTGGCGCCTTTCATTGGACTTCCATTATCTGAATGTAGTACCAATGGCCTTATATTCAAAGCAATCTTCTCTTGAACATATGCCTTTGTGATTAACTCACTAGCATGGTTTGCTGATTCTTCTTTCCATATTTCCCATCCAACTATTTTCCGACTAAACATATCTAGTATTAAATATAAGTAGTAATATTGCCCTTTAATTGGTCCATTTAGATAGGTTATATCCCAAGTCCATACTTGACATGGTTTATCAGCTTTATGTATTGATATCGGTCGCTTCTCAGGTTTACGACTTCTACCTCTATGTTCTAATTCTTGGTTTCTTTTTAATATGTTATAGATTGTACTTTCTGACGCTATGTATGTCCCTCTATCAGCCAATATCGGTACGATCTGGCTTGGGGCTAAACTACTAAATTCTTCTGTGTTAACGACATCAAGTACCTTCTTTTCTTCTTCTTTACTTAGCTTATTCTTTGGTTCTGGTCTAACACAAGTAGTTCTTCGATCTACTATTCCATCTAATACCCAACGGTTATAGGTTCGCTTATGGATCCCTAGCCTCTCACAGGCCTTAAATAATCTTGCCCCTGATTTAACAGCTTCACTAATTAGTTCAACAGCTTTCTCACGATCTTGGGCGCTAATTAGTCTTCCTCGTTGTCCTGACCCCAAATCGCATTGGCCTTTTTTCCTAGCACCAAAAGTGCTGCTGCTTCTGCCAAGGCTTTTTCTTTTCTTGTAAGCTCTTTTTGTAACTTTTCATTTGCTTTTTTCTCTTGCTTCAGTTCTTGATTAACCTTTGATATTTTCTCTGTAGATACACCATTGGCTTGCATACAGGCTTCTTTCCATTCCTTAACTTGTTCTGGGTACAAGCCTTTCTTTCGACAATATTCAGAAAACTCTATTTCATTTAAATTGGCAGTTTCAATTACTACCAAAAACTTATCTTCTGTTCGCCAGTTTTCTGCTTTTTTATACTTTGTCGTAGCAGATAGACCTGTTCTTTGGGCATTGTCTCTCCATCTATAAAGGGTGTTTAGATTTATACCTGTATCTCTCCCTATATCTGAAACAGACTCTTCACCGCCAAGTATTCTTGACACTACACTTTCTTTCAACTCTTTACTGTACTTGTTATAACTCATAGTTGTCACCTCTTCTTTGAGTATTTATCATACCCGATTTGAGGGTGAGTGACAACTACCCTTGGCTCGAGGG
>NZ_JARGDP010000165.1 GCF_029210395.1 Petrocella sp. FN5 | reverse complement strand
CTTGAGTTAATAAGTGGATATCGAAGCATTCAATCTCGAAATGTGGGTAACTATTTTTCGAAAGCCTATTTTTTAAAGATTGAATGCACTTTTATCCACTTGCTTAAGTAAAATCACAAAGATATACACAGTCATTTTGACGGTAGTCTTCTTACGTCTGATTCGCTTATTACCTTGATTTTTGGTAAAATAAACCTAGAGAATCAAGCTAAAGGAGGCGCTCATGGGACGAGAAAGCGATTATGAAAAAAGTGTATATAATCAACTGCAAGATTTCATGGCGCGCTTTGATAGATTCGAAAAAGACACTAAAGTTGAAATTACTGGTTTGAAAAATACCGTTAAAACATTAAAAGCAGAAAATACCACACTTAAAATAGAGAATCAATTACTGAAAGATGACAACCAACGCCTTAAAGGTATTCTCAATAATGATAGTACCAACTCTTCATTACCACCATCATCGGATCAGAAAACTAAAAGTGCTAATAAGTACAATGGCCGAGGTAAAACTGATAAAAAACCAGGTGGACAAAAGGGTCATAAAGGCAAAACTCTAACGAAAAAGGATGTGGAAGAAAAGATTATTTCAGGTGACTATGATCACCAGGTCATTCATTTAGGTCATGTATCTAATCAATACAAAAAGAAATATATCTTGGACCTGAAAATCAGCCCTGTTATTCAAGAAATCAGAATTTATCCCAATGAAGCTGGTCAATATGAAATTCCTGAAAGCTTAAAAAGCGATGTTACTTATGGAAACTTAGTTAAAGCATTAAGCGTTGAACTGTATGCAGAGGGTGTCGTATCAAACGAGCGGATTAGTAACTTCATTAATGCGATAAGCAATCATAAACTAGAAATATCTTCTGGTAGCATTTATGGTTTTATCAAGCGGTTTTCTGAACAATGCAACAAAAGTATGAATCAGATTGAATCAGAGTTATTAAATAGCAAGACGGTATGTACGGATGCAACGAATATGACGAATAATGGATCAGCATGCTATGTGCGTAATTTCAGCACACAAGGAGCGGTGTTATATCATTCTATGGACAAGAAAAGTTTGGTTTCTTTAAAAGACATACCGTTTCTCAAAGTGTTTTCAGGAACATTAATACACGATCACGAAACCGCCTTATATCACTTTGGTACAGCACATGGAGAATGTAATGTACATCTACTAAGGTACCTTAAAAAGAACACAGAAGAAACCCAAAATAACTGGTCAAGTCTAATGATGACATTGCTATGTGATGCTAACAAAGCAAGAAAACAAAAAATCGAAAGCAATCAGTTGTTTACCGAATCTGAGGTTGAATGGTATGTGTCACAATATGATGCCATCTTAGAAACTGGTATTATGCAAAACAAAACATGTGTTGGAAAATACGCAAAAAAGGACGAAAAAAAGTTATTAAATCGGTTACAAAAGTACAAGGAAAACCACTTATTGTTTATTAAGGACTTCACAGTTCCTTTTGAAAACAATATGTCTGAGCGTGACCTTAGAAAATGTAAAAATCGCCAGAAAATGTCAGGTGGTTTTCGAAAATCAGAAGGGCATCAAATGTATTGTAAGATTTTAAGTGTGATTGAAACATGCAAACGAAAAAACATGGGTGTGTTTCAAAATATCATTAAAATATTAGATGGTTCACCGGCTATTTTTTAGCCGGATTGTTCGTCGTTATTTAGTTTAGGCTGAATAGTAAC
>NZ_JARGDP010000164.1 GCF_029210395.1 Petrocella sp. FN5 | reverse complement strand
CTCCTTGTATAATACAGTTATAGAAATAATCAAATAGCTAATCCGAATATTCCTCTAACTTTATTGTTTATTGTTCGTGGTCAAAGATGAGTTCAACCACTTATCAAATGTTACTTTTTATATTATAGTTTCATGTAAGAGTATGTGCGTTCCCTCCTTGAATGACTCTTTGAGTTTATATTCGTGACATAGCATGCATTCTATGAGACTCGTTGATTTAGCTGGTTGAATTTCTCTTTGGTCACCAACGGGAACTATTCGTGTAAACAACAAGGTTAACTGACTCATTTGATTACTCTTACTAACTTTGAAAGGATAATATTATGTCTAAACTTTATGATTTACCTGTCATCGGCATCGATGTTGCTGCCAATTTCTCAGTTGCTACTGTCTTAAAACAAAATGGCGATATCTACAAAAAGAATTTTCGATTTAACCATTCTCTTGAAGGCTTCAATAGTTTTCTTAAGCTTTTCTATAAAGCAGAAGAAGAGCTAAACAGTAGGCCCAACGTATTTTGCGAATCCACGGGCATATACCATTTAACTCTTCTTCATTTTCTCATTGATCGCCAGATTGACATTCGTGTAATCAATCCGTTGATAACTAATTCTAACAAGAATTACAACATAAGGAAAGTTAAAAATGATAAATTAGATTCTTTTTCTATTGCTAGGCTTTGTAAATTCAATGACGTTAAGACATCTTTTTTTACTTCCAAAGATATGTTACATCTAAAACTATTAGTTCGTGACTATTACAAAATCATTGATCTAAAAGCTAATGCTAAGAAAGCTTTTACTAACGCTTTATATATTTATTATCCTGGTCTGCAAAAGGCATTTGCTGATTTAACAGGCAAAACTCCTCTTACTTTTATTACAACTTATCCTACTCCACAAGACCTTCTAGATGCTCCATCTGATGAAGTTCTAACCCTTTTGGTTGATTCCTCTAGGCGTGGTTTGAAATGGGCTAAGTCCAAACTAGAACTCTTAAAAGGCATCGCTTCTAGCGCTATAGTTCTTGGTATTAATCCATTGACTTTCAAGTCAAAGGTAAAGCGTTTTGTTGATACTTACAACTTTTATAACAATCAGTGTCTTTCTCTACTTGATGAAATCAAAGACTTTATTAATGGGGCATCTTTTGCTGATGAATTCAACCACAATATCTCTTTACTCTGTAGTTTCAAAGGTGCCGGTTTTATTAGTGCTGTCACTCTTTTAGTAGAGATGAATGATATCAATAACTTTACTAAATCTAGTCAACTCGTAGCCTTCTTTGGTGTTGATCCATCTGTTAATGATTCTGGCGACTTCAGAAGCACTGCTAACAAAATGTCTAAACGTGGCACTGCTATCGGTAGAAGAGCTTTATACGCTCTTGCTTTAGCTTCTGTTCGTAAAACCAAAGCAGGTGTCCCCATGAATCAAGTGCTTTATGAAATGTATCACACAACACTTAAGGGTAAGAAAAAGAAAGTACGCCTTGTTGCTATTATGAACAAACTTCTAAGGTATATTTTCTCTGTTTTAAAAAACCAAACACCTTATGAAGAACGTAATCCTAAGATTCATCAACAAATGTTTATGTCCCAAGTTCACAACGTAACTAACGCTGCTTAATCTTGAAAAAATATTAATGTTCGGGTTTTCTAAACCCTTTGTTTGTGATGCTCTTTTTTACAAAGTATCTTTTTCAAACTTTTGCTTGACTATTTCTAGCTGGTCTAT
>NZ_JARGDP010000163.1 GCF_029210395.1 Petrocella sp. FN5 | reverse complement strand
ACCTCCATAGGTGGCTACTATCAAAATGGATATCTTCTCTATCGCCTAAAAGATATCATATGAAGGTTAAGCCTTTATGGGGTCTATGTGAGGTTTGTTTATATTTATGTAAAGTTTGTTTGCACGATGTAAAACGCTATACTTTAATTTACCGGATGGATGATATGATCATATTCTTCATTAATCGTCTCACGAATCTCCTTGATTTCACAAAAAAGTGGTTCTGCCATCGGAAGCAATACTTCATAAACGGTACTACCAACAATACCTTTATATTCATTCTTAATCGTTTCCATGACCTTTTCCAGTTCCATGGAACTTCTATAAGGTCGGTCTTCTGAGAGTGCCGAAAAAATATCTGCGTATATAATAATCTGAATCTCTATGCCGATATTTTGTGCCTTCGTCTTCTTCGGGTATCCGGAATTATCCAATTTTTCATGGTGGGAACCTGCCCACATCGCTAGTTCTTCGATACCTTTTACATGTTTTAATATTTCATACGTATAATAGGGATGCGTCTTCATGATGTTAAACTCTTCCTTGGTTAGAGATGTGGGTTTTTCCAATATCTCTGTAGGAATGGCTATCTTGCCAAAGTCATGCATATAGGCTGCTAATTTAATACCGGAGCATACCTTATCTTCCAAATTCATTTGTTTTGCCAACCTGAATGCAACATGAGCTACGCGAGCAGAATGTGCTGCTGTATATCGTGATTTGTAATCGATTACTTTGCTTAAGGTTGCAACAAGATCGTTGACCGTCTCAATATTATTCTTAATAGAAAAGCACTCAAAATCAACCTTTTCCAGAAGGTCATGCATACTCATATAATCAATATCAAACCAGAATTGTTCTTTTTCGGCCAAGTCTAGAAAAACTCTAAATATTCTCTCATCAAACAAACTACCCTTTAACTCACTAAGGGTAGTTATAACATATACTTTTTGGTTCAGTGCTAGCTCATCCGTTTTCAAAAGTATTTCAATTCGGTCCGCCAAATGTAAAATAAAAGATTCATAGGGCACCGCCAGTTCATCATTGATGGCTTTATCGGATGCTTTTACATGATGATGGCGAATGATTTTACTCATGTGTTCAAAAGGTGTAAAAGAAGAAATAATGCCTGCACCTAATCGTTCATGTGCTTCCGGATTTACAACATCTAGTTCTTTGAGTTCAAAGCTATCTTTTACCGTTAATGCACCAATATCATGAAGGCTACATGCCAATATTAGATTGGATTGTTGAAAGCTATTCAATCCACAAGCCTCACCTAGGTAGTAGGCGATAATGGCTACACGCCTATGATGATGTTTTAGAATCGGGTTGACCACATCAATCGCATTAATAAACGCGGACATGACATCGAACATCTTAAGATCATAAATCATAACGACCTCCTTGTATCACGCACCAAGTTTATGGTGTTTCTTATCATTATTATACATTTTTTACACCAAAATATATATAGAAATGAAAAAACTTGTAAAAAAATGCATCACTTCTTTATTCAAGTATGTGATGCATTTTATCGCTATTTTTATTCTAGCCTCCATAGATGGATACTATAAAAATGGATATCTTCTCTATCAATTAAAAACCTATTGTTGAAAGAGGGTGTATTAAATGTTAATCTTAAAAAGGTACTACTTAATTCTTCTTAAATCACTAAAGCATATAGGATTTTTAAGTTAGCGTGAAATTTTGGTAATAGTTATGTGCAGGCAATAATAATTGA
>NZ_JARGDP010000162.1 GCF_029210395.1 Petrocella sp. FN5 | reverse complement strand
AAAAATGATGATTGATAAAATTGCAAAAACAGTGCAGAGCATCGAGATTTTTTTTGGAACACTTTTTATCAGTATATTTTTTATAACGATTGTTATTCAGGTTTTTAGTAGGTACCTTGGCATTACCGTAAGTTGGACAGGCGAAGTGGCCATGTATTCCTTTACATGGGCGGTTTTTTTAGGTGCAGGCGCCATGACATACGAAGACAAGCACTTTGCATTCACCTCTCTTAGGGACCGTGTAACAGGCAAGAAAAGAGAAGTGTTAAACATCATCTTATATCTGATTGTAATGAGCTTCACTTTGGCGATACTTTACTATGGTGTAATCATAACCATGAAGTTCTGGAACTATAGATGGATTGATATACCCAAAATGCGAATGGGCTACACATGGTTATGTGTGCCAATACTTGGCGGGACAACCACCTTGTACTGTATCAACCACATTGTAACTTATGTAAAAAGATTAAGGATGGAGGTGTAGAAAATGACACAAGTTTTATTGGTTGCAATTTTTGTAATCTTTATTGCCATTGGCGTACCGATATCCTATGTAATTGGTATTGTAGCTTTTGCCGGTGTATTGTTGATACCCAATCTTGGTGGTATTGTTGTCTTTATGAAAATGTTTACAGGATTAAGCTCCTTTGTATTACTTGCAATACCTTTATTTATCCTGGCAGCGAATCTCATGAACCATGGTTCCATATCAAAAAGATTGATTGATTTTTCAAACGCTCTAGTAGGGCACAGGCGGGGCGGATTGGCCCATGCCAATATCATGGTGTCCATGATCTTTGCCGGCGTATCCGGCTCTTCTCAAGCAGATACAGCGGGTGTAGGTAAAGTGCTGATTCCTAAGATGGAAGAAAGTGGTTATGATAAAGGCACAGCCGTCGGTGTCACAGCGGCCTCCTCAACCCTAGGTAGTATCATACCCCCAAGTATAACCATGGTTGTATTTGCAGGTATTGCAGGTGTATCAACAGGAAAACTCTTCTTAGTTGGCCTCGCTCCCGGTATCGTACTAGGGCTTTCCATGATGTTTATGGTCTATCTCATCAGTAAAAAAAGGAATTTTCCAAGGTATGAGAAAGTCACACTAAAAGAAACCTTCAAATTATTTTTAAGTAGTTTTCCGGCATTACTCACACCGGTTATCATCATCGGTGGTATCGTAACCGGTGCCTATACAGCAACAGAAGCCGCAGCCTTTGCATGCGTCTATGCCCTTATTATTGGTATGTTTGTGTACAAAACCATAAAAGTAAGAGATCTGCCGGAAATCATCAAGCAGACCTTAAAGTTAAGTTCTCTCTCCCTATTTGCCCTTAGTACTGCCAATGCATTAGGTGAGCTGTTAGGCTATTATAATGTATCCACCAAAGCAGCCAACTTTTTTGCACAGATACCAGGTGGTGCACCGGTATTTATGCTGGTGGTTGTAGCGTTTTTCTTATTCGTAGGCACATTTATGGACGCTATACCTGCAATGATTTTATTTGTACCGGTTATACTTCCAGGCGCATTGGTACTGGGGGTTGACCCAACCCATCTCGGTTTGATTGTTGTTATGACATTGGCCCTTGGACTTGTAACCCCACCTTACGGTTTGTGTCTGTTAATTGCAGGCTCCATCTCAAATCTTGATTTGGAATCATCCTTCAAAGGTGTGTTACCTTATTTCATAATTGCCTTGGTCATGCTCATCATAATGGCGGTATTACCAGATTTGGTCATGGCCATTCCAAAGTTCATCAGTCCAAACTATTTCTA
>NZ_JARGDP010000161.1 GCF_029210395.1 Petrocella sp. FN5 | reverse complement strand
GTAACTGTTCAGAACCTCTAGTCAAAGATGAAGTCTGGAGTTCCTGAAATTGCATTTTTGATTGCTTCGTAGGCATTGTAACCTTGCTTGTGAGCAGTGCCAACATATGACATAATTTTCAGATAATCCCGAGCGCCTTGTTCGCTTCTGAAACATCCTGATACTTTTGTCTTTACTTTGATCATCCGAACATCACGTTCTGCTTGGTTGTTATCAAAGGGAACTATGAAGTCATGGATGAATAGACAGACTGATGCCTTGTAGTTTGCCAGGCGTTCAACTAAAGCACGTACTTTCCCCTTTTTCTTGCGACCACGTTTTTTGGCAGTAGTTTCAAGAATTGGGTTATCACTTCGTGCCTGCTCAATAAGCTTATCATATCGTTTATCGAACTTATGATAGTAATAATAGCTTATAGACTCTTTTTCAGTTGTTATCGCCTTTCCTTTGACCTTCTTCATTTCGAGCAGAAGGTTTATAAACTCAGAAGCCCATGCTTGTTCGGGATAGTTTTCCTGAATTCCCGTAAGCTCCCTTAAGAGGTGGGCATTACATACAGCATGCTGTATGTCAGGAAACTTCCAATAAGATGGGTAACAGTCATGTACTGCTATTCCCTGAAACTCTGTAAGTACCCCGCATTGCTCCATGCCCTTGGAACCTCGTTTAGGGCTTAAATCAAGATAGGTATACTCCTGATTCGATGCATTGTGAACCCACCACAGCTTCTTATCTACACGGGTTCCAGTTTCATCGAAATGTCCCAAAGCTGATGCAGTTACTTTTTCTTTAATCTTTTCTACTGTATCCGTCAAAGTATTGGCACACCGACGCACCATGTTACTTATGGTGCCTGTAGCAATAGGAATGTTGAATACACCAGAAAGAATCTCATGGGTACGTTTTATGCTGACAGTACCAAGAGTATTAAGCGCAACTGCCAATGACTGTAGATTTTCACCATACTGCACAGTTGCTTTAATGTGACTTGGAAATTCACCGTTACGTGTATCTCCATGCAACATACAAATCGGCATTTCAAGTGTTTGATGTTCTGTTACGCTAACTTCAACAACGGCATCTATGACATGTCGTTTCTCAATAATACAGGCGGTTTTCGTGCACATTTCATGATGAGCGCAACCATCACAGGCCGATGGCATATGCTTAATCGTATGGTTAGGCTGAGCAGTAATAGCAAGATGATTACCCTTATGGCCTTTTTGGCCGCCGGCACTTTTACCCGATGACTTACGAAGACTTTTCGGTGTTGGCTTCTTGTATCCATCACTTGAGGGTGGTTTGGAACTGTTATTGGAGTTCTTGTTGATTTGTTCTTTCAGTTCCTGAATGGCCTGATTGAGTTGGGCGATTAAATTTGTTTGTGCATCTACAGTAGTTGTTAGTGAGCTTATCTGCTGCATGAGCTGTTCAATCATTTCATCCTTTGTCAATGTGACCACCTTCTTTCGCTAGAAATCTGTTAACTCTATTCTAGCTGAAAGTGATGAAAAAGGCGAATGTGTCAGTTTATAACTATGTGCAAAATGACGGTGGATAAGTATTAGATTTATTGAGCAAATGTGTAATAATCGATTTGGAAAAAGGGATATAACGATGTTTTGAATCACCTATTCATGATACCAATGAAGTAATCCACAGTGACACTATGAACGGAAGAATCCTAAATAAGTTATCCACCGATACAAAAAAACAGCAACAAAACAGAAAATAAATTTCTCTGTTTTGCACAATGAATTTTCAGGACTCTATCAGGGGTTCTGAACAGTTAC
>NZ_JARGDP010000016.1 GCF_029210395.1 Petrocella sp. FN5 | reverse complement strand
ATAACAATCGAGTATACGGTAGCATGATGAATAAGAGGAGTACTCTTAAATTGGTTTTTTAAGCGAGTTCGGGATAGTGAAAGCCGGATAGGAACCATAAGAGGAATGGCGCTTAGGAGTGCTTTGATGATGAGTGGGTATTTTACCAATTAGGGTGGAACCGCGGAAGTGACATGCTTTCGTCCCTTATGACTAGGGATGGCAGGATGTTTTTTTAATATCTTAACATCCAAAAATGCATACTGAAAGGGTGATAATCATGGAAAAAACAATGGAAAAAATTGTAGCATTGGCAAAAGCAAGAGGATTTGTCTATCCTGGATCAGAAATATACGGTGGGTTAGCCAATACATGGGACTATGGACCTCTTGGTGTTGAACTAAAGAACAATGTAAAGAAGGCTTGGTGGCAAAAGTTTGTCAAAGAAAGTCCTTACAATGTGGGTGTTGATTGTGCCATATTGATGAACCCACAAGCTTGGGTTGCTTCAGGACATGTAGGTGGGTTTAATGACCCATTGATGGATTGTAAAGCGTGCAAAGAACGTTTTCGAGCAGATAAAATGATTGAAGATTATATGGAAGCTCAAGGTATCACCATTGAAGACCCTGTAGATTCATGGTCCAATGAAGCAATGAAAGCTTACATAGAGGACAATAATATAGATTGTCCTTCCTGTGGCAAACATGATTTTACAGATATTAGACAGTTTAATTTGATGTTCAAGACCTTTCAAGGTGTAACAGAAGATGCCAGAAACACAGTATATTTACGTCCTGAGACGGCTCAAGGTATTTTTGTTAACTTTAAAAATGTACAAAGAACGTCCAGAAAGAAAGTGCCGTTTGGTATTGCACAAGTTGGAAAATCATTTAGAAATGAAATAACACCAGGTAACTTTACATTTAGAACGAGAGAATTTGAGCAGATGGAATTAGAGTTCTTCTGTAAGCCGGGAACGGACATCGAATGGTTCTCTTATTGGAAAGCTTTTTGTGTCAACTGGTTAGAGGAACTTGGTATGACCAAAGACCATATGCGCGTTAGAGACCATAGTCCTGAAGAATTATCTCATTATTCTAATGCTACCAGTGACATTGAATTCTTATTTCCCTTTGGCTGGGGTGAATTGTGGGGTATTGCCTCAAGAACGGACTTTGACTTAACACGTCATCAAGAACATTCCGGTCAGGATTTGACTTACTTTGATCAAGAAACCAATGAAAAATATGTACCTTATTGTGTAGAGCCTTCACTTGGGGCTGACCGTGTGACGTTGGCTTTTCTATGTGAAGCCTATGACGAAGAAACCTTAGAAAACGGTGAAATCAGAACAGTATTAAGATTCCATCCAGCACTTGCGCCGATGCAGATGGCCATCTTACCACTGTCTAAAAAACTCAACGATGATGCACAAAAGGTTATGGACTTGCTTAGCAAATATTATAATGTGGAATTTGATGACCGACAAAGTATTGGCAAACGTTACAGACGTCAAGATGAGATTGGAACACCATTTTGTATAACTTA
Organism: Petrocella sp. FN5; assembly: GCF_029210395.1. GTDB lineage: Bacteria > Bacillota > Clostridia > Lachnospirales > Vallitaleaceae > Petrocella. The sequence continues at coordinate 49,022 of NZ_JARGDP010000016.1, read as the reverse complement.
TGATTTTGACTCGAATGAAGATCAATCTGTAACCATCCGTCACAGAGACTCAATGGAACAGGAACGCGTAAAAATCAGTGAGCTCTTGCAATATTTTCATGATAAATTTGATTTTTAGTAGGTATACAGTGTGAAATAAAATCAAGACATATACAAACTATATAAAATAGACAAAAATTTAACGAAAATGTCTTGTTTTTCGTCAAAACCCTTAAATAGCTTCAAGGAACCATAAAAAAAGGCAATTTGGGGTACACATTTTGTCTTGTTGTGTTATAATATATAAGGGCAAATGATGTGATTTTGCCCTTATATAGGTGTGTGTGAAAACAGGTTTAACCCTGTTTACAATAAACGCAACCAATTAGGGTGGTTTTTGATATTAGTATTAAAGAAAGCAACCTGAAAAGTTGACAATTAAATTTATTTAGGAGGACAAAAAATGAGCAAAAAGTTTGTTTATATGTTCAGTGAAGCAGATGGGTCCATGAAAAACCTATTAGGTGGTAAAGGTGCGAATCTTGCTGAAATGACTAAATTAGGACTTCCAATCCCTCAAGGATTTACAGTTTCAACAGAAGCTTGTACCAAGTACTATGAAGATGGGAAGAAAATTACAGATGAGATTACAGCTGAAATAAAAGCATCATTAGCTAATCTTGAAAAAATCACTGGAAAGACATTTGGTGATAACGACAAACCATTACTGGTTTCTGTACGTTCAGGTTCAAGAGCATCTATGCCAGGAATGATGGATACTGTTCTAAACTTAGGTCTTAACGACGTGTCTGTTGAAGGCTTTGCAGCAGCAACAGGTAACCCAAGATTTGCATACGATTCATACAGAAGATTTATTCAAATGTTCTCAGATGTGGTTAAAGGTCTTCCAAAATCACAATTTGAGCGTGTACTTGATGAAATCAAAGAATCAAAAGGTTTTGAAAATGACTTAGAGTTGTCAGCAGACGACCTTAAAGAAGTTGTAGAAGCTTTCAAAGCTTTATATGTTAAGCATGAAGGTTCAGAATTCCCTCAAGAACCTGTAGAACAACTTATGGCTGCAATCAATGCGGTATTTGATTCATGGAACAATGAAAGAGCAGTGATCTATAGAAGAATGCATGATATTCCAGGTAGTTGGGGTACTGCAGTAAACGTACAATCTATGGTATTTGGTAATATGGGTGATACATCCGGTACAGGTGTTGCCTTTACAAGAAACCCATCTACAGGTGAGCGCGGTATTTACGGTGAGTATTTATTAAACGCTCAAGGTGAAGACGTTGTTGCTGGTATTAGAACACCAGAACCTATAACAAGACTTGAAAACGATATGCCGGAAGCATATGCAGAATTCATGAGACTTGCTACCAAACTTGAGAATCATTACAAAGATATGCAAGACATGGAATTCACCATTGAAGATAAAGTGCTTTATTTCTTACAAACACGTAACGGTAAGAGAACAGCTCAAGCAGCCCTTAAAATAGCGGTTGACTTGGTAGAAGAAGGTCTATGTACAAAAGAAGAAGCTTTACTAAAAGTGGATCCAAAACAATTGGACCAATTGCTTCACCCTAACTTTGATGTAGAAGCATTAGCAGCGGCAAAAGTTTATGGTTCAGCACTTCCTGCATCACCAGGTGCAGCAACAGGACAAGTATACTTTAATGCGGATGATGCAGTTGCAGCAAAAAAACGTGGTGAGCGTGTTATCTTAGTAAGACTTGAGACTTCACCAGAAGACATCGAAGGTATGGACGCAGCACAAGGTATCTTAACAGCACGTGGTGGTATGACTTCTCATGCAGCTGTTGTTGCGCGTGGCATGGGTACTTGTTGTATATCCGGTTGTGGAGAAATCAAAATAAATGAAGCAGCAAAAACCTTTACTTTAGGCGGAAAAACTGTTGCAGAAGGTGATTTTATATCACTAGATGGTTCAACGGGTAAAATCTACCTTGAAGAAATCAAAACAGTTGATCCTGAAATCAGTGGCGACTTCAGTAAATTTATGGGTTGGGCAGATGACGTAAGAACACTTAAGGTCAGAGCCAATGCAGACAGTCCTAAAGACGTAATCAACGCTGTAGAGTTTGGTGCTGAAGGTGTTGGACTTTGTCGTACAGAGCACATGTTCTTTGAAGAAGACAGACTGCCAAAAATCCGTCAGATGATCGTATCCAATACAGTTGAAGAAAGAGAAGCAGCTCTTGCCGAGTTAATTCCTTTCCAAAAGGCTGACTTTAAAGGTATGTACAAAGCACTTGCAGGTAAGCCAATGACAGTTCGTCTTCTTGATCCACCACTTCATGAGTTCTTACCTCAAGAAGAAGGCGATATTAGAGTATTAGCTAAAGAAATGGGCTTAACTTTTGAAGCGTTAAAAGAAACTGTAGAAAGCCTACATGAGTTTAACCCAATGCTTGGTCATAGAGGTTGTAGACTTGCAGTAACCTATCCTGAAATCGCAGTTATGCAAACCCGTGCCATCATAGAAGCCGCTGTGGAAGTTATAGCAGAAGAAGGCATAGACGTTATCCCAGAAATTATGATTCCTCTTGCTGGTGAAGTTAAAGAGCTTGCATATGTTAAGAATGTTGTAGTAGAGACAGCTGAGAAAGTAATTGCAGAAAAAGGCGTTAAGCTTAAGTATCTTGTTGGAACTATGATTGAGATTCCTCGTGCAGCATTAACTGCAGACTTGATTGCTGCAGAAGCTGAGTTCTTCTCATTTGGTACCAATGACTTAACACAAATGACATTTGGTTACTCAAGAGACGATGCTGGTGCTTTCCTTGATGATTACTACAAAAAATCCATACTTGAATCAGACCCATTTGCTAGACTTGACCAAACAGGTGTTGGCCAGTTAGTCGAAATGGCAGTTGTAAAAGGTAGAGCAGCAAGACCTGATATCAAGCTTGGTATCTGTGGTGAGCATGGTGGCGATCCATCATCCATAGAATTCTGTCACAATGTTGGACTTGATTATGTTTCTTGTTCACCATTCCGTGTTCCGATTGCAAGACTTGCAGCAGCACAAGCAGTATTAAATAACAGATAATCACAGAAATCAAAAAGCCTTCGCATATGCGAGGGCTTTTTTTAATGGTTTTAACACAAATTATTCCCATTGGCTTAGCAACAACTCAGCCGCTGCTATTGTGGCAGCTTGCACAGCTTCTTGTACCTCACTTCTTCCTAACCAGTTATTTCCTTGATTGTCATAAAGACTTTCGAGAAAACGTTTTAAGTCTAATCGGGTATATTTTGGATCGTTTTGCTTAGAATGATTAAGTTGTCCATAAACCAGTTGAAAAGTTTCTTCATACTTCATATCAATAGATGTATCTGCAAACATAATGTGATAACCTCCTTGTATATCCTATATATTAAATAGAGTATATCACGATATGAAATTATATGTCAATCTATGTTGCCCAATATTAAATATAATGATAGAATATTCATGTGCCAAGGAAAGAAATAATCGGGATAGGATGGACAATAATATGAATAAAAAGTATTTATTCAAAAGGCGTAATGCAATAATCTGTTCAATCGTGTTTATAAGTCTATTTTTTAATATGAAAACATTTGCTATGCAAGATGGTTCTCAACATAGCTATGACTATCCCCATGTCTTGTTGATTAATTCTTACCACAAAGGCTTTGGATGGACAGATACTCAAACAGATGCCATTATCGAAGCCTTTAGAACCTATAATGAAAATATTATTGTATCTGTTGAATACCTGGATTGGAAAAGATATCCAAATGAAGAAAATTTGGACTTACAATATGGCGTCATTTCGCATAAATACAAGTACGTTAATACGGACCTTATCATTACAACAGATGACATTGCTATGGAATTTGCCATCCAACATAGAGATGGCATTTTTGCAGGAAAACCAATTGTCTATACCGGTGTATTAGAGGAATCGGCTATAAGACGTACTCAAGACGTTGAGAATATAATTGGTGTATATGAGGTGTTAGATAGTGCAGGCACAGTGGATCTAATGTTAGAGCTACAACCAGAGATTCATAATATATATGTGGTCTGTGACGCTACAGAAAGTGGTAAAGATGTCAGCCATGCTATTGTTGAGGCTATTGAAAGCTCTGATACTAACCTAAGCTATAGAATTCTTGATGATTTAAGTTATGAGCAAATCATGACATTACTTGAGGGAGCACAAGAAGGTAATGCTGTCATTATGGGTACTTATACCATGGATAGCCAAGGCAAAAAGAAATCAAATGAAACATTCTCAAAGGAGCTGGCGGAGATAACAACCCTCCCCATGTATACTGTCTATGAGTATCTATTGGATTATGGTGTCATTGGTGGCAGTTTGCTCAGTGGCACGATGCAAGGAACCTATGGTGCCGGTTTGGCAATTGGGCTTATAGAGGGTACACCGATGGAATCTTTGGAAACAGTTAATATAAAACCGGTCTACTATGGCTTTGATTATATATATTTAGAAAAAAATAATATTGATTTAGAGGATATACCTGCAGGAAGCGTCGTTATTAATCGTCCTATATCTTACTATGAAATGCATAGGGAAGTCATACTTATTTATTCGGGTGTTACACTAATCCTTCTAGTATTTGTAATCATTCTAAGCTATAACGTTAAGATGCGGAAAAAAGCACAAAAGGATTTGGAAGAGGAACATAATGCTTTAGTATCAACCTATGAAGCATTAACTGCGTCAGAAGAGGAGTTGAAAGCTCAGAATGAGGAACTTATAGAACAACAGGAGAAAATCAATTATTTAGCTTATAACGACTTTTTGACAAAACTCCCCAATCGTTTACATATGGAGAAATATTTTGCCAAACTGGTTAAAAACACCAATAGACTTCATTCGAAAGTGATGATGGCTTTTATAGATATTGATAATTTCAATTATATTAATACAGCCCATGGTCATCAAATCGGAGATCGCTTGCTACAAGAGATCAGTGATCTGTTTAAGTCATATGTTCAAGACAAAGGCACCATTGGCCGTATTGGAGGCGATGAGTTTATCTGCCTCGTTGGTATTGAAGAAAGATTTGATTGCAAGGATTATATAGATGGTTTAATGGATAAGATTAATAGAAGTCTTGAAATCAGTGGAAAACAATTGTTTGTTACAGCAAGCATCGGTTATGCAATCTATCCTGATGATGGTTTGACCTATGATGAACTGCTTATTAGAGCGGATATGGCTATGTATAAAATGAAGTCAATGGGTAAAGCTAAGGCAAGCCGTTTTGATATAGAGATGAACCAGGAAATGACGGATAAAATCAATCTTACCAATGCATTAAAGTATGCGTTGTTAAAAGATGAATTCCATTTAGTCTATCAACCACAGTACAATAGTAAAAGCCAAAAAATAGTCGGTTATGAAGCCCTAATTAGATGGAACAGTCATACCTTAGGACAGGTATCACCCATTCGCTTTATTCCCATAGCTGAATCAACAGGTGATATTGTAGAGATTGGGAAGAAGGTCATAGAAGAAGCGGCTAGATTTGCAAAAAGAATCAATAATTCAGATGGGGATATCATTAAGGTTGCCGTTAATATTTCCGTTGTTCAGTTATTGCACTCTGATTTTGTTGATATTGTAAAAACAATTATCGAAACTGAGAAGGTTAACCCAAAGTGGTTTGAATTTGAAGTAACAGAATCCGTATTAATTAAATCATTTGATTTAGTTAATAAACAGTTAAAAGTCATATCCGAAATGGGTATTGATATAGCTTTAGATGATTTTGGTACAGGTTACTCATCCTTGACATACCTGAGAAAACTGCCTATATCGACCCTTAAAATTGATAAAACCTTTATTGATGACATACTAAATGAAGGTGAGAATCATTTTTTTACTAGAGCGATTATTGACATTGCTCACAGATTGAACTTTAGAGTTGTAGCCGAAGGCGTTGAAGAACAATTTCAACTGGATTACTTAAGAGCGGGTAACTGTAATACAATCCAAGGCTATTTGTTCAGTAAGCCACTTATTGAAGGGGACGCAGTAGAACTGCTCCAGAATTACAAATAGCTTTTTAGATTGATGGTAGATGATTCATGTATACCTGTGAATCAGCGAACTTGACATTCATAGTTTCACCATGTAGTATAGCAATAGAAATTAGTCTAATTGTGACATATAATAGGAGAAAATCATGGCAGAATCATTACAAGGTAGTGGGTGTACGTTAAGCATCCCCACAGTTCCGTTAAAATCAGTAAAAGACATAGAACGTAGTATCATTAAAACATATAGAAAAGAGATATGGTCAAGATTTATTAAAGCCGTAAAAGCATTTAACTTAGTTGAAGAAGGCGATCGAATTGGCGTTGGTGTATCCGGTGGTAAGGATAGTTTGTTGTTATGTAAGTTGCTTCAGGAACTGAAAATCCATGGTGACGTTAATTTTGATATCGAGTACCTAGCCATGAACCCAGGTTATCACATTACCAATGAAGAAAGACTAAAAGAAAACTGTAAGCATTTGAATATTCCCATTACTTTTTTTGATTCAGGTATTTTTGGCATTGTAGATGCCATTTCCAGTGATTACCCTTGTTACCTATGTGCCAAAATGCGAAGAGGTGCCCTATACGCTAAGGCACAAGAGCTTGGCTGTAATAAATTGGCTCTTGGTCATCATTTTGATGACGTGATCGAGACCCAACTTATGAACATTTTTTATGCAGGTACAACAAAGACAATGATGCCAAGACTTAAATCATTGAACTTTGAAGGTCTTGAGTTAATAAGACCTATGTACTACATTCATGAAGAAGATATTAAGAGATTTACCAATCATGCAGGCCTTGTGCCTATGAATTGTGGTTGTGTTGTGGCGGCCAAGAAAACATCGAGCAAACGTCGTGAAATGAAGGAACTAATCGCCAAGTTAAAAAAGAACAATCCAGATATTGATAAATGCATTTTGCAGTCGGCTCATAATGTCAACATGGATTGTATTGTAGGATGGCAGTCAAATGGTGAAAGACATAGTTTTTTGGATACCTATGAGTAAGAATACCAAACAGTATGTGTTCTTAAGGAGAATATGACATGATAGATAAAAAAGCGATAGAGGACCATATAAGAGGCATACTCGTAGCACTGGGTGATGATCCAAACAGAGAAGGTCTTAGAGACACACCGGCTCGAGTAGCAAATATGTACGAAGAAGTTTTTGAAGGCATGACCTATACAAATGATGAACTTATCGAGAAGCTAGGTGTGACCTTCGATGAAGAGGAAATATATGAAAACAGTAAACAAGACATGGTGCTCATGAAAGACATACAATTGTTTAGTTACTGTGAACACCATTTGGCATTAATGTATAATATGAAAGTGGCCGTCGCCTATATACCGAGTAAGAGGGTGATTGGTCTGAGCAAAATTGCACGTATAGCGGATATGGTTGGTAAACGTCTTCAGTTACAGGAACGTATAGGTGCAGACATTGCCTATATTATGAGAAAAGTAACAGATACAGAAGATGTGGCAATCATTATTGAAGGTGAGCATAGCTGTATGACCACAAGAGGCATCAAAAAACCAAATACTAAAACAATCACCACAACCTTAAGTGGCAGATTTGAAGATAATATCGAGATCTATCAAAAACTAATGGCGCTTTATAAGGTATGAGGTGAAACATGTATTTAATGATTGATAATTATGACTCTTTTGTTTATAACCTGGTTAGGTATGTAGAAGAACTGGGTGAACACATACTGGTAAAGAGGAATGATGACATATGCATTGATGATATTAGGCAGTTGAAACCCAAAGGCATCATTTTATCACCCGGTCCCAAGAGGCCGGAAGATGCGGGCATTTGTTTGGAAATTGTTAGAGCCTTTGGTGGTATTATACCCATATTGGGGATATGTCTTGGCCATCAAGTCATTGGGCATGTCTATGGTGGTCATGTAACCAAAGGTAAAACCCCGATACATGGTAAGGTTTCAGCGGTCTACCATGATCAGACAGATTTATATGAAGGATTGAGTATGCCGTTTTATGCAACGCGGTATCATTCATTAGTGGTAGAAGAAAGGAATTTGCCGGCTTGTCTTGAAGTTACGAGTCGTTTGGAAGATGGGACGATTATGGGTTTGCGCCATAAAAACTATAGAGTTGAGGGCGTACAGTTTCACCCTGAAGCAGAGCTGACAGAATATGGTCATGAGTTATTGCATAATTTTATAAGAAGTTGCCACAGATGAGGTTGATATGAGAGTACAAGTGAATGAGATTACGACAGAGCTTTCATCTTTTGATATATTCAGTCTGTTTAAGGATGAAGAAGATATCATTTTTCTAGATAGCTCAAAAGATTCAGAAAAATTAGGAAAATACTCATTTATTGGGTTGAACCCATATAAAAAAATAACCTATGATCAAAAAATAATAACCCTAGACAATCAGAAGGTAGATGGTGATCCTTTTGAAGTATTAAAGGAACTTCTTGGCGCTAATCAGATTCAAAATACATTTGATTTGCCATTTGTTGCAGGATGTATGGGCTATTTTGCTTATGACTTGGTTAGGGATATTGAAAAACTACCCAACATTGCAAAACCTATCATGGAGATGCCCGCAATGGTTTTTGTGTTTTATCATCATTTATTGATCTTTGATCATCATTGTCATAAAACATATTTGTCCGTTTTTAATCCCAATCAAAAATCTGATCAAAAAACGACCTTGGAACTGGAAAAAAAAACAACACGAATTATGGAAATTATAAAGTCAGGTCATCCTGTTATATACAGAGACACGGTTGAGGAAGAAGTGACGTTCACGTCTTGCTTTGATGAGGCAACATACATAAAGGCAGTAGAGAAAATGAAAGAATATATATTAAACGGTGATATTTATATTGCCAATATGACCCATACTTATACAGCTATGACTAACCACAATGCTTACGATATATACAAGTCTTTACGAAAAGTGAATCAAGCCCCCTTTAGTGCCTTTATGAGCCTAGATGAAACAGAGATCTTATGTTCATCGCCGGAGCGATTCATGCAGATTAGAGATAATAAGGTGGAAACCAGACCGATAAAGGGGACACGACCTAGAGGCATGACAGAAGACGAAGATGAAGCGTATCGCTTAGAACTTGAGAAAAGTGAAAAAGACAAATCGGAGTTGCTAATGGTGGTTGATTTGGAACGTAATGATTTAAGCAAAGTTTGTAGACCTTATACAGTAAAAGTGACGGAGTTATTTGGTATTGAATCTTATGCCACAGTGCACCATTTGGTAGCAACCATTGTTGGGAAACTGAAGCAAGACATGACCGCAGTGGATTGTATAAAAGCTTGTTTTCCCGGAGGTTCCATTACCGGAACACCTAAGATTCGGGCCATGGAAATAATTGAGGAGTTAGAACCAACGAGACGGCACTTATATACGGGTTGCATTGGCTATTTTGGATTTGACGGAAGTGCAGATTTTAACATTGTCATACGAACAATTATCAAACAGAAAGAATGGATGGCCATTGGTGTAGGTGGCGGTATTACATGGGAATCAGACCCAAAAGCCGAATATGAAGAAACCTTAGATAAAGCAAAAGCTCTATTTAAAGCGGTTCGACTTAAGGAGATAGATATATGAAAGTGTTAATAAATAATGAAATCCTAAATGTTGAAACCATTCATCCGGATCGAGGCTATTTCTATGGCTATGGTGTATTTGAAACCATACGGGTGATTCATGGTAGGGGTATGTTCTTAGACAATCATATATCGAGATTAAATAGTGGATTAAAGTATTTAGGTATTTCAAAAGTCCTAAATGTAAATGAAGTTCTGGTGGCAATAGATGCTCTATCTTGTAACAACGGTGTGTTAAAAATCAATGTTTCAGAAGAAAACACGGTTTTTACGACGCGACCATTGACCTATAGCCAGAAACAATATGAAGAAGGTTATAAATTGATCTTATCAAGGGTTAAAAGAAACCCGACAAGCCATACCGTTGGTATCAAATCCATGAATTATTTGGACAATATTTTTGAACTGGAAAGAGCAAAGAAACAAGGTTTTAATGATGCTCTTTTTTTGAATATACATGATGATGTATGTGAAACAGCGATTGCCAATATATTTATAATCGAAAACAATAAGATTATTACACCGGATGCTTCCTTAGGCTTACTAAAGGGTATTGTTAGACAATGGATAATGGATGCTTACCCTGTCACGGAGGAACGTATAACTTTGAATCGGCTATTAACGAGTGATGGTGTATTTGTAACCAATAGCGTCATGGGTATTATGAAAGTCCTAATCATAGATGAAGTGGCTTTGAATCAACATAAGATTATACAGCAAATTTCCAATAGATACGAAAAAGTTCTAGATAGTATGGGTAGAGGTTTATGAAGAAGATTCAGAGAATATATGAGAATAAAGATTACCAGTATTACTTAAGAGAAATAGAAAAAATGGAAGTCAACCGTGTGTATTGCAAACATGATATGGCTCATTTTCTGGATGTGGCTCGAATTGCTTGGATTATGTGTTTGGAAAATGAGATAAAATATAATAAGACATGGGTCTATGCATGTGGGCTTCTTCATGACATCGGAAGAGGGTGTCAATATGCAACAGGTGAGCCACATGAAGTTGCTGGTGCGAGACTGGCCAAAGGTATCTTAGAAGCATCCGGGTTTGAAGGTAATGAGATAGAATTCATTTTAAAAGCCATAGCCAATCATAAAAACAAAGCCATAGCCAATCAACAGAATTTGGATGGCATATTATACAGAGCCGACAAAGCTTCAAGAGCTTGCTATACTTGTGAATCAATAGAATTATGTAATTGGAGTATGAACAAGAAAAATCTAAAAATCGAGGTATAAAGGATGATTATTGGAAGAAAGAAATTTGATTTTCATCATCACGTCTATATTATGGGTATTTTAAATGTGACACCGGATTCATTTTCTGATGGCGGAAAATTTATCGGTGAAGAAGACGCAAAATCACAAGTTGAAAAAATGATTATTGAAGGGGCAGATATCATAGATGTCGGTGGAGAGTCCACGCGTCCGGGACATGTCTTTGTGGATGAAGAAGAAGAAATACGTCGGGTGGTACCGGTCATCACAATGATTAAGGCGAATTTTGATACGGTTGTATCCATAGATACTTCTAAAGCAAGGGTGGCAAAAGCCGCACTTGATGCCGGAGCAGACATGGTAAATGATATATGGGGACTTAAGAAAGACCCTGAGATGGCTGATGTGATTGCAGCCTATAATGTACCCTGTTGTATCATGCACAACCGTCCAAAGGGCGGGTATGAAGATTTAATTATTGACATGGTCAAAGACTTGGCAGCTAGTATTGAGTTGGCAGGAAAAGCCGGTATCAAAAGAGAAAATATCATCATTGACCCAGGCATAGGATTTGCCAAAACCAGAGAAGAGAATCTTAAAATAATGGGAGAGCTTAAAGTGTTTAATCACTTAGGCTACCCGGTACTCCTTGGAACATCTAGAAAATCACTTATAGGTGGCACCTTAGATTTACCGGTTCACGAGAGAGTTGAAGGTACATTGGTAACGACGGTGATTGGACTTCAGTCAGGGGTATCCATATTCAGAGTCCATGATGTATTAGAGAATAAGAGAGCGATTGACATGACCATGGCCATTATGAAAGCAGGTGAATAATTTGGATTACATTTCGGTAGTGGACCTAGAGGTATATGCCTTTCATGGCGTTTTAGAAGAAGAAAAAAAACAAGGTCAAACATTTTTAATAAGCTTTGATGCCTATCTGGACTTAGAAACGGCAGGTGCAGAAGATGATCTAGGTCTTTCTGTCAGTTATGCCAGCATGTGCTATACAATAGAAGACTATTTCAAGTCAGAGAAGTATAATTTAATCGAAACACTGGCAGAAGGTGTAGCCAAAAGTCTATTAACTACTTATGATCTGATTAGAGGTATAAAGGTTACAGTGAAAAAGCCACACGCACCTATTGGTCGACCATTTAAATGCGCAAGTGTAACAGTAGAAAGATATTGGCATGAAGCCTATATTGCCATAGGTTCTAATATGGGGAAGCGAGAAGAAATTCTTCTACAAGCCATTGAAGCCATTAATGTCAGTGGTCATAGCCTAGTTGAAAAAGTGTCCGAACTTAGAGAAACCAAACCATGGGGTTATATAGATCAAGAAGACTTTATTAATGGTGTCATTCGTGTAAAAACCTTGTTATCACCAAGAAAACTCATGGAATACCTACTGGATATTGAAAAAACGTTCAAAAGAGAAAGAGAAATTCACTGGGGACCAAGAACACTCGACTTAGATCTAATTTTCTATGATAATTTGGTAACTGAAGATGAAAAGGTTGTTTTGCCTCATCCGAGAATGGCTCAGCGTAGATTTGTTTTAAAGCCACTCAGTGAGTTGGCACCCTTTAAAGTTCACCCATTGTTGAAAAAACGTGTCATTGATCTGTTAGCAGAGTTGGAAATGAATGAAGTAAGTCATTCATAAAAATCACAAAAGAAATTTGAGGTGTCTTATGGATTATAGTATGTTATTAAAACCTTTAATTGGTGCTCTTATTGGTTATTCAACCAACTGGTTGGCCATTAAAATGCTTTTTAAGCCCCATACGGAAGTGCGTATTGGTAAAATAAAAGTACCATTCACACCAGGTGTTATTCCAAGAGAAAGAAATAGGATTGCCAAGAGTTTAGGTGGTGCGGTGGGAGATAGACTTTTAACCAAGGAGGTCATCAGCAAAGAACTACTTAATGAGGGCGTCATCGCTCAAATCAAAGCTTATATTACCAAAGATTTGCTTGGCAAACCAAGATCTCTAAAAGAAATCATGGAGACAGTATTAGGTGATGAATATCCTATTGTTGTCAACAAAATTGGTAAAGGCATAGCAAGAGAACTAGAAGATAAAATTGCTTCTAAGGATATGAATGAGACGCTCTACAGAACCATAAAAGAATATTTGGCAGGAAGATTATCATACAACACGGCACTAGATACTGTCTTGCCTTCTACGGTTTGGATTGATCTGGAATTTATTTTGGAAAATCATAAGGAACAAATATGTGATTATATCATTGGCCAAATACGACAGCCGCAAGTTGAAGACAAGGTCAATCTAATTGTAGGTGAGTTGATTCATGAGAAGGTTGGAGCCCTTGGTGCAATGTTTCTAAATAGTAAAGAGGTGACCACTTCAATACTGGATTATATAGAAAAGACCCTCCATGAGGAGGAAGTGCAAAAGACATTGATTCATGCTGTCATAAAAAGTGCTAATGAGGTTATGGTTAACCCAATCTCAGATATACTAGCCCTTAGACAATATGAAGAAATGCTTGAAAGTGCAACAGCCCAAATTGTAAAAAGTACTTATGGGCTAATGAACAAAATCAGCTTAAAAGACTTGATTACCTCTATGATGTATCCTTTATTGGAAAAGAAGATTCTTTTAACCACCCATGAACGGGATCAAATAGAATCTAAGATAGAAATGCTATATATTGCTTTTGTAGAGAATAACATCGGTACATTTTTAGAGAATTTCGAAGTGGCCAAAATAGTTGAAAATGAAGTGAATGATTTTTCAGTTATGGATATTGAACGGTTAATCTTTGCAATTGTTGATAAAGAATTAAATGCCATCACTTGGTTTGGGGCCTTGTTAGGCTTCGTTATGGGCATCGTATATATTTTCATCTAAAACAAACCACTATTAAAAGGCCATTTCATCGGTAAAGATGAGGTGGTTTTTTAGGTTCTAAGACAATCCAAATCATAATGAACCTAGTTGTATTGACATTAAGTAAAAAGACTGATAAAATCATTAGCATAAGATTAATCGCACACTAACGAAAGGGTGTTAAGTATGAAAGTGTATGACTTAGCCATTATAGGAGCTGGAGCTGGCGGTTTAAGCGCTGCTTATACAGCTATAGGATTTGGAAAAAAAGTATTGCTGATTGAAGATAATAAACCGGGTGGTGAATGCACCTGGTCAGGTTGTGTTCCAAGCAAAGCATTGATCAATGAAGCAAAGAAATTTAATCAAATGAAAGCCTTTATTGCCCGTGATCAAATCGATACAAGAAAAGTTATGCAGCATGTAAGATCGGTTCGAGAAGATATTTATCAGCATGAAGACCCCACTAGCCTTAAAAAAGATGGAATTGATTTTTTGAAAGGTCATGCGCGTTTCAAAGACAGCAAAACCATTGTTGTTGATGGAATCGGTATAAAAGCTAAAAAATTTCTTATAGCGACAGGATCTTCCCCATTTATTCCGGAAATTCAAGGTTTATCTGAAACACCATATTTAACCAATGAAAGCATTTTTGAACTTGAGAATCTGCCAAAATCTATTGCGGTACTAGGTGGGGGCGCCATAGGTGTTGAGTTGTCACAAGCTTTAAATCGACTGGGTGTAAGAATTCATTTAATTGAAATGATGCCGAGTATTCTTTTTAGAGAAGAAGCTGATTTGATAAAGCGTTTAGAAGACCGACTAACTCAAGAAGGTGTTTGGCTTCATACAGCATCAAAAGCAGTTAAGGTAGAAAAAAGAGATAAAGGCATAGCACTTACTTATGAAAAATCCGGCAAAGAGCAGATGGTAAAGGCTGAAGCCTTACTTGTCGCCATCGGTAGGAAACCAAATACCACAAACCTTAATCTAGAAGCCGCAGAGATTGCTTATGACAAAAAAGGCATATCTGTAGATGGTTACTTAAGAACATCCCAAAAACATATATATGCAGCAGGTGATGTTGTAGGACCATATCAGTTTTCACATATGGCCAATGTACAGGCGATACTTGCAGTAAAAAATGCTTTTTTACCGATTAAACACAAAATCACTTATGAGCACGTCGCTTGGGTAACATTCACAGAACCGGAGTTGGCCAGAGCCGGCATGACAGAAAAAGAAGCACGAGACAAATACAAAGATCGTGTAAAGGTCTATGAGTATGATTTTAACAATCTGGACCGAACGAAGACAAAGGGTGAATCTATAGAAGGTATAAAAGTGATTTTGGACAATAAATTCAAGGTGTTAGGTGCTTCAATACTGGGCGACCGAGGTGGTGAAATGATTGGTGAAATACAAGTTCTAAAAACCCTCGGAAAGCCTATAACAAAAATGGCCGACATTATTCATCCTTACCCTACTTACAGTGAAGTATTTGTAAAATTGGGTAAAAAAGCTAAGGTAGATCAACTGCTAGCCATGCCTTTAGTGAAGCTGTTTAGAAAGTAGGTGTCAAATGGAAAATAATCCATTACTCTTAGACCGTCAATTGTGTTTTAGACTATATAAAACATCAAGAGCCATCATTCGAATTTACCAACCTATATTAGAGAGAATCGGTTTAACATACCCCCAGTACCTAGTGATGTTGGTCATGTGGGAAGAAAAAAAGATAGATTTTAAAATGCTAAGTCACAGATTGGAGCTAAAAACCGGAACATTGACACCCATCATTCAAAAACTTGAGAAATTAGGCTACATCACTAAAGAAAAACAAAAAAGCGATCAAAGAAAGATTAATCTGGTGATTACTGAAAAAGGGAAAGAGATAGAGAAAGAAGCACAAAAAATACCGGAAGCACTTTCAAAGGCAACGGGTATTGATTACGATAGCTATTTAAAGTATGTCAAATGGTTAGATGAACTAGGAGATGTGATGAATGAAGCCAGTAAGAAACAGAAAGGATAAAATAAAAATGTGGATTGCAATCATAGTCGTTGTTATGGTGTCAGGTGTATTTATATCAATGGTAGTAGGAAATATGAAGGTATCCAAGTTGGGCGTTAGGGAAGGCCTGCTTGCAGAAATGCCAGAAACACCAAATGCTGTTTCCAGTCAAACAAGAGATGAGGATAAAAAAGTAGCACCTTTTCCCTACAAAGAAGACCTTCAGACAACAAAAGAAGAGATAAAATTGGCGGTAAAAGCCTATGGAGATGCAAAGATTGTCGAAGAAGAATCCAATTATATAAGAATGGTTTTTACGACAGGCTTGATGCGGTATAAAGATGATGTAGAATTTTACTTTGATGATCAAGAAAAAGTAGTGCATTTTAGATCGGCATCAAGAATTGGTTACTCTGATATGGGGTTAAACAGAGAACGCTATAATACTTTGTATGAATATTATATGAAACACTAGATATAGGAAGATGTTTAGAGTGGAATTGACTTTAAACATCTTTTTCCTTGACATTTATTCTCATTTAATTTATAGTAGTACCATGAAGAACCACTAAGGAGAATGTTTATGGAATTGGTGAATGCCCTAAAAAAAATTGGCTTTACGCAACAGGAAGCTATTATTTATATTGAATTGTGTCGTCATCATGAGATAACCGGTTACGAAGCAGCAAAACTATCTGGAATATCCAGATCCAATGCCTATGCTGCTTTATCCAGTTTGGTGGATAAGGGCTACGCTTATGTGATTGAGGCGGCATCCATAAAGTATACACCTGTCCCGAAAGTGGAACTTATAAAAAATGTTAAAAGAAGTTTTGAGGAACAAATCAAAGTCATTGAAGAAAAACTGGATTTTTCTCAACTCAGACAAGAGCCTTATATTACCATAGCGGATGAAAAACACATTATTAATAAGTTGAAAAACATAATACAAATGGCAGAACTTAGAATTTATCTTTCATGCGATAATGATGTGCTTGAAATGGTAAAAGAAGATATTCATCAAGCGGTTGTACGAGGCTTAAAAGTGGTGATTTTATCACCCAAAGATTTGAATGGCATAGAACACATCCATTATTTCAATGCACCAAGTACATCCATTAAAATCATTACAGATACAAAAGAAGTTCTTGCAGGCACTTTAAAGCAAAGTCTTTATTCAAAAAACACTACTTTGGTTCATTTGATAAGAGAAGCCTTTATAAATGAAATCGCAGTCCTTGATAGCCAAAAAAAACAATGATCAAACAGGAGGAATTACATGTTAGCCTATCACAACAAGATCACCACAGAAACTGATTTTTTTAAAAGTACAAATCCTATTGAACTTATAGAGACCTACGGAAGTCCTCTCTATGTCTATAATGAAGAAGTCTTTAGAACCAGATGTAGAGAATTAAAAAACCTTGTGCAGTACCCAAATTTCTCTGTAAACTATTCTGTTAAGGCCAATGGTAATTTATCATTACTGAAAATAGCTCGTGAAGAAGGATTGAATGTCGATGCCATGTCACCTGGTGAGATTCATTTAGAATTGGCGGCCGGTTTCTTGCCATCACAGATTCTATATATCAGCAACAATGTATCTGCAGAGGAAATGCAGTATGCCATAGACCGAGATATACTCATAAGTGTTGACTCCATCTCTCAGCTGGAGCTATATGGGAAAATCAACAAAGGTGGTTCGATTTGTATCAGATTTAACCCTGGAGTTGGAGCCGGCCATCATGAAAAAGTCGTCACCGGTGGTAAAAAAACCAAATTCGGAGTGGATCCAAACAAAGTAGATGAAGTTAAAAGTGTACTCAGTCAATATGACCTAAAGTTAGTGGGCATTAATCAACACATCGGTTCTTTATTCATGGAAGGGGACAAGTATATAGAAGGTGTCAAATCTCTATTTACAATCGCTAAGCAGTTTGAGAATCTAGAATTTATTGATATTGGTGGTGGTTTTGGTATCCCTTATAACAAATTGGCGGGGCAAGAACGTTTGAATTTAATCGATCTTGGTAAGAAGCTGGATAAAGTATTTGAAGAATTTGCCACTGAATACGGTAAAAAAGTTATGTTTAAGATTGAACCGGGTAGATATATATCTGCAGAATGTGGCCTTATACTCGGTGAAGTATATGCTGTAAAATACAATTATGATACAAAATACATTGGTACAGATCTTGGTTTTAACATTTTAAAACGTCCGGTTATGTATGATAGTCATCATGATATTGAGATCTATAGAAAATCGGATGTGAAGTCAGAGAAAAACGAAACCGTTAATATTGTGGGTAACATTTGTGAAAGCGGAGATATTATTGCAAAAGAACGTCTTTTACCGGAGATTCTTGAAGGTGATATACTGGGTGTTTTAGATGCGGGTGCTTATGGGTATTGTATGGCTTCTAATTACAACAACCGTTTAAGACCGGCGGAAGTACTGATTACTGGAACAGGGGATGTTAAGCTTATTCGTCGCCGAGATACTTTTGAGGATTTAATGAGAAATTTTGATGTAGAATAAAAGGGTTAATAGTAAGAAAAGCTCAAAGTGGCTGTCTCAGAATATTGAGTCAGCCATATTTTAGTTTTGACAACCAACCATAACAAATGCAGGTTACAATTAAGATGATTGATGGTGGGTCCCATGAAAACCCTTCCACAGTGTGTATGATTACGGTCTCCGGTTGGTGCATCCATGCACCAAAAGTCGACGGTCAGCATCCATGCTGACGAACTCCATCACACACACTGCTTCCAGGAACTTCATGGTCGATGTTGGTTTATTTTAGTACACTGATTGCTTTAGCTCATGGACCAATCTAATTTGACACACCAACTACTTCTTTTTGGCAATTATATACAAATTACACCACTTTTATAGTGATGCGGAACCGAATGAGGAAAGAAAAAGTACTGATCAATCACAGTTCTACATGGATGTAGAACGTCCTTCATTTTTACATGGATGTAAAAAAGAAGGATGGTTGAGCAGTGCTTTTTATTGACGAAATGACGACTTATTACCGAGTAGATGTGATATACAGCTTTTCCGCTGACCGTACGAAGTGTAAGGCAAGGAAAAGCTGTGTGTTACATCTACGATTATAGCCAAGCATTATAGCCAAGCATTATAGCCAAGCATTATAGCCAAGCATTATAGCCAAGCATTATAGCCAAGCATTATAGCCAAGCATTATAGCCTAACATTATAGCCTAACATTATAGTCTAGTATTACAGCCCAGCAACATCAAAAAAAACTACTTAATAGTAATACCTTTGCTAAACTACAATAAACCAAACGCACATAAATGTAATTTTCTTCCTTTACAAGATTATGCTATAATGAAGGTTACGAATAAATAGTATTGCCAAAGGAGAAACTATGGATTTATTTGATATGGCAAGAGAAAGAACATTAGTAAAGGATGCACCCCTTGCTGCAAGAATGCGTCCTGAAACGATAGATGAAGTGGTTGGGCAAAAGCATATTATCGGTGAAGGTAAACTCCTATATAGAGCCATTAAGGCAGACAAACTGGGGTCCCTCATTTTTTACGGACCTCCGGGAACAGGAAAAACAACCTTAGCTAAAGTTATTGCCAATACAACCAAGTCTAATTTCAGACAGTTGAATGCAACGATAGCAGGTAAGAAGGACATACAGGATGTTGTGGCTGAAGCAAAAGACAGCCTAGGTATGTCTATGAAGAAAACCATACTCTTTATAGATGAGATCCATAGGTTCAATAAAGCCCAACAAGATGCCTTGTTGCCTTATGTAGAAGATGGTACCGTTACTTTAATTGGTGCGACAACTGAGAATCCATACTTTGAAGTCAATAAGGCTTTGGTATCGAGATCTAGAATTTTCCAATTGTACCACTTAAGCAAAGAAGATATTATTGTGCTTATGCAAAGAGCGATTCAATTAGAAAGAGGATTGAAGGCCTATAACATAAACATTGAAGAAGATGCTATGATATTTCTTGCAGATGTGGCAAACGGTGATGCCAGAGTGGCTCTAAATGCTATAGAGCTTGGCGCACTAACCACGGATTCAGTAAAGGGTAAGATTATAATAGATTTAAAAGTAGCCCAAGAATGCATACAAAAAAGGTCGTTAAATTATGATAAAGATGGAGATAACCATTATGATGTCATATCCGCATTTATTAAGAGCATGAGAGGGTCTGACCCGGACGCAGCCATCTATTATCTGGCGAGAATGCTCTATGCAGGAGAAGACCCCAAGTTCATAGCCAGGCGTGTGGTTATATGCGCTTCAGAGGATGTCGGTAACGCAGACCCCAGGGCATTGATACTGGCCAGTGCAGCGGCTCAAGCAGTTCATTTTGTCGGTATGCCTGAAGCGCAGATTATCCTAGCACAAGTGGTAAGCTACATAGCTACAGCACCAAAAAGTAACGCAGCCCTTGGCATTTTTTCTGCAATGGAAGACGTTGGGCATATTCAGATCAAAACACTCCCACCCCATCTAAAAGATGCACATTATAAAAGTGCAAAGTCACTGGGTCATGGTATTGGCTATCAATATGCCCATGATTTTCCAGGCCATTTCGTTAAACAACAGTATTTACCGGACGAACTGGTAGACAAGATTTATTATGAACCTTCAGATGAAGGTTATGAAGCCCATATTAAGAAAAACATGAAAAAAAGGCTGCCGGATCATCAGCAACCTAAATGATTGTGATTTAGTTTTCTCTTGTAGAATCGTCTTGGTCATCCATCCAATCTTTGTTGGAATCTTTCGCATTTTGGTGAAACCTTAAGGCAAAGTATAGAATAACAACGACAAAGCCATTGATAGCAACAAAGGTGATGGCTAATGTTGAATGGCCAATGAGGATGAAAACAAGGGTCAGAATGAA
This sequence comes from Petrocella sp. FN5, assembly GCF_029210395.1. Classification (GTDB taxonomy): domain Bacteria; phylum Bacillota; class Clostridia; order Lachnospirales; family Vallitaleaceae; genus Petrocella. The sequence goes on along the minus strand of NZ_JARGDP010000016.1, from coordinate 28,331 downwards.
AAGTAGTAATATTAGAGCGACGCCAATGAGGGCCATAATCTGTTGTAGGTTTTTCTTTTTCATGTTCTACCACCTTAGCTATAGATTCGAATGTAAATGGATCTCTTTGTTCTATAATATAGACATGAAATGGATACGTCAAGTTAAACCAGTGTAATAGTACCGGAAGCGAATTAGGAGCGAATAATGATGCTAAAAAAATACATAATAATCTTTTTACTGCTATTGATCAGTACAGTTTTTACAGCCTGTAGCGGCTCTGAAGAAGAACAGCTAAATGATGAAGGTTATAACTTATACTTAGAAGGTCTTTATGATGAAGCAATATCACATTTCACCCAAAGCCTTATAGATTATCCTGAATATGGTGCTTTTTTTAGTAATCGTGGTATGGCTCATTATGAAAAAGGTGATATTGCATCAGCATTAGAAGATCTAAATCAAGCCATTTTTTTGGAACCGAACATGCCGGAAGCCTACTTAAATAGAGGGACGGTATATTTGAGTTCAGGTGTCTATGATCAGGCACAGAAAGATTTTTATAAAGCCATTCAGTTAAAAGACGATTTTAAAGATTCAAACGGTTTATACTATACTTATTTGAATCTAGGTACATTATTAAATGAAATCAACCAACCCAAAGAGGCATTGGTTGTTTTAGAAAAAGCATTTGAACTTAAAAAAGATGATGAACAACTATACAATGCCCTTGGTTTGATTTACAGATCCATAGGAGACTATGAGTTGGCTTTATCCTATTTTGATGGTGCCATAGAATTAAAACAAGACTACGCTTATGCTTATGGCAATAGAGGCAGTGTTTATTATCTAATGGAAGAATATCGTATTGCCTTAAGCGATGTGAATACAGCACTTTCAATGGATCCATATATTCCTCAAATGTATGATTTAAAAGCAAAAATACTGATAGAAACAGGAGAAGTAGAAGAAGCTATTAGGGTACTTGGTGTGGGCATAACAAGATGGAGCAATTATGCCGATTTATACATCACCCGTGGTAATATTTATTTTAGTGAAAAGTCCTATGGTGAAGCATTAATGAACTATGGACTTGGCATTGAGTATGGTAGTATTGAAGGGTATAAAGGACAAGGTGTGACGTATCAAATCATTGGTCAATATGCGGATGCTATCTTACAATTAGAAGCCTATTTACAAAATTATCCAACAGACATTTCAACCCGCATTGCCCTTGGAAGAGTTTACAGAGAAACAATGGAATATGAAAGTAGTCTGGTCCAATATGATAAGGTTTTAAGTTTAAGTGCAAATCACATTGAAGCGATGTATCAAAAGGCCTTGACTTATATAGATATGCAAGCATTTATAGAAGCTGAAAAAATGCTGAATCAAGTCTTATCCATAAGTCCGGATCATAAAGCGGCTAAGGAAGCTCTAAATAATATAGAAGTCTATTAGAAAGTTGGTGCACCAAGTGGAAGAACAAATCAAGAATGAAATAGAAGAAAAAGCCATATTAATTGCTATTTGTCCCCAAAATAAGGAAAAAGAAGTGGACAGCGCTATTGATGAACTAGAAGAACTTGCAAAAACAGCGGGTGCAAGCACCTTGGTCAAAGTCATACAAAACAGAGATAAACCTCATCCTGCTACTTACTTCGGAAAAGGCAAAGTGGAAGAGTTAAAAGAGATGATTGACCAATATGAAATAACCACAGTCATCTGTGATGATGAGTTGTCACCGGCACAGTTAAAAAACCTTGGCGAGGCTCTAGATGTTAAGATTGTAGATCGTCCTATATTGATTATGGATATCTTTGCAAGACATGCTCATACCAAAGAAGGTATATTGCAGGTTGAGATGGCTCAGATGCGATACCGTCTATCTAGGTTGTCCGGACTGGGTAAAAGTCTATCAAGATTAGGTGGTGGTATTGGTACAAGAGGTCCTGGAGAGAAAAAACTAGAGACGGATAAACGCCATATTAGACGACGTATTGATATATTGAAAGAGGAACTGGAAAAAATCCATTCCAGTAGACACCTATTAAGAGAAGGACGAGCTAAACAAGGCAAACCAATCATTGCTATTGTCGGATACACCAATGCAGGAAAATCAACCTTATTGAACCATTTGACCGATGCTGGTGTCTTGCAAGAGGATATGCTATTTGCAACACTTGACCCCACCACCAGAAATATGGTCCTACCGGAAGGGAAAGAAGTCCTATTGGTGGATACGGTTGGTTTTATCAGAAAATTGCCCCATCATATTGTAGAAGCTTTTAAGTCGACCTTAGAAGAAGTGGTTTATGCAGATCTTTTAATTCATATGGTGGACGCAAGCAATCCGGACGCCAATAAGCATATACAGGTTGTCCATGAAACCTTACAGGAGCTTGGAGCAGAGAAAACACCCATGTTGACCTTGCTCAACAAATGTGATAGAGACAATGTAGATGAAGACCTATGGGATGAAAAGGCACTTGCTAATATTCGCGTTTCAGCCTTAACAGGTGATGGCATCCGTAAAGTACTGGAAGCTTTGGAACAACATCTGCTACAGGGACAGCGACTCATGAAAATTATTGTACCCTATCATCAAGGTCAGATTCTTCAAAAGCTTAGGACATATGGTCAGATCCTTGAAGAGTCTTATGTCAATGAAGGGACCTATGTTGAAGTGTATATTGAAGAGGCCTATATTAATAAATATGAATTGGGTAGTATGGTTATTGGTTAAGGTGTCAAAACTATATAGTTGAACCTTCACCTACATATGGTGGGTGAATTTAGTGAAACCTAGTTTTGACCCTTTAACCATTGTTAAATAAGTAAATACTATATATAGTAGGTATACAACTAATTGCCTACTGTATATAGTATTTTTTCCGTTGACCAAGTTCTTGCACTGTGGTATGATTTTATATGTTGAGGTAGCTGTTTTGTGTTGAAGTTTGGGAGGTATGTCAAATGTATGAAGTGGTCAAACGAGATGGGGAAATAAGAGGTTTTGATTTACATAAGATTAAGGATGCGATTACCAAGGCCTTTGTCGCCACGAAGAAGGTTTTTAATGATGACATATTGAATATGTTGGTGCTTAGAGTGACATCAGATTTTGAGTCAAAAATAGTAAATGGGCAAATCGGTGTGGAAGCCATACAAGACAGTGTGGAAAAAATCTTAGAAGAATCCGGCTATACAGAAGTGGCCAAAGCTTATATACTATATCGTAAGCAAAGAGAGAAAATCAGAAATATCAAATCCACCATATTGGATTACAAAGAAATTGTAAATAGCTATGTAAAAGAAGAAGACTGGCGTGTAAAAGAGAACTCGACGGTTACCTATTCCGTTGGCGGATTAATTCTACATAATTCAGGAGCCATAACGGCAAATTATTGGTTATCAGAGGCATATGATGAAGCCATAGCCAATGCCCATAGGAATGGGGACATGCATATTCATGATCTCTCTATGTTGACGGGCTATTGTGCCGGTTGGTCCTTGAAGCAATTGATTGAAGAAGGCCTAGGTGGTATCCCCGGTAAGATATCTTCAGCACCGGCCAGACATCTGATTACACTTTGCAATCAGATGGTTAATTTTCTGGGTATTATGCAAAATGAATGGGCCGGTGCACAAGCTTTTTCTTCCTTTGACACCTACCTAGCGCCTTTTGTAAAAGTCGATAATCTAAGTTATAAGGAAGTTAAACAAGCCATACAGTCCTTTGTTTTTGGGGTTAATATACCCAGTCGTTGGGGTACCCAATCTCCCTTTTCTAATATTACCATAGACTGGAAAGTACCGGATGATTTGGCAAGTCTACCGGCCATTGTTGGTGGCAAAGCTATGGATTTTACTTACGGAGACTGTCAAGCAGAGATGGATATGATTAACAAGGCTTTTATAGAGGTTATGCTTGAAGGGGATGCCAACGGACGCGGTTTTCAATACCCTATACCTACTTATTCCATAACCAAAGCATTTGATTTTGGAGATCATGAGAATAACAAACTTTTGTTTGAAATGACAGCAAAATATGGAACACCTTATTTTTCCAATTACCTTAATAGTGATATGGAGCCCAGTGACATTAGGAGCATGTGCTGTCGGTTAAGACTGGATTTACGAGAGCTTAGGAAAAAACAAGGTGGATACTTTGGTTCCGGTGAAAGCACCGGTTCAATCGGCGTGGTTACCATTAACCTACCAAGAATAGGCTACTTGGCTGAAGATGAGCAAGATTTCTTTGAACGTCTGAACAACATTATGGATCTTGCAGCTAGGTCCTTGAAGATTAAAAAAGAAGTCATCACGCGCCTCCTCAATGAAGGCCTATACCCTTATACGAAAAGATATTTAGGGCATTTTTCAAGCCATTTTTCCACCATTGGCATTATTGGTATGAATGAGGCTACCCTTAATGCCAAATGGATTGGCAAGAATCTAATCAATGAAAAAGCCAGAGCATTTGCCCTTAAGGTATTGGATCATATGCGTGATCGTTTGTCTGATTATCAAGAAGCCTATGGTGATTTGTATAATCTTGAGGCAACACCTGCAGAATCAACCACTTATCGTCTGGCTAAGATGGATAAAGTAAAATACATAGATATTATTTCAGCAGGGAAGAATATGGGGATACCCTATTATACCAACAGCACCCATCTACCGGTAGATCATACAGTGGATATATTTGATGCCTTAGATCTTCAAGATGCCTTCCAAGACAAATACACATCAGGTACCGTTTTTCACGGGTTCTTAGGTGAGAAGCTCTCCGGTTGGCAAGAAGCAGCCAAATTGGTCAAAGCCATAGCTGAGAATTATAAATTGCCTTATTACACCTTGTCCCCCACTTACTCCATATGCGAAAACCATGGTTACTTAAGTGGTGAAGTGCATCAATGTCCTGAATGTAGTCATAGAACAGAAGTGTATTCTCGTATAACCGGTTACTATCGTCCACTACAACATTGGAATGATGGCAAAAGCCAGGAGTATAAAGAACGTAGAGAGTACATTGTAGAAGGTGGTACTAAGGCGTCAGCTGAAGATGTAGGAATAGAAAAGGCCTTGAAGGCAAGGGCAGAGCTAGAAGAAAAGTCTGGCAGTGACGCTCAAGATCAAAAAGTATTGCTTTTTACGACGAAAACTTGCCCCAGTTGTCAGGTGGCAAAAGTCTATCTAGGTAAAAAACATAGTTACAGGATTGTAGATGCAGAAGAAGAACTTAGCTTAGTAGAACGGTTCAAAGTCATGACAGCGCCAACCTTGGTTGTCTTATCAGAAGATAATTATGATACCTATTCAGGATTAGCCAGTATTAGAAGGTTCACAACCAGTTACGTAACGACTTAAATTAAGGAGCAGATGATGAGTTTAGCAGATCAGATTTTTATAAATATGTGCAAAGAAATATTGGAAACCGGAACCTCCTCAGAAGGACAGGCGGTAAGAGCCAGATGGGAAGATGGGAGCATGGCCCATACCATTAAGAAGTTTGGGGTGGTCAATCGATATGATTTGGCCAAAGAGTTTCCGATTCTGACTTTACGACGTACCAACTTTGAAAAGGCCATTGATGAAGTCTTATGGATCTGGCAAAAGAAATCAAATAACATTCACGATTTAGGCAGTCGAATATGGGACAACTGGGCAGATGAGGATGGATCTATTGGAAAAGCTTATGGCTATCAAATGGGTGTGAAACATCCGTATCCTGAAGGTATGTTTGACCAAGTGGACAGGGTGCTTTATGATCTAAAAAACAATCCTTATAGTCGAAGAATTATTAGCAACATATATGTCCATTCAGATTTAAGTGAGATGAACCTTTACCCATGTGCCTATAGCATGACTTTTAATGTGACAGGCAAAAAGTTGAATGGCATCTTAAATCAAAGATCCAATGATGTCCTAGCAGCCAACAACTGGAATGTGGTACAGTATGCGGTATTAATGCATATGCTGGCTCAGGTATCGGACCTTGAAGTGGGAGAATTGCTACATGTGATCGCCGATGCTCATATCTATGATCGTCATATAAAACATGTTGAAACATTGATAGAAAGACAAGCTTATGATCCGCCAATCTTTCGAATGAACCCTAATGTCAAAGACTTTTATGATTTTAAGGTGGAGGATTTTGAACTCTTAGACTATAAGCGAGGCAAACAAATCAAAGGGATAGAAATTGCCATATAGGAGGACGACATGGTATTGATTGTTGCAGTGGATGAAAAGTTCGGTATCGGTCGAGACGGCAATCTTCTAACCTATTTACCGGAGGATTTGGCCTATTTTAAGGCGATGACATTGGATAAGACCATTGTCATCGGACGTAAAACATTAGAATCTTTTAAGAATGGTGCGCCTTTACCAAAAAGACAACACATTGTCATGACGCGTACAAAAACCTACGAGCACCCAAGAATTACAAGTGTCTCATCGGTTGAACAACTTCTTAAAACAGTAAAAGACACTCATCCGGAAGAAGTTTTTGTATCCGGTGGTGGTAACATTTATGAGGTTTTGCTACCCTATTGTCAGAAAGCCTATGTGACCATGATAGAGGCGGATCTTAAGGCAGACACATTCATGCCGGATTTACGTAGGCTTAAAGAATGGCGATGTACAGAAAAAGGTCCATGGCTTAAGACGCCGGATTTTAGATACAGACATACGATATGGGTACGAGAAACATCATAATTGGAAAGACCTTCCTATATCTTAGAGAGGGTCTTTTTAGTTGTGTAATCTAAGCCATCTTGTTAAAATATTTTTATAAATTGCGATTTCCCTTTATCTATAAGACATCCAATGTTAAAATAGAACCAATATCAATTGAAATTGAATCAATTGAACCTAAGGAGGCAGCTATGTTCGATTTATCATCCATATGTTCTAAAGATTATGCAAATTTTTACGCTGACATCAAGGATTTTGCGGATGGTCTTTTTTATGATGAAAGAGATGCTTTAGCTAATATGAGCAACCTAGCATCTTTACTATACCATACACTGGGTGATGTTAATTGGGTTGGATACTATCTTTTTAAGTCAGGTGAGCTGGTCCTTGGCCCATTTCAAGGGAAGCCGGCCTGTGTGAGGATTAGCATAGGAAAAGGTGTTTGCGGAACAGCCGCAATGAAGCGAGAAACCCTTCGGATTCCTGATGTACATCAATTTGAAGGTCATATTGCATGTGATGGAGACACCAAGGCTGAACTGGTGATCCCCATGATAAAAAAGGGTGTTTTACTTGGTGTTCTAGACATAGACAGCACATCAAAAAGCCGTTTCAGCGAAGAAGACCAAAAAGCACTGGAGAACATTGTAGACAAACTACTTGTGGCCAGTGACTTCGTTTTGAAGCTTTGATCAAAATCAAGATAATGACTAAAGATAACAAGGAGGCAGTATATGGAATACAAACATTATAAAATCATAAAAGAAGAAAAAATAGAGGCATTAAATGGCCTGGGATTATTATTAGAACATGAAAAAAGTGGTGCCAGAATCATGGTGGTAAAAAATGATGATGAAAATAAAACCTTTAACATCATATTTAGAACACCCCCTAAGGATGATACAGGTTTACCCCATATTCTAGAACACTCTGTACTGTGTGGTTCACGGAAATACCCAGTCAAAGACCCTTTTGTTGAGTTGGCAAAAGGGTCACTTAACACTTTTCTAAACGCCATGACATACCCCGATAAAACCATGTATCCCGTTGCCAGTTGCAACAATCAGGATTTTAGAAATCTTGTGGATGTATATATGGATGCGGTACTTTATCCAAATATCTATAAGGATCCTCGTATTTTGCAACAAGAAGGTTGGCACTATGAACTGGAAGCAATAGAAGGCGACGTGACTTATAACGGTGTGGTTTATAATGAAATGAAAGGTGCCTCCTCCAACCCGGAACAGGTCCTTTTTAGACAGATACAAACCGCGCTTTTCCCCAACCATCCTTATGGTTATGATTCAGGTGGCGAACCGGATGCCATTACAGATTTAACTCAAGAACAGTTTTTGGATTTTCATAGAACTTACTATCATCCCAGTAACAGCTATATATTTTTCTATGGTGACTTAGATGTAACAGAACAGTTGTCCTGGTTGAATGAAGCCTATCTAAATGACTTCGAAAAAATTGAAGTAGACTCTGAGTTGGTCAAAGTTGAGCCTTTTAAAACAAGAAATCACGTAACAAAATCCTATGCCGTGGGACAAGATGCCAATACGGACAAGAGGTCTTATTTAAGTTACAACGTTGCTTTTGACAAACCGGAGAGCCATTGTGAGAACCTTGGGCTAGAAGTAATGGAACATCTTCTAATAGATGCACCGGGAGCACCTCTTAAGGAAGCATTACTAAAGTTGAATATTGCAGAAGATATCTTTGGAAGTTATGACAGTGGCCTTAGACAACCAACCTTTAGTATCATTGCAAAAAACACCAATGTAGAACATGAGGCACTTTTTGTGGCGACCATTGAAAGTGTACTTGGAAAGATTGCAAGAGAAGGTTTCTCAAGAAAAAAAGTTGAAGCCGCTATTAATTATTTTGAGTTTAAAGTAAGAGAAGCAGACTTCGGCCAATACCCAAAAGGGGTCATTTATTCAATAAAAGCCTTGGATACGTGGTTATATGATGGAGATCCATTTGTTAATTTTGCTTATGACGAAGCCTTTGAACAGCTTAGACAAGGTGTGAAAAACGGCTGTTTTACAGGTCTTATTTCTACCTATTTATTAAATAATCCACATACGGCACTGCTCAGACTCGTTCCGGATGCCCAGATGTTGGCAAATAAAGAAAAACAACTGAAGGATAAACTTCATGCCTTTGGAAGTAGTTTAACCCATGAAGATAAGTTGGCCCTAATAGAAGAGACCCAATCTCTTAAAAAACATCAAGCAGAACCGAATTCAAGAGAAGATTTAGAGAAAATACCATTATTAGATTTATCGGACATTAAAAAAGAAGCATCTCCTATAGAATACGAAGTTATAAAAGAAGAGAATCAAGAATGGGTTCTTCATAAGACTTTCACCAATAACATTGTATACATGCGCTTATTGTTTGACTTTTCACCCCTGACTTTTGAGGAGTTGCCTTATGTCAGCTTGCTTACAAAGCTTTTGATGCGTATGGATACACAGCAACATACCTACTCAGACTTATCAGATGAGATTAACATTCATACAGGTGGTATAAACGCAGACACCAATGTATACGGTATGAACAATGAACCGGATACATGTCAGACTAAGTTTGAAATGAAGTTCAAATGCTTAAGCGAAAAAATGGAGGAAACCCTAGCTTTGGTCAAAGAGGTACTGACTGAGTCCGTCTTTACAGATTTGAATCGTTTGAAGGACTTGATTTTAGAAAACAAGTCCAGACTGAGTACATCCTTAACCAGTGGTGGGCATACAGTTAGCATTAATCGCTGTTCAAGCTACTTTAACATCAGTGCATTTTACAAAGAAGCCCTAGATGGCATTACTTATTATGAGTTTCTTGACAAGCTTGTGTCTGAAAATCAGTATGAGGAAGTGGCAAGAAAGCTAGAAGTGATTCTAAATAAGATCACCCATAGGGAAAATCTACATATTTTAGTGAATACTGAAGAAAGACTTGTAGCACCTGTAAAAGAAAAGCTTCAAGAACTAATCACAGTATTTCCCCAAAAAGCCATAACATACGAAGCCACATTACCAATCACTTTTGAAGTCTTGAATGAAGGTTTCAAAACAGCCAGCAAGGTGCAATACTGTGCATTAGCCGGTGATTATGTAAAAGAAGGTTATCTTTACAATGGTCATATGAAGGTATTACAAACGATTATGAGCTTGGATTATATGTGGAAAGAAGTCAGAGTAAAAGGTGGGGCTTATGGTGGATTTGCCGGTTTTAGAAGAAATGGCCTATTTTTCCTAGGTTCTTATAGAGATCCTAACTTGAATAAGACTTACGCAATATATAGGGCCTTGCCAGACTATATAAAAAATCTGAATTTAGATAAAAGAGAACTTGTAAAATACATTATCGGCACCATGAGCAATGTGGATGTACCATTAACACCACAAATGAAGGGTGAAAGGGCTTTGGGATTGTATTTGGCAAATGTTACTGTAGAAGATGAGCAAAGAGAACGGGATGAAATACTGACAACAACCCTAGAAGATCTAAGGGCACTCGGTCAATTGATTGAAAAAGTCATCCGACAAGATTACTACTGCGTCATTGGAAACGAAAATACAGTTGAAGAAGAAAAAGATATGTTTGTTACACTTAAGACCTTGAACTAGTATTGTGGCAATAGAAAGAGAGTAAATATGAGACCAACTAATAAGTTATATACAGCCTCTAATACAGAGGTCAAAGAGCGGTATGAGATTTCAAAAAAGGCTATAGCAGATTGTCTCATAGAGATTGGAAGCCAACAAAACAAGAATAACTACCATCGATATTTTAAGAAGGTGGGCAGTTTTATGATGGCGATGATGGCTCACAACGAAGCCATCAAAATGCCTACATATTACGAAGATAAGGATTTTGATACGCTGCTACAAATCAATCATGACCTTTATGCAGATATTAGCAGCGCTCATTATGCCACCAGCTTTGTTAACCCTACTTATGCCTGTGCTGTTTTCGGCTTAGAGATGGGAAGGTTCTTGTCAGGTTTTAACTTTATAATCCGTCAATTTGTAGGATTTGCTTATGAAGACAGACGTTATGATATGATGGTTTACAATGAACTCTTTTTAAGGCTATATGAGCGCATTTTGCTAAAAAAGGAGGAAGAAGTTAAAACATTGAGTTTGATGATGAGAGATCATTTGCTTAACCATGCAAGTGTTCTAGAAGAGCATTATTGGATAAGACTTGTATCACCGGAGTTTGACACTTACGCTCACATCATAAGGGATTACAACCATGAAGACTTAAGGTATCTCTTTAGATATGGTATGTATGTAGGGACCAATGAAATCGAGAGCGCTAAGCAGATCCTTAGTATGGAGGAAGAAAAAATCGACTTGATTGCAAATACTTTTTCAGAAGCCTTTATGCGTGGGTATCAAAGGGAAAAAAAAATATTTGATCACAAGAAAAGCATACTTCTCACTTATCATCTAGGGTTTGAAAGAATAATAAAAAAAGCCAGCGATAACTTTAAAAAGCTAGGGCTAAAACCAATCGTACAGTATGAGCTAAAGGGCGCACAGAGACCGAGACTGTGTAATACTAAACCCAATGAACAAATGGAATACGACCATCGATTCAGTAATGCCATATACATGGATGGGGTTTACTTAGACGCTATTTATAAGATCAAAAAAGACATCTTTGAAAAATACAAAGAAAAAGCTCGGGTTTATGCTGGCTTGGCTTTGATGGAAGTTTTTGGCAATTTGCCTTTTGAACCGAAGAACCATGAAGCCAACATGACCTATGATAAAAAAATGACGGAGCTCGTAAGTAAGCACACAGTAGCGGTAAAAAACCTTCAGGGTAAGTATTTGCCGGGTTCTTCCTATAGTTTTACCATTAATGATTATCCCTTACCAAGTATTGGTAAGGATTACAAGGCTATTTTTGAGGCGACCATAAAAGTCAATACTTTAGATCCAAAAATGTATGAAGATATCCAACAGGCAATCATTGATGCTTTAGATCAGACAGAGTATGTGGTGGTTAAAGGGGCAGGTCAGAACAGGACCGATATGAAAGTTCAGTTAATGCCCTTAGCAGACCCTAAAACACAGACCAAATTTGATAATTGCACAGCAGATGTGAATGTACCCGTAGGAGAAGTCTATACAACACCGGTCCTGTCAGGCACAGAAGGTTTGCTCCATGTAAAAGACATATATCTAACGGGATTAAGGTACAAAGATCTAAAATTGTGGTTTAAAGAGGGCATGGTGGTCAAATATGCCTGTAAGAATTTTGAAACAAAAGAGGAAAACCTGAAATACATTGAAGAGACCCTTCTATATCCCCATACCACATTACCACTTGGGGAATTTGCCATTGGGACCAATACGGTGGCTTATATGATGGCTAAGAAATATAATATTCACGCCTTATTGCCCATTCTTATCGGTGAAAAAGCCGGACCACACTTTGCTATAGGCGATACCTGTTTTGTATGGGGGGAAGACCAACAAGTCTACAATCCGGATGGAAAAGAGATGATCGCCAGGGAAAATGAAAAAACTAAGCTTAGAAATACAAAAGTAGAGGAGGCCTATACTTATCGCCATACGGATATTACCATACCCTATGATGAGTTGGATACCATCATTGGATATACGAATGACGGTATCGCTTATCCCATCATCCAAGGTGGTCGTTTTGTGCTAAAAGGCACAGAAGCCCTAAATCAACCCTTCGATGATAAAGATCATGTGTAAGAAAGAATGCATCAAGAAGAGCGGTTTTTGTAGGAGGAACTATGACTTGGAAAACAATGAGCAAATCGGAGAAAATTGACCATGTTTGGGCATATTATAAAGTGCATATTTTATTGAGCATAGCGGTGATTCTAATACTAGGTTCACTTGTGAACAACTACTGGTTAAATCCGGCACCGGACATCGTCATGGACATCACCATAAGGACAAAAAGTCATGATGTGGTTTATGCCAGACAGCTAGAAGACACTTTGAACCATCAGATTATGAACACAGCAGAGAATGAAGCCTTAATGATAGAGTTCCTAGAGATTAACCCTGAGATTAATCCAACGACAACCATGACCAGTGAAGCAAGATTCATGGGAAAATCATCGGTCAAAGCTTTAGACATTCTTGTAGTCGATGAAGAGAATAAAGAGTATCTTGTGGAAAACAAGTTTTTTATATCTTTAGAAGAGATGAGAGATGTGTCAGAGGGTGCTGACCTAGTTGAGCGTTTAGAGGTATTAGGTGCTAAGGGTATAGATGGAAAATTCATAGTGTCATTGGATTATTTCCCCAGGTTACGTCCTTTAATACAAGAAGAAGATGAAACGTATTATGTTGGTGTATATGCCCTAAGCAGTCATAAAGAAGATATTATTAGAGTATTAAACTATTTAATAGAAGAGTAATGAATTAATAAAAGCAGTGACTGAAGATGAAGATCTGAGGTTGCTGTTTTTTTTCATATGGAGTGTACTCATGTAGAAAATGCATAGATAGTTATAGCTTAGATTATATTTACTGACATGTAAGACTATGAATATAAGAAAAATAGCTATTGTCGTTGAATGTGTAGTGGTTATTGTACAACAAGAAGAATTAATTGGAAATAAAGTTGTTGACAATGTATAACTATGGTGATAGTATACTAGTATACTAATAAATTAGTATGTAACATGATGCGGATTATACATGCAATGTAAAAGGAGGATTTTTAAAATGGCATTAGGAGGAAGTGGAATGAAAATGAAAAATTTTATTGTTATGCTAGTTGTGGTATCATTATTAGTATCATTGTTTGTTGGGTGTTCATCTGATAAGGCGACTACGGAACCATCTGAATCAGTAAGTACAGAGACAGAAGTTGAAACCGATGAGGCTATGGATGACACAGTTTACAGCTTCAAATTTGGACATGCGGCTGACGAGAATAATACTTGGCATAAAGGCGCTATGAAATTTGCTGAAGAAGTTGAAGCGCAATCTAACGGAAGAATAAAAATTGAAGTATATGCTAACGAACAATTAGGTAATGAAATTGATAACGTTACGGCTATTCAAGCGGGCACAGCAGATATGGTATTGTCTGGTGAGTCACTTCAAAACTGGGCAAATCTTGTAGGGGTTATGTCAACACCATATCTTATTAAAGATTCAGAGCATATGAATGCTGTAATAAATGGAGAGCCGGGAAAAATACTAGAAGAGGCAATTTTAAATCAGGCTGGATTAAAAGTACTAACTTATTTTGAAAGAGGCCCGAGAATGCTTACATCAAATAAGCCTATAAATGACATTAACGACTTACAAGGCTTGAATTTAAGATTACCGAATGTACCACTTTTTATTGAAGTTTGGAATGCATGGGGAGCAAGACCTGTACCAATGGCATTCTCAGAAGTTTTTACTTCCTTACAACAAAATGTTATTGAAGCACAAGATAACCCATTAGCACTAATGTACAGTGGTGGATTCTATGAAGTTCAGAAATATATCAATAAAACAGAACATGTTCGTGGTTGGATTTATATGTTGATTGGTGTAGATCAATGGAACGAACTACCAGAGGATCTACAAGCAGTTATGATGGATGCGGCTCAGGTTGCACATGATTATGAGTACCAGTTGTTCACGGAAGGTGAAGAAGCGACTTTAAACATACTCCTAGAAGAAAAAGGCTTAGAGTTTATAGAAACAGATACTACAGAAATGGTACGTGTTGCTGAAGAATACTATGAAGAGAATTTATCACCAGATCTGTTTGAACTCTATACATTAATCAAGAATACCAAGTAGTTTATTTAGTATTAATATCCAAGTCTTCTTGGATATTAATACTAAACTCTAAGGAATGTGAGGAATAGCTATGAAAAGAAATAGCATACTAAATAAAATCCACCATATTTTGGAGATTATATCTATCGTTGCATTTATTGCACTTATAGTAGTAGTCACACTACAAATAATTGGAAGAACACCACTGATGAATAAGCCTTACCATTGGACTGAAGAGTTAACGAGAATGATTTTTATCTTCCTGATTTCTATTTCATCAATTACTGCTGTGCTTCATAATGAATTTGTTGCAGTAGATGTTGTTCCATCATTGTTTAAAGGAAGAAGAAAACTTATATATGAAGCATCTGTTCATTTTGTAGTAGGTGGATTTCTTCTCTATTTAATACCAGCTGCTAATAAATTTACGCAACTTGGAGGTAGACAATTATCAGCCGGGTTGAGAGTCAATATGATGTACATACACTCATTTGTTTTTATTTGTATCGTTGGTATGGGTATTGCTAATGTATATATAGCAATCAGGAAAATAAGTGCATTTAAAAAATACAAGGAGGATGTTGCTTAATGAATGTATTGGTTATTGTATTATTTGTTTCTTTTATCTTTTCTCTAATGGTAGGCATACCAGTTGCTTATTCATTAGGTTTATCTTCTTTTATTTACTTGTTACTGGCGGGAATAGATTTATTTGCATTACCACAAAAAATCTATGGTGGCATGGATTCTTTTGTATTATTGGCTATACCGGGATTTGTATTAGCAGGCAATCTTATGAATGTAGGCGGTATTACACAGAAAATTGTAGATTTTGGAGATAAACTATTTGGACATATTCGTGGTGGAATGGGATTTGCTAACATCGGCTCATCCATGATTTTTGCTGGAATATCAGGAACAGCGGTTGCTGACACTGCTTCTATTGGAGGCGTTATGATTCCTGCAATGAAAAAATCAGGATATGATTCAGACTATGCTTGCGCTATAACAGCAGCAAGCTCTACCATTGGACCAATTATTCCACCGAGTATACCAATGATTATTGCAGGAACACTTACAGGAATTTCTGTAGGTAAGTTGTTTATTGCAGGTATGATTCCGGGGATATTGATTGGAGTATTTCAAATGGTAATTAATGGGTATATGGCTAAAAAACGTAATTATCCTAAAGGTAATATAGCTTCACTTGGCGAAATGTTCAAATCATTTAGATCCGCATTTTGGGCGCTATTGATGACTGTAATTATTTTGTTCGGTATTTTAGGTGGTATTTTTACACCTACAGAAGCAGCAATCATTGCTGTACTCTACGCACTCTGTGTTGGTATATTTGTGTATAAAGAATTAAAAATCAGCATGATTCCAAAACTTCTAGCAGAATCTGCAAGATCATCTGCAAGTATATTGGTACTTGTTGGATTTGCAAATGTATTCGCTTGGATTCTAGCTAGTGAAAAGATACCTCAAATGATTGCAGATGGCATGCTATCATTGACTACAAATAAAATTCTTGTAATTTTGTTGATAAATCTTCTGTTGATTTTCGTTGGTATGTTTATGGAAACGATATCTGCAATTGTTATTTTGTTTCCAGTACTATTGGTTGTATCAAGATCAATCGGTATGCCTGATATTCAATTTGCAGTGATGGCCGTATTAAACTTGATTATTGGACTTGTTACGCCACCTGTGGGTGTATGTTTATTTGTAGCTGCAAAAATCGGGGATATTTCTTTGATAAGGATATCAAAAGCTATTTTACCTTTTCTATTTGCAAATCTTATAGTACTCTTTCTTGTAGCTTTTTATGAACCGATTACATTATGGCTTCCGAGTTTCATTAAGTAGTATAAATGTTGCAAGAAAGTAATGGTATGAAATACTGCCTATTATAATTTAGCATATCTATAGATTAATCAATAAAAAAATGATAATCTAAAAGGCGATAATAAAAATATTTTGAGGAGATGAATCTATGGAAGTTGTTGAAAGGTATCAAGGAGAATCAGCCCGAGAATATGCATTGAGAATATTAAGAAGCAATATTATATCGATGAAATTGAAGCCTGGAAGCATTGTTAGCGAAAATGAAATAGCTTTGAACATGGGTCTAAGTAGAACGCCGGTGAGAGAAGCTTTAATTGAACTTAGTAAAGCACAAATTGTTGAGATATATCCGCAAAAAGGAAGTGTAATTTCATTAATTGATACAGAACTGGTTGAAGAAGCACGTTTTTTAAGACTGATTATTGAACCGGAAATCGTAAGGCTGGCTTGTAATCTAGCCACCGAAAAAGATATTTTTGATTTGAAGGAGAATGTAAGGCTTCAAGAGTTTTATTTGGAACATCCGGACCCTGATAGGTTATTAGAGTTAGATGATGCTTTTCATAAGAAGTTGTTTACAATATGTAAAAAAGAACGTTCTTATTCAATGATTAAAGGATTTATGATTCATTATGATAGATTTAGAAATCTAAGTCTGGTAACAATAAAAGACTTAAAAATTGTCAGTGACCATAAAGCGATTCTAGAGGCTATTATTGAACATAATGAAGAAGCGGCCAAAGCATCTATTTGTAAGCACTTGAATAGATTTGAAATTGATAAGCAGATGATGAGAGAGCTTTATCCTGAATATTTTAAAGAAAATAAACATGAACAATCGATAGTCAAAGAAGTAGTTAAGTAGAACATAATCCGGTTATTTGAGAAAATGACTATAAGGCAATAGAAAGAAATAGAAAGGAATCAATATGAAAGCAGCGATGGTTAATGAACCACTGAAC
The DNA here is from genome assembly GCF_029210395.1 of Petrocella sp. FN5. Lineage (GTDB taxonomy): Bacteria > Bacillota > Clostridia > Lachnospirales > Vallitaleaceae > Petrocella. The sequence goes on along the minus strand of NZ_JARGDP010000016.1, from coordinate 11,047 downwards.
ATGGAAATAGTAGAAATGGACCAACCTACTTTGGAGTCAAATACAGAAGTAATAGTAAAAATTATGGCTGCAGGCATATGTGGGTCTGATGTTCATATCTATCACGGAACAAGTCCGGTAGCGACCTACCCTAGGGTCCTAGGACATGAAATTGTAGGCGTCGTTGATGAAGTTGGAAGTCAAGTGGATCAGTTAAAAATAGGTGACCGAGTTATAATTGACCAAGTCATGAATTGTGGTGAATGTTATGCCTGTAAAATGGGTAGAGGCAATGTATGTCATACATTAAAGGTGCGAGGTGTACACGTTCATGGTGGGTACAGAGAATATATCAATGTGGATCAAAGCAGTTGCTATATTTTGCCTGAGAAAATAGCGTATACGGATGCCGTCATGATTGAGCCTGCAACGATAGCGGTACAATGTCTGCACCGTGCAGAGCTAGCAAAAGAAGATACCCTATTAATAATGGGTGCCGGAGCACTAGGAAGCAGTATCTTGAAAGTTGCACGTTTATCAGGCGCTAAGATTATCGTAGCAGACATTTTTGATGATAAATTGGAAGAGGCTCTGGCATCAGGCGCAGATTATGTTGTCAATGTAGGGAATGATGAAGCCGAGAAAAGGATTCGAGAAATTACAGATGGTTATGGTGTAACAGTCTCAGTGGATGCAGCTTGTACCAAAGATACACTTCCATTTTTGCTGAATGTAACCGGTAATGCAGGACGGGTTATTACCATGGGTTTTTCTGAAGAGAAAACAGAAGTCACTCAATTAAGAATCACAGCTAAAGAATTGGACGTAAGAGGATCTAGATTACAGAACAAAAGATTTCAAGAAGTACTGGATCGTATTGAAGCGGATCAACTTGATTTAACAGGCGCTGTTTCACATGTATATAAATTTGCAGATATTCAGAAAGCCTTTGATTTAATAGATAGTGGTGATACAAGTATTAGAAAAGTTGTTGTCAGTTTTGAGTGAAATGTAATTCGAAAAAGTTAGGAGAATGAAAATGCAAATGACATGGCGTTGGTATGGAAAAGGCAACGACTCCATTACCTTAGATCAAATAAAGCAGATACCGGGTGTTGAAGGTATCGTGTGGTCCCTCCACCAAAAAGCTGCCGGTGAAACATGGGAAATGGCAGAAATACAAGAAACAACAGATTACATCAAATCAAAAGGCTTTAATGCGGATATCGTTGAAAGCGTTAATGTTCATGATGATATTAAGCTTGGGCTTCCAAGTCGCGATCGCTATATTGAGATCTATATTGATACAATTAAGAAGCTGGCAAAAGCAGGTGTTAAAGTGATATGTTATAACTTCATGCCTGTATTTGATTGGACACGAACAGATCTATATAGGGCTTTGCCAGATGGATCAAATGCATTGTTTTATGAGAAAAATGCCATTACAGATGATCCCAAAGACATGGTGAATAGAATCCTTGGAAATACAGGGAATTTTACGATGCCAGGTTGGGAACCTGAAAGAATGGCGAAGCTGGATGAACTGTTTAAGGCTTATGAAGGTATGAAAGAAGAACAACTCTTTGATAATCTAAAATACTTTCTAGAAAAAATCATACCTGTTTGTGAGGCCCATGATGTAAAAATGGCCATTCACCCGGATGATCCGCCATGGCCTATTTTTGGTCTTCCTAGAATCATCAGAGATCGAGACCACATTAAAACATTTTTAGAATTAGTAGATAGTCCTTATAATGGGTTGACACTATGTACAGGATCTTTAGGACCGAACTTATTAAATAAGATTCCTGATATCATTCGTGAATTTAGTAATCGAATTCACTTTGCCCATATTCGTAACGTAAAAGTATTTGAGAATGGAGACTTTATAGAAGTATCCCATCGTGGTAAAGATGGTAACGTAGATATATATGAGGTACTTAAAGCCTATCATGATCATGGGTTTGAAGGCTATATTCGTCCGGATCATGGTCGTCATTTATGGGGAGAGGAAAAGACCTGTCGACCCGGATACGGCCTATACGATCGTGCACTAGGCGTGATGTATATGTTAGGTATCATAGACAGTCTTGACAAAAGAAAAGGTGGTAACTAAATGTTACAATTAAGCAATGAAGGTTTAATGAATAAAGAAGCTTGGAAAGAAAAAGATATCGAACTGCCTTTATATGACAGAGACAAAATTACTCAAAATACGCAAAAAAATCCAACATGGATACATTTTGGCGCAGGAAATATTTTCAGGGGTTTTATCGCCAATGCCTATCAGAAAGTTCTAAACAATAATAAGGCGGATACAGGTATAATTGCAGTCGAATCTTTTGATTATGAGGTCGTGGATAAAGTATATACGCCCTATGATAATCTCTCCCTTTTAGTATTGATGAAGGCGGATGGAAGCTTTGAGAAAACCGTTGTTGGTAGTATAGTAGAAAGCCTAACAACAGATCAAGTAAGAAAAGCAGATCAGGAACGTTTACGAGAAATTATTAAGGCAAAAAGCTTACAAATGGTCAGCTTCACCATAACAGAAAAGGGCTATGCTCTAAAAAATCCTCAAGGTAGGTTTCTTGACATTGTATTACAGGACTTTGAGAAAGGCCCACAAGAAGTCTATCATACCATGAGTATTATTGCAGCTTTGATGTATACAAGATATAAAGAAGGTGCCTATCCTATAACCCTTGTGAGTATGGACAATTGCTCCCATAATGGCGATATCCTAAAAGAGGCTGTCATCACCATGGGCAAAGAATGGCATAAAAGAGGATTTGTTGAAGAAGGGTTTGTCACTTATTTAGAAGATCAAAATAAAGTAGCCTATCCATTTACAATGATTGATAAGATCACGCCAAGGCCATCAAAAGTTGTTCAAGAGAAGCTGGAAGAATTTGGTATAGAAAATTTGGAACCGATTGTAACTTCGAAAAATTCCTATATGGCACCTTTTGTTAACGCAGAAATCAGTGAATATCTGGTTATTGAGGATATTTTTACAAATGGCAGACCGGAACTTGAAGGTGCTGGTGTCATTTTTACTGACAGAGAGACCGTTAATCGAATTGAGACGATGAAGGTTACAACGTGTCTAAATCCTTTGCACACGGGACTTGCTGTGTCCGGTTGTCTCTTAGGCTATACCTTAATAGCGGATGAAATGAATAATCCGGTACTAAAACGTTTTGTGGAAAAAATCGGCTATGACGAAGGACTGAAAGTCGTTGTAGATCCGGGTATTATCAATCCAAAAGAATTTTTAGATGAAGTGGTATATGAACGTTTCATGAATCCCTATATTCCGGATTCACCACAACGTATCGCAACAGATACATCTCAAAAAGTGGGTATTCGATTCGGAGAAACCATCAAATCTTACATGAAAAATGAAACTTTAAATGCCAAGGATTTAGTAGCAATTCCATTGGCACTTGCACTATGGTGTCGATACCTATTGGGCGTGGATGACCAAGGTATGCCCTTTGAAATCAGTTCGGATCCTCTTTTGGAGATGTTGAAAAATGAATTAAAAGAAGTTGCTCTTGGAAGTAAAGATATAGTCATAACAGGTATTCTTAGTAATAAAAACATTTTTGGTGTAGATCTTTATGAAGCAGGGTTGGCTGATAAGATACAAAAAATGTTTAATGAGCTTATTGAAGGACCTGGTGCTGTTCTAAAGACAATGGAAAAATACTGTATGTAAATTAAAGAAACTTAGTTTAGAGGCTTTAACCATGGTTAAAGTGTCAAAACTATATGAAAGTCGGCTGTGATGTCCTATCATCATAACCGACTTTTTTGTAGTAAAAAAAGAGCTTTAACCGGTTTGGAACAATAAATAATACATACATGTATGTCATGACGTAATTTTACACAAAACAAATCCGAATATTTAAGAGGATTAGTATATAAATGTTCGGTAAAACAGTTGACGAATGATGGTTTTCTCTGTAGAATAGCATTAAAAGGACGTGTGAAGTGGGCTGAATGTCATTTTATCTGAACTTTATGTGTTTGAAAGCCTTATGACGGTATGACAGAAAAAGAGGTTATAACATGAGTGAGCTTAAGAGAATAGGTATAATAGGCGGCGGACAACTTGGCAAGATGATGATTCTGGATGGGAAGAGATACGGATATTATATCGTGACCTTAGACCCAACAAAGGATTGTCCATCCCATGCCATATCAGATGAGCATATTATTGCGGCGTTTGATGATGTGGATGCCATTCGTGAATTGGCAAACAAGGTGGATGTCATCACCTATGAATTTGAACATATTCATGTAGAGATTCTAAAAGAATTAGAAAAAGAAGGGCATGCCATTTACCCTACGCCTGAAAGTTTGGCCATTATTCAAAATAAATTTAGCCAGAAAAAAACTTTACTTGAAAATGGGGTGCCTGTACCGGATTTTCATCAGGTTAAAGAGATATCCGATATACACCGCATTGGTAAAAGCTTTGGTTATCCTATGATGCTAAAAAGCTGTACAGGCGGCTATGATGGCAAAGGTAATTTTTTAATAAAAAATGCAGAAGAAGTTCAAACAGCTTATGAACAACTGGGAAGTGGAAAACGCCCTCTTATGATTGAAAGATTCGTTAATTTTGATAAAGAAATCTCTGTATTGGCTTGTAGGGGCATAGACGGGGATCTGGCCGTATATCCTGTTGGTGAAAACAAACACATAAACAGCATTTTAGATGAAACGGCAGTACCGGCCAACTTATCAGATAAGGCCACAAAGAAAGCAATGGCAATGGCTACCGAGGTCATGAATATATTTCATGGTGTGGGTATGTTTTGCGTTGAATTATTTGTAACCAAAGATGAAAAACTCTATGTGAATGAAGTGGCACCAAGACCTCATAATTCAGGGCACTACACTATAGAAGCCTGCTTAACCTCTCAATTTGAAAACCATATTAGAGCCATAGCAGGGTTGCCTCTGGGTGATGTAACACTTAGAACACCGGTGGTCATGAAAAACCTGTTAGGAGAAGCCACAGGGACTAGTAAAGTCCTTGGTTTAAGCAAAGCCTGTCAGGTATCAAAATCAAAAGTGCATCTCTATGGCAAAAAAGAGGTAAAGCTACATCGAAAAATGGGACATATAACAGCAATTGGTTCAACGGTTGAAGAAGCAAGAGCAGCAGCAGAATTGGCCTTTTCAAAAATCAAAATTATAAAGGAAGAATAGGAGATATGTATGCAAGCTTTAATTGGAATTATTATGGGAAGTGATTCAGACCTTCCTGTTATGTCAGAAGCGGCAAAAGTACTAGATGCCTTGAAGATACCTTATGAACTTACCATCGTTTCAGCCCATAGGACGCCGGAACGCATGTATACCTATGGAAAAGAGGCAAAAAATAAAGGTCTGAAAGTTATTATTGCAGGTGCAGGTGGGGCAGCCCATCTACCGGGCATGGTAGCAGCCTTAACCACGGTACCGGTTATTGGGGTTCCGGTTAAGACCAGCAGTCTAAGTGGAATTGATTCTCTATACTCAATTGTCCAGATGCCACCAGGCATACCCGTTGCAACCGTGGCCATTAATGGTGCAAAAAATGCCGGACTTTTAGCAGGTCAAATATTAGGTAGCTTTGATGAAGGAATTCACACAAGCGTCGAGGCCTATAAGAAGTCTCTAGAAACAATGGTAGAGGAAAAAGCAAGTCAAATAGAAGCAATAGGATACGAAGCCTATCTTGAAAAGATGTAGGATCCAAATTGAAACATGACCACAATCATCTTTTGACAACACGGAGGAAATCAATGGAAAAAAAAGCACTTTTATACGAAGGTAAGGCGAAAAAAGTCTATATAACCGATGAAGCAAACAAGTTAATTGTATCCTATAAAGATGATGCAACAGCCTTTAATGGTGCCAAAAAAGGTGTCATCGAAGCGAAGGGGATTGTCAATAACCGTTTGTCCAATTTCTTTATGAAAATGTTAGAGACAAAAGGAATTCCTACCCACTTTATAGAAGAGTTAAGTGACAGAGAAACAGTTGTAAAAAAAGTGACCATCATCCCATTAGAGGTGATTGTAAGAAATTTTGCGGCCGGTTCATTAAGTAAAAGATTAGGCCTTGAAGAAGGTATGAGGTTGAACAAGACAGTGCTGGAATACTCCTATAAAAACGATGAACTTGGGGACCCAATGATTAATAATTACCATATTTTTGCACTGGATATCGCAACGAAAGAAGAATTAGATTTGATTGAGGCCTATGCTTTTAGAATCAACGAAGCCCTAACAGCCCATTTAAAAGATGTAAATATTGAGCTCATTGATTTTAAGATTGAGTTTGGAAAAACCTCTAAAGGTCAAATTATACTGGCTGACGAAATATCGCCGGACACTTGCCGTTTCTGGGATGCCACCACCAACAAAAAACTAGACAAAGATAGATTTAGAAGAAACCTTGGGGATGTAGAAGATGCTTATCAAGAAGTCATGAACCGTTTACTGGCTCAAGACAACTAGACAACTGATCAAAGGACAACTCGGAGGAAATTATGTGGCAGGATAAATTAAAAGAAGAATGTGGTGTATTTGGGGTGTACAATAACAATGAATTCGACACTTCAAGAATGGTCTATTATGGCTTATTTGCGTTACAGCATAGAGGACAAGAAAGTGCAGGCATAGCCATTAATAACAATGGCACCATTGTATATAGAAAAGAAATGGGTATGGTAGCGGACATATTTGATGACAATGTACTTGATTATCTAAATGGTCATTCGGGTATTGGCCATGTCAGGTACTCTACCACCGGATCAAGTTTGGTGGAAAACGCCCAACCCCTCGTCATCAAATATACCAAAGGTCATATGGCTTTAGCACATAACGGCAACTTGACGAATGCAGATACTTTACGTAAGGAACTGGAAGTGAAAGGTACTATATTTCAAACAACAACAGACTCGGAAGTCATAGCGGCCTTGTTATCCAGAGCAAGAATTAAATACAACTCAATAGAAGAAGCACTGGTTGAAGTCATGTCCATCATCAAAGGTGCCTATGCTCTTGTCATTATGACCCCTCATAAACTCATTGCAGCAAGAGATCCTTTTGGTATGCGTCCTTTGGTGTTTGGGAAAAAAGAAGACTCTTTTATATTCTCTTCTGAATCCTGTGCTTTTGACGCATTAGGTGTTGACTTAGTAAGAGATGTGGACCCAGGAGAGATTATTGTCATCAGTAAAGAAAAGGGACTGGAGTCCATTCAAACCAATAAGAAAAAGCAATCGGCTATGTGTAGTTTTGAATATATCTATTTTGCAAGACCGGATTCGGTGATTGAGTCATTGGAGGTCTATGAAGCACGATTTAGAGCGGGGAAAGTCCTCTTTGAAGAGTATCCTGTTGAAGCGGATGTCGTTGTTGGGGTACCGGACTCCGGACTAGGTGCAGCCCATGGCTTTGCGGCAGCATCCGGGATACCTCTTGTAGATGGTTTTATGAAAAATCGCTATGTGGGAAGAACTTTTATCGCTCCAAGTCAAGGGCTTAGGGAATTGGCCGTACATTTGAAACTAAATCCCATAAGAAGTCAGATCGAAGGGAAAAGGGTCATTATGATTGATGATTCTATTGTTAGGGGTACAACCAGCAGAAGAATTGTGAATTTACTGCGTGAAGCTGGTGCAAAAGAGGTTCATGTTAGAGTCAGTTCTCCGCCGGTAAAATATTCTTGTTATTTTGGCATTGATACACCGGAAAGAGAGAATTTGATTGCTAGCACCCACAGTTTGGATGAAATCAGAGACCTTATTTGTGCAGATAGTGTAGGTTATATCAGTAGAGAAGGTTTATTATCAACATTTGAGGGTGCCGGATGTGAATTCTGTACCGGTTGTTTTACTGGCGATTATCCTGTAGAGATTGTAGATGAGGAGGCAAAAAGATGTCAATAGATTATAAGTCGGCAGGTGTAGATGTGGAAGCAGGCTACAAGGCAGTTGAATTAATGAAAGCACATGTTAAAACCACCATGCGTGAAGAAGTGGTAACGGATTTAGGTGGATTTGGCGGACTTTTTTCCTTAGCCAAGCATAAGATGGAAGAGCCAATATTGGTTTCTGGTACGGACGGTGTCGGAACAAAGTTGAAGATCGCTTTTGAATTGGATCGACATGACACCATCGGTATCGACGCTGTCGCCATGTGCGTTAATGATATAATATGTGCCGGAGCAGAACCCTTATTCTTTTTAGATTATATTGCCTGTGGCAAAAATATACCTGAAAAAATAGCGACCATCGTGGGCGGGATTGCTGAGGGTTGTCGACAATCAGGTGCAGCTTTAATAGGAGGAGAGACAGCGGAAATGCCGGGATTTTATCCGGAAAATGAATACGATTTGGCCGGATTTTCTGTTGGTATCGTGGATAAAAAAGATGTGATTGATGGTAAGGATATAAAAGAAGGGGATGTATTACTCGGTCTACCTTCATCGGGTATTCATAGTAATGGGTATTCCTTGGTCAGAAAACTTTTTAATCCGACGAGGGAAAAGCTGGCTCTTGAAGTAGCCGGTCTTGATACCAATCTTGGAGAAGCCCTTCTTGTACCAACAAAAATATATGTCAAGATGATTAAAGCGCTAAAAGAAGCGGTTAAAATAAAAGCCATCAGCCATATAACCGGTGGTGGATTCATTGAAAACATACCAAGAATGTTACCCAAGGATTGTTATGCAAAGATTCAACTGGGTACTTGGCCGGTGCATCCAATCTTTAATGTTATGCAAGCCTTAGGAGATATCAAACAGGAAGCCATGTACAACACCTTTAATATGGGGATTGGTATGATTGTGGCTCTAGCACCAAGTGAGGTGGATCAGGCGACTAAGGCCCTTGAGTCTATAGGTGAAAAAGCATATGTAATAGGAGAAGTCAAACAAGGTCAATCAGGAGTGGAATTATGCTAAAAGTCGGCATATTAGTATCAGGTGGCGGCACCAATCTACAAGCCATTATTGATCGTATCGAGAATCAAGAAATAAAAAACGCGAAAATTGTAACCGTCGTAAGTAATAGGAAAAAAGCCTATGCTCTAGAAAGAGCTAAGAAGCATGGTCTATCAACCTCTTGGATAAGCCCAATAACATATGAAACGAGAGAAGATTTTGATCAAGCATTAATCAATCATTTTCAAGCATTAGAAGTGGATTTGGTGGTACTGGCAGGCTATTTAGTTGTACTTGGCAGTCGGTTCATTAACGCCTATAGGAACAGAATCATTAATGTGCATCCATCACTTTTACCGGCGTTCTCTGGCGACGGCTTCTATGGTCTCAGGGTCCACGAAGCGGCTCTTGACAGAGGGGTTAAAGTATCAGGTGCTACCATACACTTCGTGGATGAGGGTACAGATACTGGTCCCATTGTTGCTCAAAAAACAGTTGAGGTCTTAGAAACAGATACACCGGAAACACTACAAAAGCGAATTATGGAAGAAGCGGAGTGGCAGTTGTTACCGGAAGTCATTAACCAAATCGCTAGGGGCCAGTTGGAAGTTATTCATGGTAAAGTGTTTCAAAAGAAAAGTGTTTAGTAAAGGTATCTAATATTGTATGAAGGATTGGAGTTAAGATGAAAGTACTTGTTATCGGTGGTGGCGGCCGTGAACATGCCATTATATGGAAACTTGCACAGAGTAAGAAAGTGACTAAAATCTATTGTGCCCCAGGCAATGCAGGCATCATGGAAATGGCAGACTGTGTGAATATAGCAGCGACAGATGTAGAAGGGCTTCTTGACTTTGCACTTAAAGAAGCCATCGATTTGACTGTCGTGGGGATGGATGACCCATTGATGCTGGGTGTTGTAGATCGCTTTGAGTCTAATGGCTTACGTATTTTTGGTCCAAGAAAAAATGCTGCCATACTTGAAGGCAGTAAAGTTTTTGCTAAAGACTTAATGAAAAAATACAATATTCCAACAGCCGGTTATGAAGTTTTTGATGACCCAAATCAGGCAAAAGCCTATCTGAAAACATGTGCATACCCAACAGTTCTAAAAGCAGATGGACTGGCCCTTGGTAAAGGTGTTTTGATATGTGAGACCCAAGAGGAAGCTTTAGCTGGTGTGGATGAGATTATGGTGGCCCAAAAGTTTGGTGATGCCGGAAAAGTTATGGTGGTAGAAGAGTTCATGACCGGACCGGAGGTTTCTGTGTTATCATTTTGTGATGGGGAACATGTTCTACCGATGGTGAGTGCACAAGATCACAAGCGTGCTTTTGACAAGGATCAAGGACCAAACACAGGTGGTATGGGTACATTTTCTCCTAGTCAGTATTACACAAAGGAAATGCATGAAATAGCGGTAAAAACCATATTTGAGCCCAGTTTAAGAGCTATGAAGGCAGAAGGAAGGCCTTTTATGGGTATTATATTCTTTGGCTTGATGTTAACACCACAGGGTATTAAGGTATTGGAATACAACGCAAGATTTGGAGATCCGGAAGCACAGGTTGTATTACCAAAGCTAAAAACGGATTTATTTGATGTTTTCCAAGCGGCCATTGATGGCCGATTAGATGAGATTGAGCTAAAGTGGGATAGTAGAGCTACTGTATGTGTTGTTATGGCGTCTGGAGGCTACCCTATAGCCTATGAGAAGGGTTACACCATTACCGGTTTAGAAGAACAAAAAAAGAAAGACGATGTTGTCGTCTTTCATGCCGGAACAAAAAAAGAGGGTGACCGAGTTGTTACAAATGGCGGTCGTGTACTTGGTGTGACAGCATTTGGGGAATCTATGGAAGAGGCTAGAAAAACTGCCTATGGAGCGGTAGCTGAAATAGAATTTGAGAATAAACAATATCGAAGCGATATCGGCATCAAATAAAGCGTATTTTCAGTTCTATGACTAGTATCAATAGAATGGGCTGTGGAGGAATATGAATATGCCATTCGCCCATTCAAATATATCTCTGTTTTCAACCTTCTCAGCTAGAAGTCTTTTTTCATTTGACTCTAATTGAATATCATGGAGAATCATTATTCTATAGTAAAGTTT
>NZ_JARGDP010000159.1 GCF_029210395.1 Petrocella sp. FN5 | reverse complement strand
GTTTTTTCTTCTTAAAAAATGGTTTATACGCTATAATAGAATCAGTATTTCATTCTATATACATGAGGTGAAGGTTATGGAGAATTACTCTATTTTTGATATTATTGGGCCAGCTATGATTGGTCCGTCAAGCTCCCATACAGCTGGGGCCGCAAAAGTTGCTTATATTGCACGTTCTATTTTTGGAAAGCCTATTAAAAAAGTTACTTTTTATCTCCATGGCTCTTTTTCAACCACTTATAAAGGACATGGTACGGATAAAGCCCTTATTGCAGGTGTTTGTGGTATGCGTCCTGATGATCCAAGCATTCCTTTCTCTTATGAAAAAGCCAAGGACATGAATATTGAAATTACTTTTAAGAAAATTATCTTAGACGATGTTCATCCAAATACGGTCAAAATGATTTTTGAAGGCTTGGATGGGACGACACAGTCAATTATTGGTTCTTCCATTGGGGGGGGCAAGGTAAAGATTATTTCTATTGATGATATCGATGTAGCCATCACGGGTAGTTATGCAACGCTCATTACCCAACATCTAGATTTACCCGGCTTTGTAGCTGATATCAGTCAAATTCTTGCCAAACACCACATTAATATAGCTTTTATGAAAGTCTTTCGTGAAACCAAAGGTGAGAACGCCGTTATGGTTATTGAATCCGATGATGTCATACATAAAGATACTTTGGAAAAAATCAGTGCTTTGGAAGCCTTGAATAAACTGACTTTCTTTGAAGCGATACAATAGGAGGCCACCATGAAGATAACAACCGCCAAAGATATCCTACAATTAAGAGAAACTCACAATCTTAATTTTTTTGAGATTGCTCTAAAGTATGAGGTCTCTACTAGTGATCTGAATCAAGGTGTTATTCTAAGCACCATGGAGCGCCAATGGGCGATTATGAAACAAGCTATTGCTCAAGGACTAGACCCTGACAAACATCACCTTCATGGTAAGATTTTGGGCCGTGAAGCCATTAAACTTAAGACATCTTATGAGTCCGGCAAATCCATTTGCGGCATAACGACAACCAAAGCCATTATGTACGCCCTAAGTACTATGGAAGTGAATATGGCCATGGGACAGATTGTGGCAGCGCCAACCGCAGGCGCAAGTGGGGTCTTGCCAGGTACTTTAAAAGCACTTCAAGAAACCTATGACCTAGAAGACAACAAAATCATTGAGGCGCTTTTTGTCGCCGGACTCGTCGGTATGGTCATCGCCAAACAAGCCAGTATATCCGGTGCTAAAGGTGGCTGTCAAGCCGAGATTGGCTCAGCTGCAGCGATGGCTGCTGCAGCAACCGTCTATGTACTCGGTGGAACCATGGAACAGTCTTTTGACGGGGCAGCCATAGCCATTAACAATATGATGGGGCTCATTTGTGACCCTGTCGCCGGACTGGTGGAAGTACCCTGCCACAAAAGAAATGCCCTAGGTGCCGCCAATGCACTTTTGTGCGCCGAAATAGTTCTGGCTGGTCTTCCTTCTGTGATTCCTTTTGATGAAGTGGTGCAAGCGATGAAACAAGTAGGTGATCTGTTACCTGCCTGCCACCGTGAAACCGCAACTGGTGGTATTGCCATCAGTAAAACCGCAAAGGCTATAGAAGCCAGAATTATGAATGATGAATGATTTATAATGATTAAATTAAAACGGGGCTGTCGGAAAATAGCCCTTATCAAAAATAGTATGGCGCTGTATGCGTCATACTATTTTTTTGCAAAGAAAAAGATGGCAAAAAAGAACCATCTTCTCTCCGTTATATTATATAATATAACTACCAATGAATACTTATTATAACGAATTTTTCGAAAAAGAACAACAGAAAATACACTTTGATCTTTATCAAATAGGATTACCG
>NZ_JARGDP010000158.1 GCF_029210395.1 Petrocella sp. FN5 | reverse complement strand
TTGATTAGGGTGTCATAAATAGATTTTTTATGCCCCCATCATTATTGATTTATGCGTGATTTTGAAAAAAGTTGCAAAATATCGTATTTTATCTTTATTGAAAAAATAAAAACGTAAAATTAAGGCTCTACTGAGCATCCTTTTTACATTGATTGCTCCTATTTTGAAGGAAAACCATATTTTTGAGCGCACTAATCCTCTGACCGGCATATGATCCACATTATATCTTCGTCGCAGCACAGATGGCAATCCCTCAACACCATTTCTTTTTTTTGAAAGTATGCGATATTCCTCTGATGATAGCTTTTTAAGATATGCAGCACGTTGAACCATGTTTTCTGTTACCATTACAAATGCAGATTTCTTTTGTAGTTTTGCACCACATTGATCACGAAGCGAACAGTTTTCACAAGTTTTCTTGTTAAAGGATGCTCGGTACACGCCAGTTGCGTTGTAATAACTCGTTTTGTATGGCTTGTTCCCGGCGGGACACTTCGTTACTTCTCTTGTTTGTGAATCTATTTGAAAGTCTGCTTGTATTACATCGGGTGATTTGCCAAGAAGTGCTGTTGTTACTAGGTCAATGTTATTGTCTGTAGCTAGTTCTACATTTTCCACGCTGGCATAGGCTCCATCTGCTATAAGCGTTATTTGCGTTTCCTGTACGCCTAATTTTTCAATGGTTTCCTTGCAAAAGCTACTATCACTATGACTATTTTGTTGATAATCATATGAAGTTATAATAGCACCATTTTTATCAAATGTTTCCACTAAATTCCCAACGTATCCTTTATTATCTTTGCCAGCCTTGCTTCTAAAAGTAGCATCTGGATCAGATGGATTTTGGAGACTACTTGGAGATATTTGTTTTTTATCTTTAAGAACTACGTTTCCTTCAGAGTTCTTTTCTGCTTGTTCCATAAGAACTCTTTGAAGAAGCTGGTATTCTGGCAGTTCATAATAGGCATCACCTAATTGCGCGACAAGTACAGCTGCATCATCAATGACTTGTTGAAGTCTTGATGATATTTCTTCACTTTTTCTATGATAAATTGTTTCGTTTCTATCTTCATCATCAAGATAATGTTCCACGCCTTTTAGTAGGTGATCCTCACCTGTTTTGTTGATAGCTTTTGCCATATTGGCTACACAGGTATAAAGAATTTCAAGACGTGACATCTTTTTGCAGCTAGAAGATACCATTAAACTATCCATACGTTTTACAGAAGGATCGATGTCCATATACTTCACAAAAACTTCAGCCATGGACTCCATTTCTTCTTGAAGAAGATCCTCTCCCGTTTCAAGTGTATGAAGATAAAGTCTTTCCCTAAACCTGCTGAATGTACGGTCACTAAATGGCTGTTCAACAAAGCTTGTTGTATGAAGTGCATACTGAAAACGAATGTCACAGAGTATGCTTGCCAGAAGTTCATCATCTGTTAAATTGAAGAGCTCCTTTAAAATAAGTGAGCCAACAACTGAATTCACCGGATTGTTGGGTCGTGATGCTTTCGTGTCACTATATAATACAGCAAAACGTTTCTCATCAATTGCTGGAAAAACAAGGTCTGCAAACCCTTTTGCCCATGAATTCTTAACGAACTTCTTGGTACGTTCATTGAGATTAAAAAAATTATCCTCTAGGTTGAGTTGCTGAGATTCGTTTGTTGTAAATGACATAATTAAATACCTTCCTCAATGAATTTTATTGATTTAATTGTACCATAAAACAAGCAAATTTTCCTTTAAAATCAATGATTTGAAGGGATTTATCATGTGAAATTTCAGAAGAAATTTTTGTGCTTTTTCTAATTAAGAAAGTAATCTTAGTTGGGGAGTCTTTATTACTTTTGACACCCTAATCA
>NZ_JARGDP010000157.1 GCF_029210395.1 Petrocella sp. FN5 | reverse complement strand
CTATAAAAAGTTTTAATCTGAGCTTCTTGTGTCATATTGTATCCTCACCCTCAGATTGTGTTTCTATATTTGGATTTCTTTTTATACTTGTTATGAATATATAACCAACTGCTATCATAGCAAGCAGTGAAACATATTCGTTCTGTATAAAGAAAGGAATTGAAATAACACGTATGATTTTTATAGGATTAAAATATAAAAAGTATTGAAATGCTAGATATACCATTGGTAGACCTTGAATAATTATTTTCCACCATTTTATGGTCCATTTACCACTCTTTTTTATCTCTTCAATAAGGTCTGCAACGCCTATTATTGCACCAAATAAAATGAAATACAAATAATATACTATAAGTCTAAAATACATATTTGCGAGAATCGTATCACTATACTTTTCATCAAAAAAATCTATGTTCATTATAAAAGTATGAATATAGGTTCCAATCACCAAATAACTTATGAATATGAGACTCGTAATGATAATCTTTCTATTTTCCTTCATCCTAAATACCTCTCCTACTTCTTATTATGGCTCATTTACATTTTACTTAAGTTAACTTTTTACGCTATCGAACCAGAGGAACTATCCGAGACCACTGGTTGCTCACTTTCCATGCTTGCGAAAAAATTTATAAACAATTACTCCAATTACAATCACAATTATCCATGCAATTGTCACTGTAATTAAATAAGGTAAGTTATCCAAAGTAATTCCTCCTTTGCAATAGTCTTCAGTCTTAATATATGGTTTGTTAAATTTCAGGGCCATTGACACCTTACAATCCTTATAATTATTAGATTCAATCAACGCAGCACCCTTGTTTAAATATACTTAATAAACAGAGTCATATATTTCAATTATTTTATTGTAGTAATCAGCGGCTTTTAAATAGCTATTATTCTTCATATAACATAATAGTCAGCCATTTCATTGTAATATTAAAATTTGATATCGTTTCGTGCTAAAAATAATGTAACCATGTAACTGACATTCGTCATAGTTTAAAGCTCTTGGCAATAGTCAGAATATCATTTTCGTCGATTAAATCGGTATTAAAAACACTTCATATACCGTTGTCTTGTCTTTTATAAGAAAAATATATGTCCAGTTTTCAATCCTTATATCTTTAGATGCAGCTGGTGGTGAAATAATAATCTTCATTTTGTGTGCTTCGGTAAAAAAGCCATCCAACTTTTTAGATTCAATTATTTCAGAGTGATTTGGTAGCAGTCTTTTTAACGGATCGCTATTATCTGAATAATATGATTGGATGTATAACCCTCCAACTTCTTCATTCTCTATCATAAAATATAGTGTTCCAGTCTCAAGCTCTTTATAAGACCAATCCTCTGGTATAGAGATTGAATAATACGGGGTTCTAATTTCTTGTTCTAGGTTTAAATCACTCTGCTCAATATTACCCTTTTTATTATTAATGTTTTCTTCATCTTGAGTATTCGTTATTTATTCCTGATTTAAAGCATCGTTTGGAAACTTCACTTTACAAGCCCCTAATTGAAAACAGGTATAACAAATACATAGTATAAGTAGTATTTTTCTCATAGTAACATCACCTTCCTTATTATTATAATTTCGCTTATCGGATACCTCTCCTACTTCTTATTATGGCTCATTTACATTTTACTTATGATATCATAAATCAAACATTCTTCATCTACTAGAAGAATGCTTTTACGCTTTATATTCTTTTATGTTTATAGGGGAATATGAGTTGGAGGCCCTCACCTCTGATTTTATTATCCCATTTCAAAGAGCTACTGACAAGCATATATGAGCAAAACACTTCCATTACCCTAGAAGCTAGACACTTGTAACTATTTCTATTGTCTTTGGAATTCATATTCTAA
>NZ_JARGDP010000156.1 GCF_029210395.1 Petrocella sp. FN5 | reverse complement strand
ATGTTATACTAAAATAGAGGTGAAAGCATTGAAAGAAAAGCGTGGAAGAGGTTACGTATATTCAATCCAATATAATTTAGTGTGGTGCGTGAAATATCGTAAAAAGATACTTAAAGATAATATTGAGGATACATTAAAGATGAAATTAAAACAAATTGCATTAGAGAATAAGTTCGATATTTTGGAAATGGAATGTGACAAAGATCATGTACATCTACTTGTAGATTGTTCTCCGCAACACTACATACCTAATATCATAAAGGCATTAAAGGGCGTGTCAGCTCGGGCTATGTTTAAGGAACACCCGGAAATAAAAAATGAATTATGGGGAGGCAGTCTTTGGAATCCCTCATATTATGTTAGTACTGTAAGTGATACTACAGAAGAACAGATAAGAAGATATATCCAATCTCAAAAGGAGAAGTAACTTTATGGGTAAGCGAATGACAGTCAAAGAAAAGAATAAAGAATTGGCTAAACAAGGGCAGCAGTTGAAAAGCTATGGTCTTGTTCTTCGTGTTTACCCTACAAAAGAACAAGAAGGGTTAATTAACAGAACCTTTGGTTGCACTCGGTTCATTTTTAACAACTACCTTTCTACAAGACAAGAGTATTACAAGGGAGAAGCTAAAACACTCTCAGTAGGTAAATATAAAAAGGACTTTCTTGTTCCTATGAAATCATTAGAGGAACACAGTTTCTTAAAAGAGGTCGATAAGTTTGCCTTGGAAGTAGCTTGTGAAAATGTTGAAGATGCATATATTCGTTTTTTCAAGGGTCAGAACCGATACCCTACTTTCAAGTCAAAGAGAACTGCAAAGAAGTCTTACACGACAAAAATGACCAATAATAATATTGCGGTTTGTGGTTTATCTTCAATTAAAATACCTAAGCTAGGTAAAGTATCTATGGCAAAGGTAAAGTCTAAGAGAAATAAAGAGATTATTAGTAAGATAGAACTAGGACAGGTACGAATACTAAAAGCTACTATAAGTCAGAAAAGTTCAAAGTATTATGTATCGTTAACATTAGAAGAGATAGTAACATTAGTTAAACCTTTGGATATTGACACAGTGGCCTCAGCAAAAGTAGTTGGTGTTGACCTTGGGATTAAAACATTTGCAACTATTCATGATGGTTCTAAAACTGAGTTTGTAGATAAAGCTAAATATATCAAAGAGTCTGAGAAGAAATTAGCGCAACTTCAACGCAGATTATCAAAGAAACAGAAAGATTCTCAGAACTTTAAAAAAGCGAAACATAAAGTTGCTGATTTACAGTTACATATAGCAAATCAACGTAAAGACTTTGCTCATAAGTTAAGTACCCAGTTGGCTAACGAAAACCAAGTAGTTATACTGGAAACACTTAACATTAAGGGTATGGTTAAGAATAAAAAGTTATCTAAAGCTATTTCAGATGCGGGATGGTATCAATTCATTACCTTTCTTAAGTATAAACTAAAATGGCAAGGGAAATATTTGGTTCAGATAGACCGTTGGTATGCTTCATCTAAGTTATGCTCAAACTGTAATGAAAAACATGTAACCCTTACCTTAAATGAGCGTCAGTGGGTCTGTAGCCATTGTGGTTCAGTACATGACAGAGATGAAAATGCAGCTATTAATATAAGAAATTATGGCTTACAAATATTAGGTTTAGAAGCTGTAGCATAAATTGGTACTGTAAGTACCTGCACCCTTGGGACAAGGGGAAGTGCCTGTCACGAAAGTGAGTGAAGCTATGCTTCACAGGAGCTTATGTAAGACTAAGGGTGTTTTCACATCTTAGCAGTAATCTATGAAACAGGAAAAAGTGATAGCACCGTCAGGTGCTAATCGAATCCCGTGACTTTAGTCGTGGGTAGTTCAAT
>NZ_JARGDP010000155.1 GCF_029210395.1 Petrocella sp. FN5 | reverse complement strand
GTAACTGTTCAGTCGCATAATTAAATGAACAGATTGTTCCCTTTTCGTGAATCGGTTATATTGCTTGTTTTAAGATGCTTTCGTTGTGCAAAACAGAGAAATTTATTTTATTGTTTTGCATTAAATCTCGACATGTTTCTATGTTATCCACACTGCTTATAAGTATAAAAAAGTTTTTGTGCATATCAGCTTTTCGAATATTACAGATGTGTATAACTCCCAGTTATTCAAGCTTTTTTCTTGTTTTTGCGCTTTTTTACACCTGCTTTTCCACTTGTTTTCTCCGTCATTTTGACGGAAGGTTCAACCCATGTGATTCGCTTTTTTTATACCAATTCGATATAATAAGTATAACGAATTAAGGGAAGAAGGTGAAAGGCTTGAGCGCGATTGACTATAAGAAAATGTATCATGAACAGGTACTTAAAACGGAACAGTTGGAAAAGAGATTAGAAGTCATGACCGCCATGCTTGAAACCCTTAATCACAATCTTGAAACCATGAATCAGACACTTGAAAAGCAAAATCAAACAATTGTTGAATTGAATGAAAAACTAAACAAGAATAGCAAAAACAGTTCTAAACCACCTTCAAGTGATGGACTGAAAAAACCTTCTCCAAAAAGTTTGCGTCAACCTTCTGGTAAAAAACAAGGTGGTCAGACCGGGCATGAAGGAAAAGGATTTTCTCTTCTAAAAAAACCTGATAAGACAGAGGACTATATCCCATCAAAGTGCAACACCTGCTCAAACTATGGAAAATGCAAATTCAACGGTATTGCTGATACAAGATATGAAGTAGATATTGTTGTGAATACAAATGTCACTCAACATCGTGCTCTTTCGTATATTTGTGAAAATACTGGCAAAATTATTACCGGAGCTTTTCCTAATAACATTACATCAACCATGCAATATGGCAACAATCTCAAGGGGTTGGTCGTATCTCTTAATACAGTCGGTATGGTCAGCTTTAATCGTACACATGAGATTCTAAGTGCTGTTTTCAACATCCCAATCAGCACGGGAACGATACACACTATGGTTCGTGATTGTGCCACTAAGGTAACCGAAACTGTAGAAAGGATTCGTCTCGCATGTATTGATTCTGTTCTCAATCACTTTGATGAAACAGGATCGCGGGTTGATAAGAAAACCATGTGGTTCCATAATGCTTCAAATGAACGCTATACCTATCTTACCGTATCTCCTAAAAGAGGGCATCTAGGGATGAATGATTGTAATGTTTTACCACACTTTCAGGGTATAGCTGTTCACGATTGTTGGCAGTCTTACTGGATGTATCCGGGGGTACAACACGCAATATGCTGTGCTCACCTGCTTCGTGAGTTGACTGGAATCTTGGAAAACCACCCAGAACAAACATGGTCAAAGCAAATGATAGAACTACTATTGCGGATGAAAAAAGTCAGGGATAAAGCTGTTGAGTCTAACAAAGAGTCCTTAAGCTATTATCATCTACATGGATTTAACATTGAGTATGAAGCTATCATCAATACAGCTCGTATTCAAAATCCTATTAAAGAAAAAGCACCGAATAAGCGTGGACGCCAAGCAAAAGGGAAAGTACGTGCATTGGTCGAACGTTTGTCAGAATACAAGGAATCAATCTGTCTCTTTACAAAAAACTTTATTGTACCTTTCGATAATAATCAAGCCGAAAGGGACATCCGAATGATAAAAATAAAAACTAAGGTGTCTGGTTGCTTTAGAACCAAAGAAGGTGCAGATGCTTTTGCGAAGATCATGTCCTATATAGGAACTGCACACAAACACGGAATTAATACATTTGTAGCAGTGAAACAAGCGTTAAATGGTCAGTCTGATTTCATTTTTGAATAAGGGGCGACTGAACAGTTAC
>NZ_JARGDP010000154.1 GCF_029210395.1 Petrocella sp. FN5 | reverse complement strand
CTAATTAGGGCTTATTTTTTTGTCAAATTTTACATTTAACTATATCGTAATGTCTCGTAATGTGATATAATATAAGAGATAGGGGGTTTTCTTATGAGACTTAAAGTATCTAAATCAAAAAATGCTGCATCTTTTTATGTTATTAAATCTATTTATAATCCTGATACACAGAAAAACACTTCAGTTGTTGTTGAAAAACTTGGAACTGAAACTGAGTTGAGAAAAAAACTTGATGGACGTGACCCTTACGAATGGGCTAAAGAATATATTGATGAACTTAATCGTTTAGAAAAAGAAAATAAACGAAAGGTTATCATAGAACGAAACCAATCCGTTCTTATAAATAAAGACGAACAGCATTCTTTTAACGGAGGCTATCTTTTCCTACAGCAGATTTATCATCAGTTGGGACTCCATAAGATTTGTAATGATATTTCTTCAAGGCACAAGTTTACTTATGATATTAACAGTATCCTTTCCCGTTTGCTTTATGGAAGAATTCTTTTTCCTTCTTCAAAGCTTTCTACCTTTGAATCTTCTAAACAACTTCTTGAACAACCAAGCTTTGAATTACAGCACGTTTACAGATCTTTAGAAGTTATTGCTGAAGAATCAGATTTTATACAATCACAGCTTTACAAAAACAGTCTTTCTCTTTCTAAACGTAATGATCGTATTCTTTACTATGATTGTACCAACTACTTTTTTGAGATTGAGCAAGAAGATGGCCTGAAACAATACGGTCCTTCTAAGGAACACCGCCCTAACCCTATTGTTGAAATGGGTTTATTTATGGATGGTGATGGTATCCCTCTTGCTTTTAATATTCACAGTGGCAACACCAACGAACAAGTGACCTTAAAACCTTTAGAGAAGCAAATCATCGAAGACTTCAAACTATCTAAGTTTGTTGTATGTACTGATGCCGGCTTATCTTCAAATGATAATAGGAAGTTTAATAATATTAATGGCCGTTCTTTTATTACAACTCAATCTATCAAGAAACTTAAGAAGTTTTTAAAAGAATGGGCTTTAGAACCTACTGGATGGATGCACAATGCATCCAATGAAACCTTTGATTTAACCCAGTTAGATGATAATGAAAATCTTTGTGAACAATATAAGAATGTGACTTTTTATAAAGAAAGATGGATTAAAGAGAATAATCTTGAGCAAAAACTGATCGTTACCTTTTCCCTTAAGTACCGTGACTATCAACGGCAGATTAGAACCAGACAGGTCGAACGTGCCACAAAGCTTATCGACACTAACCCAAAAAGTATTGGTAGAAAAAGACAAAATGATTATAAACGATTTATCGAACCCACCAACATTACTAGTGAAGGTGAAGTTGCAGAAAAGACACTTTACCACCTCAATTCAGATACTATTTCTGAGGAAAGTAAGTATGATGGATTCTATGCTGTGTGTACTAATCTTGACGAGGATGCTGCCGAAATAGCTAGAATCAACCACCAACGTTGGGAAGTTGAAGAATGTTTTAGAATCATGAAGAGCGAATTTAAGGCAAGACCTGTTTATCTTCAAAGAGATGACCGTATAAAAGCTCATTTTACTACCTGTTTTCTGGCACTTGTTTTATATAGATATCTGGAGAAAGACCTAAATAGCCAGTTCACAACGACTGAAATCGTCGGCCAGTTAAAGGATATGAACTTCTACTTAGTTCCTGGACAGGGCTTTATTCCAACCTATACACGAACTGATTTTACAGATGCACTACATGATAGCTATGGATTTAGAACAGATTATCAGATTGTCAGCGACAAAGAAATGAAAAAAATATATAAGAAGACTAAAAAGTAAAAAAAGTACGCAAAAATTAACCACATACAAAAAGCTTGTAATTCCCTATTCACAAGGGATTACAAGCTTTTT
>NZ_JARGDP010000153.1 GCF_029210395.1 Petrocella sp. FN5 | reverse complement strand
ATTTGGAAAATAATAATACTGAGCTGAACTTCGATGATAAGCCATTTACCAATTTATTAGATTTGCTATATCCAATTTTAATAAAGCATCCCTATTACTCGAATGACTTTTTTGTTTTTGCGGTTGAATTATATTTGAGAAAAAAAGAAACTGTCGAAGAGGATTTAAACGATTTGATATTGTATATTGAAGATTATTTCAATGTAAATAAAGATGAACATTATTTGATATTCCCATTAGAAGGGTCAGGATTAAAAAAAGATGTTTCTTTTGATAAATTTCATCTTCTAACACAAAAAGGTGAACAACAGATATTAAAGCAAATATCAGACATAACAAAAATTGATTATATTGAGGTAAAAAGCTCTCTCGACCATACCCGTAAAAGCCGATCGAAACACTTCCTCGAATCGAATATGATGATTATTAAGGTCGAAAATCAAACTGAAAATGTAAATAGATTAGCTTATCAATTGGCTCAATTTTCAGTAGATATTTTTAAGCTGATTCATTCAGCATTCGGCATGGAATCTAGTATATTCAGTTTAGAACAAGGATGGGAGGAGGAGAATAGCCATGTTGCAATTTTAGCAAAAGATGGCTGGCGTCGAGGGCATGGTTTTAGTTGGAATGCACATCTAAAATGTAAAATAGATATTGATTTTATTGCAGATGAAAAATATCAAAGGATTTTCTGTTTATTGTTTAATGCAGTTACGAAAAAAGAACCTGATGAACTAACAGATAAGTTTGTTAACGCACTAATACTATTTGGAAAAGCCACTGTACAAAGAAGTGAGTATAATGATGTAGATTTGGCGCTATTACTCTATATTACAGCATTAGAATCTTTATTAACAGAAGGCTTCAATGAAAAAAGGCTACGTCTTTCTGCAATAGTACCACGATTGATTGATTACGAAGGCAAAAGTATATCAGAAATTTCAGTACCTTTGGAAAAACTATATTTGTCACGAAATAATTTTTTACATGCCGGGCAATCATCATACTTCTCAAAAAGAGACGAGGAGATGGATTTCCTAGAAAGAGTCACTGCACTTGTTATTTTAAAATGTTTTGAATTGGATTCAACAATTCAGAGTGAAAAAGAAAAGAGAACAACAATTTGGTCAAATTATGTTGATGACATTTTTAAAGATTTGATTTTTGGTAAGTTGGTCTAACTATTAAAAACATTACTTTTGTAGTATACAAGGACTAGTGAAAAAATCATTATTAATATTAATCATATGCAATTAATGCAATAGAGGGCAACCATGTACCTCGTCTTTCAATTGGTCACAATGAAATCTATCGAAACTGTTTTTGAAGACGGGAGACTCACATGAATATCTATGCACTAAATAGTAGAATAGCTTGTAAGGGGTATATATATGAATAGTAATGCTGAAGAGAGCTTTAAAACACTTGATAAATGTCTTAAAATATTGTCAAAAGAAAAGATTAGTAAGTATCAGAAGTTTATGAAGGAAAAATGTGTGATTGATTGTCATTATTCTTACCACCAATTTACTAAAGAAGAAGCCTACAATCGATTGGTATATTTAGATAAGAAAATGAAAATCTATAGTCAATTGTCATTGCCGAGCCTAATAACTATTTTATTCGGTATATATGTCAGTACTTCATTTTTTTTCTATCAATTAGTAGACACAAAAATCATTCAACCGTTCCTCGATAGTATTGAGAAAATTCTGAATAATAATGGCTATGAAATATCGCAAATTAACGAAATAAATAATGGTCAAGTTGCGGAGTATGTGAATTCTATACTGGGATATTTGACATTTACTATTTGGGGATTAATTGTTATTTTAACCATTTTAGCACTGGTCTATTATTGGCTACTATGTAGCAATTTATCAAAAAATATTACTATTGAGAAATTAAAAGAATATGAAATAAGTA
>NZ_JARGDP010000152.1 GCF_029210395.1 Petrocella sp. FN5 | reverse complement strand
CTGTCTTTGACAGTTGTGAGATGAAAAAAGCTTGGAACCCATTGAAAATACTGGGATTTAAGCTTTTCTTGTTTATTCAAAAAGTGAGTAATGTTTTTATTTTTTTGTCTGTTTGAAAATATTTTTAAAGCTTTTATTCGATACAATCTGATAATCTGTTCTAAAACCAAAAGCATCATGTAAAGCATCTGTAAAATCTGTTCTAGTGTAGGTTGGAATAAACCCTTCCCCCGTTACTGCGTAAAAATTCATATCCCTTAACCCACTAATGATTTCATGACTCGTAAAAGCTTCTCCTAATCTTTTTTCAAGGAAGCGGTATAGTGTTAAAGCCAAGAAACAAGTGGTGAAATGAGCTTTTATGCGATCGTCTCTACTAAGATATACAGGTCTAGCTTTAAATTCGCTTTTCATAATGCGAAAGCACTCTTCGATTTCCCAACGTCTGTGATTCACTTTTGCAATAGCAGGTGCATCGTCTTCTAAATTTGTACATACCGCATAAAATCCATCAAACATTTCCTCTTTAATAATAGTCTCATTATCTATATCGTAAATGACGTTCTCTGCAATCTCACCATCGGGAGTAACGCTAGTGGATGTAATAAATCGTTTATAATCATTTTGCTTCTTTTTCTTGATATCACTTGGACGACTTTCAATGAGCTTTAAGGCTCTCTCTAATTGTCGATTTCGAATCTGACGCTGATAATCTCTGTATTTTAAGGAAAAGGTAACAATAAGCTTCTGCTCAAGTCCATCTTCTTTAATCCAGCGTTCTTTATAGAACGTTGTATTCATATGACTTTCATAGGTATCCTTATCCTTGTCGAGAAGACGAATGTCATAGGTGAGACTGCTGTTAGCACAGGACCATCCATTTGGATTAAGAGCCCATTCTTTTAAATGCCTCTTTAGTTTTTTAACCGACTGAGTCGTAATGAAAGCTCTTTCTTTGATGTTATTAAACTTACGGTTATCGGTAGAAGAAAGCCCGGCATCGGTGCAAACAATAAACTTTGACAACTTAAAATCATTAAGAATTTTCTCTTCAAGAGGTCTTAAGGTGGTTTGCTCATTTGTGTTACCACTATGAATATTAAAAGCAAGAGGAATGCCATCGCCATCCATGAATAAGCCCATTTCTACAATTGGATTCGGTTTATGATCTTTACCATAACCGTATTGTTTAAGCCCATCTTCTTGCTCAATCTCAAAATAATAATTGGTACAATCGTAGTAAAGAATGCGATCATTTCTTTTGGAAATGGACAAGCTATTTTTATAGAGCTCCGATTGAATAAAATCGGTTTCTTTAGCGATAACCTCTAAAGCACGATAGACTTGATGTAATTCAAAATTTGGTTGCTCAAGAAGGGATTTAGCTTCTTGATAAGTGTTAAGCTTGGAAGAAGGGAAAAGAATTCTACCATAGATAAGTCGTGAAAGAATCGAATCAAGGTCAAATGTAAATTTATAATTATTGGAGATTTCTTTGCTGATTCGGTGTAAACCTAACTGATGATAAAGTTGTTGTAAAAAAAGATAGCCACCATTAAAAGAAGCAGGTGCATTCTTTTCGATCTGCTTAGATTGGTTATATTTAACAAGAACACTACGTTTATTTTCTTGCTCTTTTCGATTTAATTCTTCAACATAATTATTTGCCCAAGAAATTGGATCATTGTGGATTAACGTAAGATCGGCTAAAGTGCCTAATTTTTCAACAACTTTTGAAGTGCGTTTTTTGTTCTCGAAAACTGATTTAACAACATATAAGGATGAAGCATTTTTGGATTTAACAATCTGTAATCTCATAAGACAACCCCTCCATTCCTATATATTATAACACATTGTGTAACATTGTGCACTAAATTTCGAAAGAAAAGACAAAAAAATAAGCCTAAATCAAGGCTTTCCTAGGTTATATTAATATACAAGTGTCAAAGACCC
>NZ_JARGDP010000151.1 GCF_029210395.1 Petrocella sp. FN5 | reverse complement strand
CTACGCCATAATTCTCTTGTATTCTGCCTTTATAAAAATTCTGCGCCATGGTGAATCTTGTTCCCAAAAGTCCTACCTTTTTCAACTTTTTTGCTGTGATTTGCTCAGCCGCAGCATCAGCAATATGTAATAACGGAATACCTATGTTGGATTGAACTTCATCGGCCATCATATGCATCGTATTCGTACATATTACAATTAGTTCTGCGCCTGCTTTTTCCAGATTCTTAGCAACATCAATCATCATACGGGTTAATTTCTCCCATTCACCTTTATGCTGTAATGTTTCAATCTCACCAAAATCGACAGAATACATGATGCACTTACATGAATGTAGGTCACCTAGTTTGTGTTTAACACGTTGATTGATGATACGATAATACTCTGCTGAAGACTCCCAGCTCATACCACCAATTAATCCAATGGTTTTCATTTATCGATCCTCCCAATTGAAAGTCTTATTTTTTTATTCTTATATTATGGCACATTCCGGTATGAGGAACAATCTTCTGTAAAAATATTAGATACCGCATCTATGAAAAATCATACTCACTGCGGATTTCTTTGTCACCGTAGTGCATGGCTAGTGTTGTCACGACAGCCGTAAGGAAAAACTGAAAAAACATCTCAACACTTGAGGTAATAATCAAAACCATAGGTAAACTACCAATCTGCTGCAACATAGGCAACAGACCTCCCAAAACAAATAAGGATAGCCCACTCAAAATCATGACCTTCTTAACCGGTAACTCCAAAAATAAAATAATTGGTAATATTGAGATCACAATCAATGTTGCACGTACAATCTCCAACACAAGAATAACATTCCCACTTGGCATATAGAGTCCGTCAATTTGTGACAGGTAATAACCCTCTGTGAAAAGGAAAGCATTAAGCCTTCCAAAAAGATAATAAAACGCTACATAACTACCGATGCTTATCACTATTCTAAAGATCCAATCCAATAATCCTCTGTTATAGAGTGGCTTACTCTTTGATGATTCTTTTCTTTTATACAAAAACACAACACCGGTAGCAATCATTATTGCCATGACAAGTTGTTGTAATAGTATGGTCGGAAGAACCTCCCATGTAACTACTCCAGGTACAAAATACAGTGCCTCCATAATCTGTGTTACATAATTCAGATATAAAAATAAAAACACCGCTCCAAAAACCATCAGCTTAAAAAGCCTCAAATTCTGAGTTATAATTCCAAGTAAAATTGATATCGCAGCTCCTGACATTATTATCATAATAAAAATGTAATTCGTATCTCCATTAATCACAGGCATCGGTAGCTTAAAAACAGTAATCAAAATCCCAGCGATTACTAGTGCCAAAAAAGATAATAAACCTATTACAATCGTTCTCCAAATATAACCCCAAACCAATCTCATAATCTTCCCCCTTTTCATTGAATAAATAAATAGTATAGACTCGGATGACCATATTAATGGGTGTTTCATAATCTGATATAATGCAAATGTCCTTATAAATATAAATTATTTTTTCTTTTTATTAAGCCATTTCTTTTTATTCTTTTTCATCTCAATTTGTTCTTGTGTAAATTCAGTCCGATAAATATAATTTCGTATATCTCCTTGATCACCAATAATCATGCTTACTTTATCTATTATTTTCTTCTGCTCTTTACGAATTTTCTTATCACTACTGAGAACTCTTTTTTCTCTTAATCTTTCTAATTTGCTGACAAATAACTCAAAAGCAGAGTCTTCATTTTCTGAGATTGCTTTAATCCCGGCTCGTTCAATTGCAATTATAGTGTTGTCACCATCAAATGTTTGGTGCGCTTCAATTATTTTAGACTTTTCAATTCCTTTTATTCTTGCATCATCTACAAATGGTTTTGCAATTTTAGATGTATTTTCAAGAACATCAATGCTGTTGATTGCCGTCGAAATAGCTGGTATCACTTTCTTTATTGCTGGTGTTGCTTTTTTGGATAGATCCAATA
>NZ_JARGDP010000150.1 GCF_029210395.1 Petrocella sp. FN5 | reverse complement strand
TAATAATATTGATAAGGCCATGGATGAAAATCGAAGCCTAGATACTATGTACCAAATGCTACTGGGTTCTTTACAAGCCGGTCTTGCTTTTTCAAATGCCAGTTTAGGGGCTGTCCATGCTATGGCCCATTCCTTGGGCGGTCTATTAGATCTCCCTCATGGAGAATGTAACAGCATCCTTCTTGAACATATCATAGCTTTAAATTTTGATGCTGAAATAGAGCGTTATAAAGCCATAGCAAGGCAACTGGATATTCAAACACATCTATTATCTGATGATGAGATCCGTGAAGAAATCCTGAAAAAAATTCGCTTCATGCGGGAAAAACTAAGTATTCCTTCATCCATCAAGGTAGTATCTTTAACCTCAGAAACCATAGACCGACTGGTTGAAAATGCTCAAAATGATCCTTGTATGGTTACCAATCCTAGAATCTTATCCACCGAGGAGTTGAAAAGCGTTTATGAGCAAATCCTACGAACCTAACAAAAAAAAATCCTTCACACGTGAAGCCATCATTGGGTTAGGGGAAGATTCTTTTAGAAAAAACTATTACCCTGAATTACAGGATCATCTTCTTGAACTTGAAAGAATTAACAGTAGAAATAAGGCCTTGATCACTACTATTCCTGATATCTTATTGGTATCTGATATAAAAGGAAATATTTCTCCATTCAATGTTTCAAGGCTTAATAATAATGCAATGATTCTAAATATTATGAAGGATCAGAAACTTATTCAGAAACTTAGAGAGGTGGTTTCTCAAGTAGTACTTTCTAGATTATTAGTTACTTATGATTTTCATATGGAAGTTGACAATAGAACTTATTACTTTGAAGCGCGTATTCACATTTCTGCTTTTGATGAAGTATTGATCATGATTCGGGATATGACCGACCGTATCACTTTAGAAAACCGTTTAAGAACCCTTGTAGATAAAGATAATCTTTGTCAGGTCTTCAATCGAAGGTACTTTGAATATTATTTGACCGATTTTAATATGCGGGAGATTACAAGTTTTACTATTATTATCGTGGATATTGATGGACTTAAACTCATCAACGATACCCTTGGCCACTTATCCGGTGATCGGGTCATTATTTCTGTTGCTGAGCTTATAGAAAAAACTTTTGACCATTTTGGTATGATTTCCAGAATTGGTGGAGACGAATTTGGTATCGTCTTGCATGGCTTCTGTGTTAATGATATTGAAAGCTTCCTTGATACTTTAAAAGGATTTGTCAAAGAACATAACCTAAAGACTGAATCCGTTGAGTTATCCTTATCCTATGGCTATGGCCATCATGAATCCGGCGTCTTAAATGTAGATCATATTTTTCAAGAAGCGGATAATAACATGTATCAGAATAAACTGCTTAAGACCTCCAGTACTAAGAATAATTTGGTCAAAACCTTAATGAAAGCCTTAGAAGCAAAAGACTACATCACCGAAGGACATGCAGACCGTATGGAAATGTTAGCCACCATTATCGGTCATGAGCTTAAGCTTCCTCAGAATATTATTGACCGTATTCAGCTTCTGACCAAATTTCATGATATTGGTAAAGTGGGTATCCCTGATAGTATTTTAAAAAAGCCGGGAGCCCTAACTTCTGACGAGTGGAAGGTCATGTGCACCCACTGTAGTATTGGAGAACGTATTGCTAATGAATCTACAGAACTAAAAGATATTGCTCACCTAATACTAAAACACCAAGAAAGATGGGATGGTAAAGGTTATCCTTTGGGACTGGCTGGCGAGGAAATCCCCCTTGAATGTCGTATTTTAGCCATCGCTGATACTTTTGATGCCATGACCAATGACCGGCCTTATAGAAAAGCCTTGCCCATGCATGTCGCCATAGAAGAAATCTTAAGTCAAGCTGGTACCCAATTCGACCCTGAAATGGTTAAAGTATTTCATAATGTGGTTTTTAAAGTCTATCCTCTGTAATCTTGATTAACTTAATTACTCAACTTTCCCAGTAA
>NZ_JARGDP010000015.1 GCF_029210395.1 Petrocella sp. FN5 | reverse complement strand
GAAATATATTTTGATAATGCAGCAACCACGAAGGTGTCGGATGATGTGGCACAAGCTATGTTAAGTATGCTAACTACGAATTTTGGCAACCCTTCATCCTTACATCAAAAGGGATTTGAAGCTGAAAAAGCGATTGAAAACAGTAGGCAGATACTTGCCCAAGCTTTAAAAGTTCAAAAAAAAGAGATTTACTTTACATCCGGTGGAACAGAAGCGAACAATATTGCCATAACCGGGGTAGCAGCAGCCCATACAAGAGGTGGTAAACATATATTGGTATCCTCTATCGAGCACCCATCTGTTAAGGAAACTGTTCGGTACCTTCATACGATGGGGTATGAGGTTGAACCCATTCCAACAGATGGTATGGGTTATGTTCAAATAGAAGCTCTAGAAGAGTTAGTAAGGCAAGATACTTTAATGGTATCCATTATGTACGTGAACAATGAGATCGGTACAATACAAGACATGGGTCTCATTGGGAAACTGATTAAATCAATAAATCCAAATACCTTCTTCCATGTGGATGCCATTCAGGCTTTTGGCAAATATGTCTTAAGACCGAAGAAGGACCAAATAGACCTATTGACCATAAGTGGTCATAAGCTTCATGGGCCTAAAGGCATCGGTGCCATATATATAAAAGAAGGCACTAAAATAGTACCTTTGTTTTATGGCGGTAGTCAAGAAAGCGGTATACGGTCCGGTACAGAAAACGTTCCGGGAATTATTGGACTTGGTGTGGCAACAGAAGAAGCCTATGCACAACTTCTTGACAACAGAACCTATATAGAGGCCATAAAAGAACATATGATTACAAGACTAAGGAAGGATGTGCCTGATATCTCCTTTAACGGTGACATAGAAAAAGGCGCATATCATATATTAAACATAGGTGTATCCGGTGTGAAGAGTGAAGTGTTGCTTCATGCATTAGAGGAACTTCAGATATACATATCGACAGGATCAGCTTGTTCTTCAAAAAAGAAAAATCATAGCATGACGCTTTCGGCACTGAATTTGACTGCGGATGAAAAAGATCATGCTATACGACTGAGCTTTTCCAAGTACAACACACAAGAAGAAGTTGATCAATTTATAAAGCAGCTCAATAAGCTGTTGCCCACACTTAGAAGATTTAAAAGAAAGTAGGAAAAATATGAAGCAAGGATACTTAATAAAATACGGTGAACTGGCCCTCAAGGGAAAAAATAGATATATATTTGAAAATGCATTGGCCAAACATATTCGAGACGCGATCAAGCCTTTTGGTGAATTTGAAGTGGTTAAAGAACAGGGACGTATTATATGCGAACCCCTTTCAGATGTAGATGATGAAGCCGTCATGAACCGTATACAAATGATTTTCGGTATCATCGGTATTTGTCCGGTGTATATTTTAGAAGACAATAGCATGGAAAATATAAGAAATCAAGCGGTTGCTTTTTTGAAGCAACACTATGACCAACATGATTTTACTTTTAAAGTAGAAGCAAGACGTGCTGACAAAAAATACCCGTTGAACTCTATGGAGATCTCTAGAGACATCGGTGGTGTGTTATTGAATGCTTTTAATCAGTTAAGTGTAGATGTTCATAAGCCCCAAGTACGAGTGAATGTAGAAATCAGAAACAAATCCTATATTTTCTCAAAACAAATTCAGGGCCTAGGAGGCATGCCTGTAGGTACAAATGGCAAAGCCATGTTGATGCTTTCAGGCGGTATTGACAGTCCTGTTGCAGGCTATATGGTTGCTAAGCGTGGCGTTCACTTTGATGCGGTTTATTATCATTCCCATCCTTATACCAGCGAACGTGCCAAGCAAAAAGTAATTGATCTAGGTAAAATTGTTGCCAGATATAATGGCAGCTTTAACCTACATGTGGTACCTTTTACTGAGATTCAGTTGGAGATTTATGAGAAATGTCCTCACGAACAACTTACCATCATCATGCGTCGATACATGATGATTATAGCAGAACGTATTGCAAGGGAGAAAAATTGCTTAGCACTGATTACCGGTGAGAGCATTGGTCAAGTAGCCAGTCAGACCATACAAAGTCTTGCAGCAACCAATGATGTATGTGGTATGCCTGTTTTTAGACCCCTTATTGGTTTTGATAAGCAAGAAATTGTAGATATTGCACAAGGCATTAAGACGTTTGAGACTTCTATATTACCCTATGAAGATTGTTGTACTATTTTTGTGGCGAAACATCCGGTGACCAAGCCAAATATTAAATCAATTATGCGTTCAGAAACGATTCTTGTAAATATTGAAGAAATGCTTCAAAGAGCAATCGAACAAAAAGAAGTAATCAAGATTGAACCTGATTTATAAGAAAAAAAATCCACCTAAGTGGATTTTTTACTGACTTAATCATGGTTAAGTTTGATACCTTAACCCAATTATTCGAGGATAAAATCTTGAAGTACAGATTCAACTTCTTCGACGACAGAATCATCATGAATCATTAACTCAATAGGCTTGCTTAAGTCGAGTGAAAAAATCCCCATTATAGACTTTGCATCTATGACATAACGACCAGATACCAGATCAAAATCAGAATCGTACTTGCTTACAGCATTGACAAACACCTTAACTTTATCAATAGAATTTAAAGATACTTTTATAGTTTTCATTATATGGTCCTCCTTTATATTATTTATACACACTTATACTACACGTTTTGAAAATCGATGTCAATACGAATATTGACTAAAAAAATTTGAGAAATGTAAAGGCTTTCAGGCAAATGGAATAAATCTAAAAAGATGTAATTAAGGTTGGTTAGAGTTAAAGTGTCAAAGAAAGAGGTAAAAAATGGCAAAAGTAGCGTTTCATACACTGGGCTGTAAGGTTAACCAATATGAAACTGAAGGCATGATGACCCAGTTTGAACAGTTAGGTTATGACATTGTAAGCTTTTCTGAAAAAGCAGATATTTATATAATTAATACATGTACAGTGACCAATATGGCAGATAAAAAATCCAGACAAATGTTAGCAAAAGCAAAAAAAACCAATCCTAAAGGTTTGGTGGTTGCGGTAGGATGCTACGTACAGGCTTCTAATAAGGAACTTCTTGAAATGATTCAAGTAGATCTCTTAATAGGAAACACGGATAAAGGTAATATGGTCCAAGTCATTGAGACCTATCTAGAAAGTAAAATCAAGCCAAAAGTTGTTGATTTAAGCCACTACAAAGTTTATGATGATTTATGGATTAGTATGGCACAAGACCATACAAGGGCACATATAAAGATACAAGATGGGTGTGATCAATTTTGTACCTACTGTATTATTCCTTATGCAAGGGGAAGAATTAGAAGCAGATCTTCATCAAGTATTTTGGAAGAAAGTAGAGAACTTGCAAAGAATGGTTATAAAGAGATGGTCTTAACCGGCATTCATCTAGCATCCTACGGCATACAGTTTGAAGACTATAGACTTATTGACTTATTAGAGGACTTACAAGGGATAGAAGGGATAGAACGTATACGTCTTGGATCCTTAGAGCCTACATTAATAACCCACGAATTTGTTCGTCGTCTTGTCAAGCTAAGTAAGGTGTGCAATCATTTTCAT
Source organism: Petrocella sp. FN5 (assembly GCF_029210395.1). GTDB lineage: Bacteria > Bacillota > Clostridia > Lachnospirales > Vallitaleaceae > Petrocella. Next base: position 47,078 of record NZ_JARGDP010000015.1, on the reverse strand, counting down.
TTATCCCTGCAGTCAGGTCATGATGACATTCTAAAAAAAATGAATCGAAAATATACGACACAAGACTATAAAGGAGCGGTTGAAAAATTAAGAGAGCAAATGCCCACATGTGCAATTACAACAGATCTAATTGTAGGGTTTCCTTCTGAAACCGAGACGCAATTTGAAGGCACTTTGGCTTTTATGAAAGCTATAGGGTTTGCAGATGTACATGTATTCAAGTATTCTAAGCGCAATGGAACACCAGCTGGGAGGATGAAGGAACAAGTCAGTTCAAAAGAAAAAAATATGAGAAGCACCAAAGCTATAAAAGCAGCTGAGGATATGAAAAATGTATTCTTAAGCCGGTTCATAGATAAAGAGATGGATGTGTTGGTTGAGGAACAAGTTATAGAAGATAAGCATGCTTATTATGTCGGCCATACCACCAATCATATTAAAGTATATATACAGTCCAACAAAGTACTAGAAAAAAATACCATGAATACAGTTGAATTAATACAAAGATTTAAAGATGGTATACTTGGGTCCTTATAGCTTACAGCTTCAAGATTAAGGTTGAAATAGGAATGTCGGTTAAATTTAATATTATTTTGATTGTATTTTTAGGATTTTTATTATAAACTGTATCTATGATTAAGGTTTCAAAATTAAGTTACTCTAAACCGTGTAAAACCAAAAATAGAGTGCTTAACCATCTATTAATACAAATATGGTTAAAGTATCAAAACTAAGTTTCACTAAATCACATACAACATATAGGTTAGGTTGATAGACTCATAACTGGTTATTGTATGTAAAAGTTCAACTGTATAGTTTTCACACTTTAACTAAATATCAATGGTTTGTTAGGACGTGAAATTGTGGGCAAATTTGGGCATACGCTTTTCTTTAAAAAATTTGATAAAGAGCCTGAAAATGAAATTAAGGTTGTACTTAAGGAAGTCTATGAAGCACTGAACGAAAAAGGCTATAATCCCAATTATCAGATTGTAGGCTATATTTTATCAGGCGATCCAACATATATTACCAGTCATAAGAATGCAAGAACGAAGATTGGTAGAATAGAACGAGACGCTTTGATGGAAGAGTTGGTTAAAGATTATGTAGAGCATAATTTGAAATAATATGTCGCCTCAAAAAACTGTAGAGACTCGGTTTCTACAGTTTTTCTTAGCCGCCAAATAGACAATACATCTTCTTGAAAGGATTAAAAACAAGTATGAGGATATTAGGACTTGACTATGGCAGTAAAACGATTGGAGTTGCCATATGTGACCCCTTTGGTTGGACCGCTCAAGGTATAGAAACCATTGAGCGTAAGGAAGAGAACAATCTAGTAGCGTCTATTGCCAGACTTAAAGAGATTATAGAGTATTATAAAGTAGAGAAGATTGTTTTAGGTCTCCCTAAAAACATGAACAATACAGAAGGTGAACGGGTTGAAAAGACAAAGCAATTCCAGAACCGACTGTTACGCGAATTTAATCTTGAAGTAATCTTATGGGATGAGCGTCTAAGCACCATGGGTGCAAGCCGTGCACTGACAGCAGCAGATATGAATGCTCGAAAACAAAAGAAAGTGATTGACAAGATGGCAGCGGTGTTTATTTTACAAGGATACTTAGACTGTCATTAAAGATAGACAGGAGGAAAAATGGAGAAAATAAAATTTACATTTGAAGAAACAGGAGAAGATGTTATTTTTTGTGTCTTAGGCAATGCTCAAGTCAATGAAATAGCCTATATACTCGTTGTTGATGAAAATGAAATCGAAGATGAAGATATGACCGCATATATTCTAAAAGCAACAGAAGCAGATGATATGGATATAATTTACGAAATCGTAGACAATGAAGAAGAGCTTTCTATTGTAGTACCTCTACTTGAAAAATTCTTAGATGATTTTGAGATTGAGTTATAAAATCATTTATTTGACAAAAGACCTTTACTACATTATAATCTGTATAGGACTAAGGTTTAATTAGAGTATGTCTCAAAATACTAATGAATTAGGGGATGAGCTAATGATAAAGTTTGTTGATCTATATGAAAAAACATTAAAAGAAAATGGGTACAAATTGACAAATCAAAGACGTGTCGTACTTGAGACACTTTACAATAGAGTGGGTGAACATCTAACAGCTGAGGAAGTGCATCAGTTGGTTAAGATGGTTAACTCAGAAATTGGTCTGGCAACAGTTTATAGAACGCTACAATTACTCTCAGAGTTAGGACTTATTGATAAGCTTAATTTAGATGATGGCGTTGTTCGGTATGAAATCGGTGAAATGGAAACGAAACATCGTCACCATCATTTAATCTGCGAAGAATGCGGCACCATTATGGGTGTCGATGATGATATGTTGGACGCTCTTGAAGAAGCATTCAGCAAAAAATATGGATTTAAAGTCACCGACCATGTGGTTAAGTTTTATGGTGTCTGTAAGTCCTGCTTACAAAAACAAGGATAATAATACTTTGCAATCAAGCAAGGTTGAAGAAAATACGGAGGTGTAGTTTTGAACAAAAGCAAATCAAAATTGAAAATATTACCTCTGGGTGGATTAGAACAAATCGGTATGAATATTACCATTTTCGAATATGAAGATGATATAATTGTAGTAGATTGTGGCATAGCCTTCCCAGAAGATGAGATGTTAGGTATAGATTTAGTTATCCCGGATGTCGAATATCTAAAAACAAACATTGATAAAGTCAGAGGTATTGTATTGACCCACGGTCATGAAGATCATATAGGCGCATTGCCCTATGTTCTACGTGATATCAACGTGCCCATATATGGTACTAAGCTTACAATAGGTCTTGTAGAAAATAAGCTCAGGGAACACAAGATTCTAAATGACGTTACTAGGAACGTCATAACACCCGGTCAAAAAATCAGTCTAGGTGTATTTAACATTGAATTTATACGTACCACCCATTCCATTCCCGACCCTGTGGCATTGGCAATCACCACTCCGGTCGGCGTTGTTGTGCATACAGGTGATTTTAAAATCGACTTTACCCCTATTTATGGTAAACCAATCGATTTACAAAAATTTGCCGAAATCGGTAAAAAAGGGGTCCTTCTGTTGATGGCAGATTCAACCAATGCAGAAAGACCCGGTTATACCATGTCAGAAACCACAGTTGCCCGTGCTTTTGATGAGCTATTCTCAGACTTTAAAGGCAAAAGAATCATTGTTGCTACCTTTGCATCCAATGTGGATCGGGTACAGCAAATTATACACGCAGCAGGAAAATACAAGCGTAAAGTCGTCGTCGAAGGACGCAGCATGATTAACGTCGTAGCAACAGCTATTGAACTTGGTTATATAAAAATGCCACCAAAAATGATGATAACGCACGAAGAGATGGATCAATATAGAGACGGGCAAATCGTTATTATTACCACAGGCAGTCAAGGTGAGCCTATGGCCGCCTTATCTAGAATGGCATCCAAAACCCATCGACATATTAGCATTCAAAAAGGTGATAAAGTCATATTAAGTTCCAAACCGATTCCCGGAAACGAAAAAACCGTTTCAAAAGTCATTAACTCTTTGTTCTCACAAGGCGCTGAAGTTATATTTGAAGACACCCATGTATCCGGACATGCTTACCAAGAAGAATTAAAACTCATTCATTCATTGGTCATGCCCAAATACTTCGTACCATTACATGGTGAAGTCAGACATATGAAGAAGCACGCAGAGTTGGCAGAATCCTTAGGTATGCGCCCGGATCGAATCACCATATTAGCACCTGGTGATGTTTATGAACTGGATTTTCACAGTGCTGAAAAAACAGGGCATGTCAATTCTCAGCCCATCTTTGTGGATGGTTTAGGTGTAGGCGATGTAGGAAGTGTCGTTCTAAGGGATAGACAAAAATTATCCCAAGATGGCTTACTAACAGTTGTTATTACCATGTCCAAACAAACCAGAGAAGTACTAGCAGGACCGGATATTGTCTCTAGAGGATTTGTCTATGTACGTGAATCCAGTGATATGATGGTAGAAGCCAAGGCGGTGGTATTAAAGGCCCTCGATCAATGCAGTCGCAAGAACATTAGAGACTGGAACAAAATAAAAATGTCCGTAAGAGACGCCCTAAGAGATTATCTATGGGTTCAAACAAAACGTAATCCTATGATCTTACCGGTCATTATGGAAGTGGACGCATAATTCCAAAGTACAAACCTCGGTTAAAGTGTCAAAAGTAAGTTGCTCTAAATTGCATCCAACATATAGGTTACCTTGATACAATCAAAACTATATTTGTATGTATAAGTTCAACGATATCGTTTTGACACTGTAACCAACCTTTAGGGAATTTTAGAATATAAAATTCCCTAAATTAATACCGGTCAAAGTTATTAGTTTTGACACATGAATAAAGAGTGGTTATAATGATAGAAGGTCAAATATGAATTTGTAGGTGATAGTATGAATGAAAACTTAATGAATGAGACAAAAGCATACATTGAGCGCATCAAGAAAACCGAAGCATATGTGGATTACCTTAATTATAAATCCATTTTAGAACGACAACCAAAACTAAAAGCCCAGGTGGATGCATTTAGACGTAAATCTTTTGAAATTCAAGCAGGACATAAGTATGGGTATTTTAATGCTTATGAGAATCTACTAAACTTAAGGTCTCAAAACAATGATTTATTAAACGAAGCCATTGTAAAATCCTTTCTTGAAGCAGAGCTGAAAGTGTCAAAAATGCTTACGGATATACTCAATACATTTGCTGCAGAAGTTGATTTTGATTTAGATTTTTTACAGGAGTGATGTATATTGGAAAATAAAAGTAATCCGAAAAAACAAAAACAAAAAGGTGAAAATATGGTAAAAAAAATATTTGGAGAAATCATGCAGTGGGTTATTAGAGGTGTTTTTATTGTGTTGGCAATCGCCATATTGATAAAAGCAGGTAATTGGGCTTTTGCAGAAGCGTATGATCTATTGGGCAAAACCCCCAGTGGCAACCATGAAGTTCGAAACGTAAGCTTGGTCATACCCAAAGGCGCCACAACGGAAACCATTGCAGGTATCTTAGAAGAAAATGGTTTGATTGGTAGTACCTTGTTTTTTAGAATGAAAGCCAAATTTGACGGCAATGACGGTAAATTTCAATATGGTGACTATACTTTAAGCACAGCTATGAGTGAAGAAGACATCATGAAAATACTAATGACAGAAGGTGCAAAAAGGGAGACTAAGACCTTCACTATAGTAGAAGGTCTTACCTTAGCAAAAACAGCTGAATCATTAGAAAAACAAGGTATATGTACAAGAAAAGAATTTTTTGATGCCCTAGATAATACCAACTGGGGTTACAGATTTTTAGAAAGTGTACCAGATAGCAGCGTTCGAAATATTAGATATCAAGGTTATCTGTTTCCAAGTACCTATGAAATCTATGCCGACGCAACAGCGGTAGACGTGATTAGTACCATGTTTGATCAGATGGACAAGATATGGACAGAGGAATACTATGAAAGAGCAGAAGCATTAGGTTTAACGGTAGATCAGGTCATAACCATAGCTTCCATTATTGAAAAAGAAGTGGTTGAGCCAAGTGAGCAGGTCATAGTATCCGGTATAATTCACAACAGGCTAGAGATTGATATGAAGCTTCAGATGTGTTCATCCGTTCTATATGTATTGGACAAGCACAGAAGCAGGTTACTCTACAGTGACCTTGAAACCCCATCACCATACAACACCTACATCCACCCAGGGCTTCCAATAGGACCCATAGCCAATCCAGGTGCAGGTGCTATAAATGCAGCCTTATATCCAGACGACAACGACTATCTATACTTTGTATTAAAAGACGATGGATCCAGCACCCACGAATTCAACTCAGACTACAACGACCACGTCAACGACAAGTCCAAATACACGAATACATTTAATTATTAACTTTACTTTCCCAACATAGAATTACTTAGCGATGGTAATCCACAAGTTAAGGATGAGAAACATCCGCGGTGGATTAGGCTGGCTTGCCAGCCAAGAGCTTAGAAATTCTTTGGGAAAGTAAAGTTGGCCAGAGATAGCCCCAACATAGAATTACTTAGCGATGGTAATCCACAAGTTAAGGATGAGAAACATCCGCGGTGGATTAGGCTGGCTTGCCAGCCAAGAGCTTAGAAATTCTTTGGGAAAGTAAAGTTGGCCAGAGATAGCCCCAACATAGAATTACTTAGCGATGGTAATCCACAAGTTAAGGATGAGAAACATCCGCGGTGGATTAGGCTGGCTTGCCAGCCAAGAGCTCGAGAAAAGAGGCTTTGCCTCGTTATGAGCTTCGCTCATATTTCTAACTGTTTCATAAGAAGGTATCACTAAAGCATCATGTCAGTCTTCAAGACATGATGCATAGAAGAAAAACTTTCTTATGAAATAAATTCTTTGGGAAAGTAAAGTTGGCCAGAGATAGCCCCAACATAGAATTACTTAGCGATGGTAATCCACAAGTTAAGGATGAAAGTAATAAACCTCTCTAAACATAAAGGGATTGTCATAATGACAATCCCTTTACTAGAGATAAGTCAAGACAAAAGGAGCCAGGACGATGATGCCGATTACCAATCCAGATATTAGAGCCTATTTAGCATCTGTAACACCGGAACGTGAAAGTAAACTAGAAGCCCTTTATCAAGAAGCAACAACCAACAACATACCCATCATCAAACATGAGATGGAAGACTTTTTACGACTTATGGTTGTAATGAACCAACCGAAAAGGATTCTGGAAATCGGAACAGCCATAGGCTATTCATCGATTATTATGTCCTTGGCAATAGACCCGCCGCCTCAAATCACAACCCTAGAAAAATCCGAGAAGATGCTTCAAGAAGCCAGGACCAACATTAAAAAATTCGACTTAGAAAAAAGCATTACCATAATCCAAGGGGATGCAGTAGAAGTTCTAAAAGACTTAAAAGAACCTTTTGATATGATATTTATGGACGCAGCCAAAGGCCAATATATGAACTTTTATGAAGATGTCATGAGACTTCTAGAAGAAGGTGGTATCCTTGTTGCGGATAATGTTTTGCAAGACGGACTGGTGGCCAAATCAAGATACGCTGTACCAAGAAGGCAAAGAACCATCCATAGTCGGATGCGTGAATTTTTAAAAACCCTATCATATAACGAGGCGTTGACAACATCTATTTTACCGATTGCAGATGGTGCCACGGTCAGTGTGAGAAAAAGGAGCAAAAATGAATAAACCAGAATTATTAATTCCGGCAGGAAGCTTGGAAAATCTATATATAGCCGTTGCCTATGGTGCAGATGCCGTTTATATAGGTGGCGAAGCCTTTGGACTTAGAGCAAAGGCCAAAAATTTTGATCAAGAAAAAATGATTCAAGGCATAGCTTATGCCCATCAATATGGGGTTAAAGTCTATGTAACAGCCAACATCATCGCTCATAACGAAGATGTGGATCAGGCAAGGGCTTACTTTGAAGAGCTGCTTGAAATTAAACCGGATGGTGTTATTATAGCGGATCCGGGGATGCTCATGGTAGCCAAAGAAGTCATGCCGGATATGGAATTCCATTTGAGCACTCAAGCCAATAATACCAATTATGCCACCATGCAGTTTTGGCATCAACAAGGGGTTAAAAGAGTGGTGGTAGCAAGAGAGTTGTCTCTTGATGAAATACGTTTTGCCAAGGATAAAGTACCGGAGACCCTTGACTTTGAAGCCTTTGTTCATGGGGCTATGTGTATATCCTACTCAGGCAGATGTCTGCTTAGCAATTATATGAGTGGAAAAGATGCCAACAAAGGAGCTTGTACCCATCCTTGTCGTTGGACCTATCATTTAGTGGAGGAAACCAGACCGGGGGAATACATGCCGGTATATGAGAACGAGCGAGGCACGTATATCTACAATTCTAAGGACCTATGTATGATTAGCCATATTGACAAATTGGTGGCTTCAGGGATAGATAGCTTTAAGATAGAAGGTCGAATGAAGACAGCTCTTTATGTGGCAACCGTCACAAAAACTTGGCGTGAAGCCATAGATGACTTTTTTTATGATCCTGATGTATACGCCGCTAAGTTAGCCTACTACGAGGCAGAAGTACGTAAATGCACCCATAGGCAGTTTACAAGCGGGTTTTATTTTAATAAACCGGATGGTGATGAACAGATTTATACAAGCAACACTTATACCCGAAGTTATACCTTTGTAGGTAAGGGCATGGACTATGACCCTATTAAAAAGTTGGCTCATATTCAACAAAGAAATAAGTTCGTAGTAGGCGATACTTTAGAAGTTCTTAAAACAAATGGTAAAAATATTGAATTTATTGTAAATACGATGTACAATATAGAAGGAGAAATCGTCAAGGAAGCGCCGCATCCTAAACAAGACATCTGGATAGAAGTCGACTTTGAAATCTTACCCAATGAAATCATTAGAAGACCGGCAGATCAAGGTGAAGCTTGACGGTAGTTACTGGTAGCATCAATTCGGGTTCATATGTGAGAGAACTTAAAAAGAGGGAGTAATCAAATTGAGGAATTTCAAGAAGAAGTTGCGTATTGGGGACTTGTTGTTGCAGTACGGTATTATCACGGAGGAACAACTTCAAACCGCACTCAGTCATCAAAAATCAGATGGTGGCAAGATCGGTGAAACCCTTATTAGTCTTGGTTACGTTACCAAGCAAAACATTAATGAAGTTCTGGAATATCAACTTGGTATTCCTTATGTCGATTTAACAGAATATAACATAGATAAAGACGCGACCGGTGTCATTACAGAAACACTGGCCAGACGTCATCTTTTGATACCCATAAAGATTACAGAAACTGAATTATATGTGGCCATGGAAGACCCCCTTAATATTTTTGCCATTGATGATGTGCGCATCTTCTCAGGTAAAGATATTATTCCTATGTTAGCAACAGAGGAACAAGTCTTAAAAGCCATTGATTTACATTATGGTAAAGAACAAGCCAATCAAGCGGCAGAGCAATACAAAGCAGAACACACCTCGGAAATCGATCAAGGACTTCAAGACCTTGAAGGTGCATCCGATTCCGCCGTTAAGAATGCCCCTATTGTAAAGTTGGTAAACACCATATTGGAACAAGGGGTTCACAATAGAGCCAGTGACGTCCACATTGAACCTTATGAGAAGAGAATTCGCGTCAGATACCGGATCGACGGCAACTTGAAGCAACTCTTTGAATACGAAACCTCCTTACTATCCGCTATTGTGGCAAGAATCAAGATCATGGGCGGTATGGACATAGCCGAAAAAAGAAAACCACAAGACGGCCGTATCTCAATCACCGTAGACCGTTTGGAGTATGATATACGGGTGTCCAGCCTTCCTACCACTTATGGTGAAAAAGTGGTTATGCGGATTAATTCCAAAGAAGGCTTTAACAAAGGTAAAAGTGAACTGGGTCTTTTCAAAGATGACCTTGAGAAATTTGAAAATATTTTGAGCAACCCCTACGGCATTATTCTCGTAACCGGACCAACAGGGAGTGGTAAGTCTACAACCTTATATACAGCCCTTAACGAAATCAACGACGAAGAGATTAATATCGTTACGGTAGAAGACCCGGTTGAGTCTCAGATTCAAGGAATCAATCAGGTACAAGTGAATGTAAAGGCCGGTCTAAGCTTTGCATCGGCTCTAAGATCCATCTTACGACAAGATCCGGATGTTATTATGATTGGAGAGATTCGAGACGGTGAAACGGCTGAAATAGCGGTCAAGGCATCCGTTACAGGTCACCTTGTTGTTAGTACCTTGCATACCAATGATGCACCAAGTTCCATTACCCGTTTAATGGATATGGGTATAGAGCCCTTCTTAATTGGGGCATCTGTTGTAGGTGTCATCGCCCAACGTTTGGTCAGAAGGCTTTGTCCCAAGTGCCGCGCCAAAGCGCCGGCAACAGAATTTGAAAAAAGTATTATCAACCTACCCGTAGAGGAAGAAATACAACTCTACAAAGCCGTTGGCTGTCATGTATGTAACCATACCGGCTATATGGGTCGTATCGGTGTATATGAGATTATGCCTGTTGCCCATGAGATACGGGATATCATTAATAAAAGAGGCAATGCTGACGATATTAGAAAGGTAGCTATGAACGCAGGTATGAAAACCTTGAAATTCAACGCAACTCGGTTGGTCATGGATGGCATTACCACCGTAGATGAACTGCTTAGAATAGCCTATGGCACAGATTAATGTCGATCAAGGAGGATGATGTATGATTACCATAGAAGAACTTCTTGGCCTAGCCAAAGATAAAAAAGCTTCCGATGTGCACATAACAGTAGGTGTTCCGCCCATATTAAGGGTCAATGGCGACCTTGAATACCTACCTTACGATATGATGTTGCCTGAAACATCTAAGGCGCTGATTCTCCCAATTATGTTGGAAGAACAAAGAAAAGTTTTTGATAAAAACGGAGAAGTTGACTTCTCCTTTGCTATACCCAGTTTAGGACGTTTTAGGGTAAATGCATTTATGCAGAGAGGCTCCGTTGCGGCAGCCTTTCGTCTTGTTGGTTCGGAGATACCAAGTCCCACAGTACTAGGTATGCCAAGCTCCATTCAAGACCTGTATACAAAGAAAAGAGGCCTGGTTCTGGTAACAGGACCAACAGGAAGTGGTAAATCCACAACCTTGGCGTCTTTTATTAATGAAATCAATCAACTTAGAAGCGCACATGTTATTACCCTTGAAGACCCTATAGAGTATTTGCACAAGCACAAAAAGAGCATCGTTAATCAAAGAGAGATTGGACTGGACACTTTTAGTTACGCCAACGCCTTAAGAGCGGCCCTAAGACAAGATCCGGATGTGATTCTTGTCGGCGAGATGCGAGACCTTGAAACCATTGCCATTGCCATAACAGCAGCCGAGACCGGCCATCTTGTTTTATCGACCCTACATACCATCGGTGCAACCAACACCATTGACAGGATTATAGATGTTTTCCCACCCCATCAGCAACAACAGGTACGTGTTCAACTATCTGCGGTACTAACCGCGGTCGTATCTCAACAACTCTTACCAACCCTAGATGGTAAAGGACGATGTGCGGCTTTTGAAGTGATGCATGCCAATCCGGCAGTACGTAATCTGATTCGTGAAAACAAAACCCATCAGATTCTATCCATTATGCAGACCAATAAAAGATTGGGCATGCAAACCATGGATGATGCTATTTTAGAACTTCTTAGAACCGCCAGTATATCTAGAGATGACGCCTTGACCTTTGCCCAAGATCCGGCGAATCTTGAAAGAAGAATGTAAAAAATTTGTTAAAAAGTTATTTAATAAGACCCTAGTACTAAATACCTAAGGCATAATAACTATTTACATAGGTCCAATAGGTGGTATAATGGACTATATGATAGATAATTATCTACAGTATGTTACTATGACATGATATACTAAGTTGTATTCACAAGTGACATATGAAGGTATTGGGCCATACCTTAGATGATTGTTGTAAACCGGCATTAAGAAATTTATAAGGGGGCGTGATATGGCTAATTTTTTATATTCAGCCATGGACAAAGCAGGTAAAGTCAAAAAAGGCAAATTAGAAGCCAATAGTAAAAAAACGGCGATCCAAATGCTGAAAGACAGTGGGCTTTATCCTTTGGAAATAACTGAAGAGGGAAACTTGCAAAAGGACCTAGTAATTGGCAATCCTGTCAAGACAAAAGACTTGACCATATTTTGTCAGCAATTTGAAGCAGTTCTATCTGCAGGTATCAGTGTACTAGAAGCCCTACATCTTTTGAGAGAACAAACCGAGAACAAGCACTTTAGAAAAATCATCTCGGATTTATACAGTTCTGTAGAACAGGGTGAATCCTTATCCAAATCCATGACCAAACATCCAAAGACATTTCCGGCCATTCTCATTAATATGATTGAAGCAGGGGAAGTCAGCGGTAACCTTGAAGTGGCCTTAAGTCGAATGGCCTCCCACTTTGAGAAAGAGTTCAAGTTACAACAGAGCATCAAAAAAGCAACTACCTATCCATTGGTCGTGGCCTTTATCTCTCTTGGGGTGGTCATTCTACTCCTGGTGGTGGTTATACCAACTTTTGTAGGCATGTTCAGTGAACTGGGCATGGAATTGCCCTTAACCACAAGAATGCTACTGGCCATGAGCAACTTTGTCACCAGCAAATGGTACATCTTAATAATGGTTGTACTTCTGACAATCGGTGTCATCACCTACTATGCAAGATCAGAAATTGGTAAGATGACTCTAGGCGGTCTCAAGCTTAAAGTACCTTTGTTTGGACCCTTAAACACCAAAGTGGTTGCATCTAGATTCGCAAGGACCTTAAGCACCCTACTGGCCTCCGGACTACCTTTACTTGAAGCCATTGAAGTGGTTTCCAAGGTGGTGGACAACCATTCGGTTATGAAGGGCCTCATGGATGCCAAAGATCAAGTCAGTAAAGGCTTTCCTTTATCCAAGCCCATTGAAGAAATGGGTGTGTTTCCACCCATGATTACCCATATGGTCCGCATAGGTGAAGATACAGGACAACTAGAGCCCATACTGGATAAGGTGGCTGATTTCTATGATACAGAAGTCGAAACCGCCGTATCCCAACTCACCACCATGTTGGAACCTTTGATTATCGTTGTCTTGGCCGTTGTGGTCGGCTTCGTGGTCATCTCCATCATACAACCCATGTTCCAGATGTACGACGGCATCAGCAACTATAGTTAACCAAGGTGAGTCCAAGCTGTTAACTTATGGAGAGAGCATAAGGGCAGTACTTAGGCTAACCATGAACCAAAAAATAAAACTAAACTTAAGGAGATTAAATTATGAGAGAATTATTCAAGCGTGTATTTAAGAAAGAAGAAGGTTTTTCACTGATCGAGCTCATCATCGTTATCGCAATTCTTGCAATCATTGCAGCCATTGCCGTACCAAATCTACTTAATAATATTCAAAGAGCCAATGAAGGTACTGATATTTCAAATGCTAAATTAATTGGTGATGCAGTTGCAACGGTAATAGCACAAAATCCTGATTTAGAAGGATCTTCATTTACTGACATTGCACTTGGTAGTGCTTATACGGATCCAAGTGATCAAAAAGCGGTATTAGAATTTGTTGAAGAAGTTTTTGGTGGCGATGTTCCAGAAATTAAATCAAGTAGATTCAAACATGGAACAGATGTTGATTTTTATGTGACACTTGAAACTACAGGGGTAATTACTGTTGAAAATGGTGATAATGTTGAAATATTCCCAACACCATAAATCATGAACATTCTATTTTTGCTCTACGGCATCATCATCGGTTCCTTCCTAAATGTATGTATCTTGAGGATACCCTTGCATGAAAGTATTACCTTTGACCGTTCTCATTGTCCTAAGTGTGGCTATGTCCTAAAATGGTATGATCTTATACCTCTGCTTAGCTACATCATCCTTGGCGGCAAATGTCGGTCATGTCAGACAAAAATATCTTTTCAATACCCAATAATAGAGCTGCTCAACGGAGCAGCCTATTTGGGTATTTATCTATACTTAGGCTTATCTTGGCAAACGCTTATAGCATGTTTGTTGTTCTCAGCCTTGTTGGTGGTCTTCGTGATTGATCTAAGGTACAAGATCATTCCTAATGGTCTGGTGGTCTTTATTCTAATCTTAGGCGTCACTCAGATGTTCCTAACCGGGGACTATATCCGACATATCATAGGCTTCTTTATTGTCAGTGGTATACTCATCCTTCTTAGTCTCATGGTAAAAAACGGCATGGGTATGGGGGACATTAAGCTGATGGCGGCGGCAGGACTCTTACTTGGGTGGGATAAGATTTTACTGGCTTTAATGATTGGGTCTGTGGTTGGATCGGTTATTGGTATAGGCCTTATTGTATTTAAGATGATTAAACCAAGACAAGCCATACCTTTTGGACCTTTTTTGGCCACAGGTATTATGACGGCCATGCTCTTTGGTGAACCGATCATTAATTGGTATATTGGACTTGTCTTTGGATGAAAAAAGACAGACCAGAGAAAATAAATTACTATTATGAAAATATAAGTATAATTGATTGAATTGGGTAGGAGGGGTCAAGTGAGTTATCCAAACAGAGGGCTTTCCATTGATATTGGAAATGAAAAAATTAAGATAATCGACTACATTAGAAAAAAAGACACCATAAAAATAGGACATAGTATACTCCTTAACACACCTGAAAACGCCATTAGTGATGGTGTTATTAACGGTGTTACAGATATTGGAGATGTGATTGGTGCGGCTTTACGAGAAAAAGGCATCAAAACAAAAGATGTGATTTTTACAGTGGCTTCCAGTAAGATTATTACCAGAGAGGTGGATTTACCGGATCTGCCTGTTAAGAAGTTGAACACATTGATACGCATGAATGCAGATGAGTATTTTCCTGTGAATCTAACAGAATATACTTTGGATTATAGAATTATTGACCGGGTGGATCTAGGGGATGGCATGCAAGCCAAGGTCAACCTTGTGGCAGCATTATCCACGCTAATGGATGGGTATGTAGAGTTGGCTGAGTCCTTGAAGCTAAGAATTAGAGGCATTGACTATGGTGGCAACAGTATTATTAATTTCGCCAGTCACTTGGATATGGATAACACCTATATGCTTCTAGATCTAGGTAGTGAAAGCACCATGGTCACCGTTATGAACAAGAAGGTAGTGAAGTTCAACCGTAATCTGGTTTATGGTACCAAGGTCATTAATAATAGCATACAAAACCATTTTGGTGTTGATCTTAAGGAAGCCATGAAGATTGCTTCTGAACAAACTTTATTAAACCATGAACCGGAGACCAATGACTTTCTAAGTAATGATGTCTCATCAGCGCTGAACCAGATCTTAAACGGTGTTGCCAGACTGATGGATTATTATGCCTCCAGAAACAAGGACAGCATCGAACACATCTATCTTGTTGGTGGTGGTACAGGCATTAACGGTATCGCGCAGTACATTGAACGGTATTTTAATATGACGTGTACTATTTTAAGTGAGAACCCAAAAGTGGTTGCCAGTGATGATGGGTATGGGAAGAACAGCGTTTTTTATACCAACTGTATTGGTGCCATTTATTCAGAAATGAACCTTTTACCTATTCATATTTTGAACAAAGATAAGCTGAAAGTATCCAGACGTCTAAAGTTGGAGCTGGCACTATTGGCTATTGTTTTAGTAGCCGTGGTAGTTTATTTACCTTTTGCAGGTCTTAGAAAACTAGAAAAAGAGAAAGAAAACCTTCTGGCTGAGATCGAAGAGAAGCAGATTGCAGAAGTGGTACTAGAAGAGTATAACCAAACCATGACATCCTTGACCTTTCATGAATCTATTATAGGCACATCTTCATCGACTACGGAAATCATGGCAGATCTCTTGGAAAAAATGGAAGCTGAGATACCTACAAGTGTCAGTTATCTAACCATGAACAATTCAGAAGAAGGCATTCTTATTTCATGTATTGCATCGGACAAGCTCA
Organism: Petrocella sp. FN5; assembly: GCF_029210395.1. Classification (GTDB taxonomy): domain Bacteria; phylum Bacillota; class Clostridia; order Lachnospirales; family Vallitaleaceae; genus Petrocella. Next base: position 31,513 of record NZ_JARGDP010000015.1, on the reverse strand, counting down.
CCATGGTTAATTTTATTACCATCTTAAAAAACATGACCCTTAATGATGAACTTGTTTTTAGTCAAGTTTATGTACCCAGCTTCTCGGAAGTTGAAGGCTCTACGGCAGGTAATTCTTATTATGCCTTTTCCATTGCCTGTGATTATGTTCAGGAGGTGGAATAATGAGTAATAGAGATAAACGGTTATTAGGGATTTTGGGCATTGCTATTATAGGGCTTATTCTATATTATGCGATGTATCGACCCATTACCATTAAAAAACAAGCTTTAGAAGAAGAAATGGTTGCCATTGAGGAAAGGGCAGCGACTCTTAGAGTGGAATATGAAAAAATGCCTTTTTATCTGGAAGAGACAGAAGTCGCTCAAACACGCATCGAGGAAATCCAAGAAGTATTACCGGCAGAACTGACACAGGAGCGTGCTTTTAAGTTGCTTTTTGACATCGAAGATACTTTTTCGGACATTAACTTTGGCAATGTAACCTTTTCTAATGTAGAGACCTTAGCTTATAGCAATGAGGAGAACGATGGTACCACGGAAATGGCCATTAGGCAAAATGTGGTTTCTAACTTAGACCTTTCTTATACGGATCTAAAGGCATTTTTAAGGTATATCGGCAATTACGAAGACCGAACTGTTCTGACCAATCTCAGCATGAACCTTTTAGAAGAAGAGAATAAGATTACCACCACCTTGGTGATGAACATGTATGGCCTTGTAGGTGCGAAGCGAGAAGTCGAACCGGTTATTTTTGATACCGTACCAAAAGGTAAAATACAACCTTTTGATTCTCCGAATCTACGTATTACTCCACAGACAGTCACCAATCGTGTAAGTGACGGAACCGGTGATTTGTTCATCGCTCTAAAACCAACCAGAGCAGATGGCTATGCACAAGTCATAGGTCTTACCAATGACCCTGGCCAAAGAAGTTATGTAACAGGCGATGTGGATGGTGTGGTACAGGCCAACCTTAGGATTTTTATTGAAAATGGTAATTATTATGCCACTTACGTCATGAATGGTATCACAAAGAGCAGACAAGCCTTTGAAGTGGGACAAGCCCTTGAGTTAGATTTATATGCGTCTAAACGTGTGGATGCCAATGACCTTGTTGGGATGAACCTCACCATCGTAAATCAAACCCAATTACCATTATATATTAACAAAATCGAAGAAGACCCCACGAACCCCAGACTCAACATCGTATCCACAGAAGGAGAAGTAAATTAAAAGATTGAATATTAGTTGAACTTTAATAGGCTTTAATTAAGGTAAGGTGAAAAAAATGATAAAATCATGGTGGAACAAATTAAAATCCAATAGCGGTTTTTCCCTTGTAGAGGCATTGGTCACCATTGCCATTGTTGGTGCTGCCATGATTCCTATTTCAATGGTCTTTACCCAAACCATCGGTACAACTGTAGAAACAAGAAAACAATTGGTGGCCAATGGCCTGGGACAAGAATACCTTGAAGCCATAAAAGCAAAAGAGTTTTCAGATTTTGCATCTGTATTTGGCGTCAATACAAACATAGAAATCAATGATTCATTTACACAAGATACCTATGATCTAATGGGGTTAACACCACTGCCAAAGGGATATAGGGCTGTACTGTCCTATGATACAAGTGTGGATATAAACGCTTTTGCTTTACCAACACCAAATCCAATGCCGGATGCTGATATCATCATAGATATCCCTAGTGGTTATATGAACACGGTTATCTTAACCGATACGAGCAGTGGCAATCAGATGACGTATCCACAAACACCAACTTCCAGTACAGATAGAGTTATTCGAATTCGTGGAGACCGTGATACCAATACCATCACTTTAGACTATTTTGATCAGTTGACAAGTGGTGGCGGTTCAATTGATAGCCGTTTTAGCATAACGGTGCCATCCACTGATCCGGTTATAAGACTTCTTATGGGCGAAGGTCGTGTTGGGACGCCTATGATAACTAGAATAGATATAAAAAGCAATTTACCCCAGACGATTAAATTGTATTTCTATGAAGAGGACACCAATTCGGTAAAGGCAACCACCAATATTATAAGTGGCTCTGTCAGTATTAGTCGGAATTTGAATGCGGTTGATACTTATGATCGTAGAATCCTAGGCATAAAAGTTGAGATTTTTGACACGTATTCCGGTAAAAAACTGGGTACTTATACAACCACCAAGATAAGCGAGTAGGTGATCATATGAGACTATTGGATAAATTGAACAATCAAAAAGGTTCTACATTATTATTTGTTGTCATCACCGTGGCCATTTTAGCCATGTTGGGTACAGCTTTATTATCCATGTCCTTAATGAACATCAATATGAAACATAATGACAATCGAATCAAGAAAACCTTGTACTATGCTGAATCCGGTATTGATCAGGTCTATGCCCGCGTAGGTAAGCTTGTAGAGATGTCTATAAACGAAGCCATTGCCAATACAGATGATGATATTAAAATCATCTTAAATGAAATCGATGCCATGTTACAAGATGAGAACAACATACCCCCATTTGTGGGTATTAATAGTAGCATAACTTATGTGGATGAAGCACCAATTATTGAACTTAGAGATCTGATTCTACCCAGTGGTGCTATGTATATGCTAGATACAGAGGCACTTAAGGTTCTATCGGATAAAATATACAGATATCATTTTAGAAGCGCCATGAACAGCAATGGTTCACCAAGTAATTTGAGAGCCTTTTTGGACTCTGAGTTGTTTGTCTATTTAGATGATAACACACCAGCTGAGAACAACTCTTCCATTAACATTAATACAGCAGCCATTACAGTTACACAATTCTTAGGTGCTAATTCTACATACCGTGTTGAAGGGATAGAATCCACATTTATACTTGGGGATCATACAAAAAAGCAAATATCTACAGATATCGTTGTAAGTGACCAGGTTAAGTCCTATCCTCTCAATACCATAGAAAAAAGAATACTTGTACCGGATAATCCTATATGGCAAAAGGCCTTGGTGGCTCATGAAGACATCTCTTTTAATTCGAGTACGGTTGCAGATATACATGGCGATGTGTATGGTTATGGGAACCTACCCACAGGTAATGCCATTCACAATCCCAAAAATTATGGCGGTATCTTAGTCAATGGCACAAGTCGCGTTACGGTTCATGGCAATATTTTTAGCCGTAGTTATGTGCAACTGAGAGATGGTAGTTCAACCAATGCTCGGTTGACGGTGAATAACGGATTGGTTTATGCCAACAGTGTTGTATTGCAAGATGGTGCCAGTGGCCAGATGAATTTTAACGGCAATGTTTATACCAGCGATGACTTAGAGCTTAACGGTACAGGCGGGAGAATTAACATCAATGGCAGCTATTATGGTTACACCGATGGTAGTGGAACCGGTATCACTCATGATTTAAGCAGTGCCATTGTTATTAATGCGGATATGAATGCCGGATCATCATTATCCATAGATGGTGCCTTTAATAAAGTTCCTGTAGGTACGACAAAAAAAGATATTGATTTTTTGGAAAGCCACGAAGGTATACTAATTGGCGGTACAGCCTATGTGGATGTACAACCCACCAGATATCAAACGGGAGAAAGCGTATCTCTAAAGGGTAATTTTGTAGCCTACACTTGGGGATTCGATCAAGAAACCATTGATCTTATGAAGTCGGCAGGAGATAACTTTTTCAATAAAGCCCCTTATGATTTTTATGCAGGTAGCGGAACCATCCAAGATGCTGAGGTTGAAGGTAAGTTTTTAAAGGACAATGTCTCATGGATGGCCATTGACGGTACAACCATAAGTTTGGCAAAGGGCACGACAACAGAAGAATACGAACTAAATGATAGAAAAGCCTATTTTGTGGCTTTTAAGCATTATATTGATGGCAATAGTAATACCTTTATTAAGACCGGTCCGGGCATCATTCTTGAAAATTATATCTATACCACGGGATTGAAGCTTGTGAAAGACCCTACACATGGTGTTAATGATTTCTTAGATCTGACTTATCACAATGGGACAAATATTAATAAAGTCGGCCAAGAGGGCTATGACAACCTAAGAATTAAGATTAGTGAAGATCATATCTATCAACTGCATATGATGCGCCACAGAAGTGATATGGGTGCACCTTCTATTGATAATCCGGATCCAGATCCATTGGTAGACCCAACTTATTATAATGTGAATGCTGTCGATAAGTTCACCAAAATAGATACCATGGGTTCACTAAATTATAACAATGCCCCTTATCCAACGGTGGCAAGCGTCTTAAATGCAGCTCAGAATGCTCTGGAAATAACCTATGTCAATGATGCAACAGCACAAACCTTACATATATATGGTGGAGGCAGTTCAGGCACCAATAGCCCTTCCATAGACATACCTAGTGGTAGGGCTCAAGGGATAGTTGTTCATAATGGTGACATTATGATTCATGGTGATTTGGCTTTTGCAGGCCCCATCATTTCAGGTGGTTCCATAACCGCTATAGGTGGTACTCAGACCTATAAGAATAATTCAATGGTCATAAAAAATTACTTAGCACAGAAGATTTACGAGGACAATGTATTATATAATTTATTTAATGTGGTGGACCGAAGTGGACCAGGATCTGCTCCGGTATACCTAGAAGAGATTGAATTTGTTGATTTTGATGATAGTACGACTTTAGATCTAAACAACAACAGTCCTTATAGATACAGTGATTTAATGCGTTTTGAATTCTGGAAAGTTGAAGAATAGGTGATCGATAATGTGTGTTAAAAGTATGAACAATATCAAAAGACAGGATGGTTATACACTGATTGAGATGATCATTGTCATGGCTTTATTGGCCATTGCCATTGGTCTTTCCGGTTTTGGGCTAAATACTTTATACACCAACAACATTAATACCTATTCCAATCAACTGATTAGCGAAATTAAGCTGGTTCAAACAAAAGAAATGGCTTCCAAGGATAAAGACTATAGGTTAACTTTGACCTATGACTCAACCCTTGAACAATACATCGGAAGGACTCTGGTGCGCGTAGGAACAACCGGTACCTACTCGACGCTAAAGACCATTAAGTTACCCAAAAAAGTAGCCATCAAAAAATGGGACGGTACAGATTATGTGGACATTCAACCACCGAATTATTCATTAATCAGTTTTGAGTTCGACAGCACCTCCGGTCAAGTTAAGAATACGGCCAATGGTGATGGCAGATATGAAATCAGTTCAACGGCTTCCAGCCGTGTCATTGAATTTGAGGTGATTAAGCAAAACGGAAGGGTGGTTATGAATGAATAATAATAAAGGATTTACCACCATTGAGCTTATATTGGCCATTGCCATTGCCGGCATTATCATGGGGGCTGTGGGTACGTACTTAACCTTTAACTTGAAAGGCTTTAACGCTACAAAAAGCGTTATCGATATTCAGTATGAAGGCCAGTTGGCCATGAACCAGTTGACGGCCATAGCCAAGGAATCAAAGGGTATCGAAGCCATAGAAGATCAAGCAGGTAATTCAAGTATTGATTCACCGGATGTTGTCATTAATCCAAGTATGATTATCTTCCATCAAGAAGATCCTATAGAAGGTACCATCGAATATGAAATCACTTATGACCCAAGCACTCAAGAACTAACCTGCACCATAACACCGGATGGGGGTGCGTCTTCAAGCTATATCATGGCCAGTCGTATTGAACAGTTAAGGGTAGCACCCACCAATAATATAGACTTTGAATACACCAAAAGCATTCAGATTTTTATGGATATGTTGGATGGTGATGCAAAAATGAGTCTTCAAAGTCAAGTGAAGTTTCGTAATTATGAAAAATAATAGAAATCTTTACATATGAAGGACAGACCAACTTAATTTTGGTCTGTTTTTTTTGACACTCAGCATGTTTGTTGTTATAATCATTAGGTGAAATCATGAAAGTATGGTGATGAAAATGAAGATATTATATCCGGATGAATATTTGGATCAAGTGTATAACATTGACTTTGAAAGTCTATATGAGAAGGGTTACCGGGCAGTTTTGTTTGATGTGGACAATACCTTAGTGCCTTTTGATCAGCTTGATGCCCATGATGCGTTGATTCACCTTATGAAAACACTTAGGACCATGGGATATAAAGTGGCTTTGGTGTCCAACAACTCTAAGGCAAGGGTAGATGCTCTTAATAAAGGTTTGAAGATACCTGTGATGGCAAATGCGATGAAGCCTTTTACTTATAAACTTAAGCGCATATTAAAAACAATCGGGGTTCATCCCCAAAACGCAATCTTTGTTGGTGATCAAATTTTTACAGATGTATGGGTGGGTAATCGCTTAGGTTTGTATACGATTTTGGTTAAACCGATACAAAGCAAGGAACAAATGGTTACTTTCATTAAGAGAAGAACAGAAAAATTACTTTTAAATAGATATTTAAAGAAAGAAGGGCGCTAAATGATAAAAGGGACAACGGACATATATGGTTTAATCGGAGATCCGGTTGGTCATAGTTTTTCACCTTTCATTCATAACATGTTGGCAGAGGCCCTAAAGGAAAATATGGCTTATGTAGCCTTTCATGTTAGGGAAAATCAACTTGAGCATGCCATGGCAGGTCTACTGGGGTTGAATATTAGGGGCGTTAATGTTACAGTACCTTATAAGGTCGATGTTATGGCATATTTGGACCGAGTAGAGGATATGGCCAGAGCGATTGGTGCCGTTAACACCATCATACATAAGAATAATGAGCTTATAGGTTATAATACAGATTGGATTGGACTTTCAAGAGCATTAAGGGAAATCAAGGTCAATCTTAAAGATAAATCTATACTGATTATTGGTGCCGGAGGGGCTGCAAGAGCAGTTGGTATGATGTGTGCCCACGAAGGCGCAGGCCATATTGCCATAACAAATAGAACACAGGCCCATGCAGACCAATTAACCAAATTAATTAATCGTCATTATGATGTATCCACTGAGGTGATTCCCCTTGAAGAGCTTAAAGAAAGAAATGATTTGGTGATGGCTTTTCAGACGACGCCTATTGGCATGTATCCTCATAGTGCCAATAATCCTATTTATGAAACCAAGTTCTATGAGACTTTGGAGGTGGCGGTGGACCTTATATACAACCCACTTGAAACCCATTTTTTACGTGAAGCAAGAGAAGCAGGTGCCATAACCATGAATGGTATGGGCATGCTTTTTCATCAGGCTGTTGCCGCTTTTGAATTGTGGCGTGAATGTACGATTGATGATGGAACTAAAAAAAGATGCTATCAGGCTTTTTTACAACAGATGACGAAATGATACAACAATAGGTGAATAATATGAGTGATGGAAACAAAGGTGAGAATATCGTTTTAATAGGATTCATGGGTTGTGGTAAAACTTCCGTGACAAAAGAACTGGCCAAGCGCTTAAATCTTAATTATATTGACATGGATGAAAAAATTGAAAAAGCTGAAGGTAAAACAGTCAGTGAAATATTTAAAGACCATGGTGAAGCTTATTTTAGAGATCTTGAAACGACATTTCTAAGCAAACTAGAGAATCAAAAAAGCAAGATTATTTCAACCGGCGGTGGCATTATTCTAAGAGATGAAAACATTGAAATGGTAAAAAAAATAGGTATTGTTGTTTTTTTACAAGCGGATGTTGCGCATATTCTTAAGAATATCAAAGATGATCATAAGCGGCCTTTGTTACAAGATGAAGAAGATATAGAAAAAAAAATCACGACCATGCTGGAGTTAAGGGAACCCTTGTATTTAAGAACAGCCAATGTCATTATACAAACATCCGGTAAGCCAATCAAGAACATCGTAGATGAAATTCTAGAGATTTTATGAGGTGATGGAATGAAAGTGTTGGTCATTAATGGACCTAATCTGAATTTTTTAGGCATTAGAAATAAGGATATATATGGACATGAGGATTACAAAAGCCTGCAAGAGATGATTATGACCTATGGTTTTAAGGAACAAGTTGAAACTGAGTGTTATCAGTCTAATCATGAAGGTGCCATCATAGATCGACTCCAAAAAGCCTATTATGATCGGGTGGAAGGTATTGTTATTAATCCGGGTGCTTATACCCATTATAGTTATGCAATTAGAGATGCAATTAGTAGCATTCAGATTCCGACTGTGGAAGTTCATATTTCGAACATACATGAACGGGAAGCCTTTCGTCATGTTTCGGTCACGAAAGACGTATGTGTACATCAGATTGTTGGAAAAGGTTTAGATGGTTATTTGGAAGCCATCTCTTTTCTTAAAGATAGACTTAAAGCATAAATTTATAACCAATGTTATAAAACACGGAGGAAACCAATGACCGAAAGATACAAGGTTCAAAGACATGAACGTTTACTAAAAAAAATGAAAGAATGGGCGCTCCCGGCAATATTTATATCCAGTGCCCACAATCGGCGGTATATATCCGGTTTTACAGGTTCTTCAGCTTATGTATATATCACAGCCAATAGAAAAGTACTCATGACAGATTTTCGATATATGGAGCAAGCAGCAATCTCCTGTCCGGATTATGAAATCTTGGACTATATGAAATTAGGTCTAAATGAGACCATTAAAGAAATCATGAAGGTAGATGGTATTCATAGTCTTGGGTATGAAAACCATCATTTGACGGTCAAGGCATTTGATTTTCATAGAAATCACCTTGACCATATTGAATGGATTCCCCTTGAAGATATGATGGAAAGGTTGCGTATGGTCAAGGATCAATCGGAATTGGACTTGATTGAATACGCTGCAAGTATTGGTGATGCAGCATACAAACATATACTTGAATACATTAAGGTAGGCATGAAAGAAGTCGAGGTGGCTTTGGAACTGGAAATGTTTATGAAGAAAAAAGGTGCCAGCCGTCTTTCTTTTGAAACCATTGTTGCATCAGGGAAAAGATCCAGTCTACCACATGCTGAACCAACGACAAAAGTGATTGAAAAAGGTGATTTTGTAACCTTAGACTTTGGTTGTGTTTATGAAGGTTATTGCTCAGATATGACTCGTACTCTAGTTATGGGAGACGCGAACCCGGATCAGACGAGATTATACAATACGGTTTTAAAAGCTCAAGAAATGGCACTTAGGGCCATTAAAGCGGGTATGACTGGTAAGGAAGTGGATCTTATAGCGAGAGACTATATCTATGACCAAGGTTATGAAGGCTATTTTGGTCATGGATTAGGACACAGTCTGGGCTTAGAAGTACATGAAAATCCAAGATTATCCCAACAAGGACATATGACTCTTGAAGAAGGTATGGTTGTGACCATAGAGCCGGGTATTTATATACCGGATTTTGGTGGCGTACGTATTGAGGACCTTGTTGTCGTCACCGCTGAAGGTTGCAAAAATTTTGTTCATTCAGACAAGACCCTTATAATTTTATAAGTGGTTAAAGAATCCATAATAAGTTTAACAATAATCTCAAAAAGGTGTTGAAAAAATAAGGTATTTAGATTACAATATGTAAATGATTTCCAAGAGTTTATGAGGAAAAATATCTGAGTGATGATTTAGGTATTACAAGGAGGACAATAAATGGTATCAGCTGGTGATTTTAGAAATGGTTTAACAATTGAAATAGATAATAACATCTATGTCATTATTGAGTTTCAACATGTTAAACCCGGGAAAGGTGCGGCTTTTGTAAGAACGAAGATTAAGAATTTAAAAACAGGTTCTGTGATTGAAAAATCATTTAGACCAACAGAGAAATTTGAAAATGCGATCATACAAAGAAAAGATATGCAGTATTTGTATAGAGATGGTGATATTTTTCATTTTATGGACGTTGAGTCTTATGAACAGATTGGTTTGACGGAAGAACAGTTGGATGGTGCGTTAAAGTTCGTAAAGGAAAATGAGATTGTAAAGGTTTTATCACATGCAGGTAAGGTATTTGGCGTTGAACCACCTATTATTGTGGAGGTGTTGGTAACACATACTGAACCAGGTGTTGCCGGCAATACAGCACAAGGTGCGACGAAGCCAGCTACAGTTGAAACTGGTGCAACCGTCTATGTACCTTTATTTGTGAATATTGGCGACAAGTTAAAAGTTGACACAAGAACCGGCGAATACATATCTAGAGCTAACTAGAATAAAGCAGCCCTCTATATTAAAAGGGCTGCTTTATTCTTCTTAATTTGCAAGCAAACCGCGACATAGTCGCTTTGTTCTTGCATACTTGAGCGACTTTCGATATAATGATACTAGCAAGTTGTGAATACAATGGAATGGAGGCAATATAATGGACAGACAAGTTTTGAAAATACATGATCATGAAGATGTAGGGGAAATCCATATTGCAGATGAGGTTATTGCGATTATAGCAGGCCTTGCAGCGACAGAAGTAGAAGGTGTCAAGGGTATGGTCGGTAATCTGGCAGGTGATATTGTTGAACTTCTTGGACGAAAAAATCTAGCTAAAGGTGTGGTTGTAGAAGTAGGCGAAGGCTGTGTTTCTCTTACCTTGGCCATTGTTGTGACTTTTGGTAGTCAGATTATAGAAGTATCCAAAAGTGTTTCTGAGAAGGTGAAGAATGCAGTGGAGACCATGACCGGACTTACTGTAGAAGTCGTGAATATAAATATTACCGGTGTTGATATAGAAAAGTAGTATCACAAATCGAAAACGTTGATACCCTTAAATTGTTATTTAAGGGTATTGTAATGTATGGAGGCAATTATGAACAGAAAAAACATCAGGGAGAATATTTTTAAAATTATATTTTCCTATGAATTTGGACTTGAGGTTCCTATTGAGGAGCATATTAAGGACTATCTTGAGACCATTGAAGTCAAGGAAGATGAAGCCGATTATATTAAATCAAAGACCATGGGTATCGTTGGCAAGAAAGCTGATTTAGATGCCACCATTGAATCAAGTTCTACAAGTTGGAATCTGAAACGAATTGCAAATGTGGAAATGGCCATACTTAGACTGGCTTTGTTTGAGATTCTATATGATGAGGAAATACCTACCAATGTGGCTATAAATGAAGCTATAGAAATGGCAAGAAAATATGGTGGGGATCAATCACCAAAATTTGTAAACGGTGTTATTGCAGGCATTATTAATGAATAGCGCATCTTTCATACTTTTTGAAAGCTGCATTAATAATTATAGTTAAAGTAGGGGAAAGATGGAAAAACAGGTACTTAAGGTCAGTCATGTCAACGCCTATATAAAACAATTGATGGATAAAGACTTCATCTTAAAGAACCTTTCGGTTCAAGGTGAAATATCTAATTATAAAGCACATAGTTCAGGTCATCTGTATTTCACTTTAAAAGATGACGAGAGTACCATAAGCTGTATTATGTTTAGAACCCATGTCCAGAATCTGGGATTTGAAGTCGAAAACGGTATGAAGATTATTGTACAGGGAGCGGTTTCAGTCTATGAGCGAAGCGGTCAATACCAGATATATGTTCGCAAAATAATGCAGGACGGGTTAGGTCAATTATATCAGGCTTTTGAAGAATTGAAGAAAAAATTAAGTCGTGAAGGACTCTTTGATGAAGCAGCCAAAAAACCTATTTGTAAATACGCAGGGCATATTGGAATCATCACCTCCGATACAGGTGCTGCTATAAGGGACATCGTCCAAGTGGCGAAACGTCGCAACCCATATATAAAAATGACGCTTTATCCAGCACTTGTGCAAGGTCCGGATGCAGCCCAAACCATCATCAAAGGTATAGGATATTTTAATCAAGAACAAAAAGTAGACACCATTATCCTTGGAAGAGGTGGTGGGTCCATTGAAGATCTATGGGTGTTTAATGAAGAAGATGTGGCTAGAAGTATTTATGCGTCAGATATACCCATTATATCTGCTGTCGGTCATGAAACGGATTTTACCATATCAGACTTTGTTGCAGACCTTAGAGCACCAACACCTTCAGCAGCAGCTGAATTGGCGGTTTATGATTACTATACCTTACAAAACAACCTGAATCAATATGACTTAACATTAAGGCAGGCCATGTACCGTCAGTTGGATTATAAGAAAAAAAGATTAGAATTGTTAAAAATACAATTATCCCATGAGCACCCGGGATTGAAATATGAAAGAAAGTATCAATATATAACAGAATTAGAAGATAAAATAAAAATGCGCATGGAAAACATCTTGAGAAAAAAGAAACATCAGGTGAACCTACTAGAGGAACAATTAAAAGGCTTGTCACCGATTCAGAGATTAAAAGAGGGATATGCTTACTTAAGTGATCTTCAGCTTAATAAAGTTACATCCGTTAACCAACTTAATCCTAATGACAAGGTTATGTTGACTTTATCCGATGGTCAGGTCATAGCCAATGTTGATGTCATAGAATATAATAAAGGAGATGCTTGAAATGGATAAAACGACTTCTTTTGAAACATCAATAGAAAAACTTGAGAATATCGTAAATGACCTAACATCAGATGATCTTACACTAGAGGATTCAATTAAAAAATACAAAGAAGGCATGGCATTGGTAAAGCATTGTAACGATTCTATTGACAAAATAGAAAAAGAACTGGAAATCCTGACAAATAAGAAGGCGTAAAGATGAATGGATTTGATGAAAAATTAAAACAACGACAACAAAATATTAATCAACTTCTTATCGAATTTCTTCCTCAAGAAACCAGTGGCTATCACGAGATCGTCATAGAGGCGATGACCTATAGTCTTTTAGCAGGCGGAAAAAGGGTTAGACCTATGATTCTAGAAGAAGTCTATGGTTTATTCAAACCAAAGTCATTGGCTATTGAGCCTTTTATGGCGGCAATAGAGATGGTGCACACTTATTCTTTGGTTCATGATGATCTACCGGCTATGGATAACGATGATTTAAGACGGGGTTTGCCCACTTGCCACAAAAAATATGGTGAAAATATTGCAATTCTAGCCGGAGATGCTTTGTTAAATAGGGCCTATGAGATTATGCTTGAAGGTATCATGAAATATAAGTTAAACGATCAAGGTCTACTTGCGGCATCATGCTTAGCGACCAATGCGGGAACAAAAGGTATTATAGGCGGTCAAGTTGCAGATATTACCTATGAAGACCAGTTGGTCGATATGGATGTAATTGGTTATATCCATCAACATAAGACATCAGCCCTAATAGAGGCAGCTTTTATGATGGGTGGTTATTTAGCCGGACAAAATGATGAGGTCATTAAAAAATTAAATAGAATAGGAAGGTGCATTGGTCTAGCCTTTCAGATTCAGGATGACTTACTAGATATAATGGGAGAAGAGGCAAAGCTTGGTAAGCCAATTTTAAGTGATATGAAAAACAAAAAGACAACTTATGTAGATTTAAAAGGCGTTGAAGGTTCTAAAGTGATTGTTAGCGACTTGTTGAATGAAGCCATCAGCATCCTAAAATCCTTTGACAACAATAAGACGGCCTTCTTAATGGCATTTACAGACTATATCAAAGAACGTAGTTATTAGAGGAGAATAGCATGAATGAGATCAGTGATTTATTAACCAATAGGGTTTTTCTTTCTGCAATGTTAGCATGGTTTATCGCTCAATCTATTAAAATAACCTGGATATTGATCAAAGAAAAAAGATTTGATGTTGGTAGATTAATGGGGTCCGGTGGCATGCCCAGTGCCCATTCAGCATCTGTTGTTGCAACCACATTTTCTATCGGTAGGATTATGGGTTTTAACAGCCCTGTGTTCGGCTTTGCCGGCATGATGAGTTTTATTGTTATGTATGATGCAGCCAATGTAAGAATGGCCGCAGGTAAACAAGCAAAGCTTATTAATCGGATTATCAAAGAACTGGGAGAACATAAATTCTCAATGTACAAGGAACTTAAAGAACTCTTGGGTCATACTTATCTGGAAGTCTTTGTAGGTGCCTTACTGGGTATGATTATCGGACTTAATATGGCATAATAGGGCCAGTGATGTTATAATATGATTTATTAGTGCTGAAGATGCAGTATTCTAGTCATGACCTGCGCATCAGAAGACGGGCCTAAAAAACCGTATAAGGGCATATCGATGAAGTTTCTGGTGTGAGCTTGCGACGCCCAGTCGCGGGCTTGTGCTGGGAGTTAAGACATTAGGGCGATCCACAAGGGCATGTGGGCGTTGACCCTTTTGTCGCGGAGACCAACGTATGTGGGTTAACATGATCTACGGCGTTGGATTAAACCTGTCATGCGGCGTAAGCTGTGGACAGTGTAGCCTGCCTTGCGTGACTTTGAAGGGGATAGTAATTTAGGCATGGATTCTTAGGCCAAAGAGGAAGTGTTATTGTTGCTTGAAATTTGAAGTTGCTAAAGAGGCTAAGAAGCGTTTGGTGATGTGAGGAAAACTCCTAGACTGTTCGAAAGAGGTTATCATAGGATTACAGTGTGGTTATTAAGGCGATCTAGCGCCATTTATTTTGGGAATTCAATGAAAGAGGAATCGCTCCTTTGGCGACATCGGAGTTTGAATTCGGGAAAACCTGCTAGACCATATGCCGCAAAATTTACTATGATAATTATCTTCAGCTTTTAATAAAATGGGATTAATGTGATTTAAATTATGAGATGAGGGTGTACATGAGTGACCAAAAAAGTCGGATCAAATTCCGCAATATGTATACAAATAAAAAGGTGAATTATTTATGGGTTTATGTAATCACCGTGATTACATTTTTTGTAGCCTTAATTTTAGGCTATATATCTTTAGTATTTATGGAAAAAGTTAGTGTTATTGGCGCACTCTTTATATTGTTATTTATTGTTTTTTTAGGCGTCATTTTTGACTTATTAGGTATATCTGTTACAGCTGCCACGGAGACACCTTTTCACTCTATGTCTTCCGGTAAGGTTAGAGGTGCTCAAGAAGCCATATTGATTATTAGAAATGCCGGTGCTGTAGCCAACTTCTTCAATGATGTGATTGGGGATATTTCAGGCATTATTTCAGGATCTGCATCTGCGGCCATTATTATTAAACTAAATGAAACCATGACCCTAAAAACAACAGCTGCCAGTATTATTCTGACCTCTATTATTGCAGGGCTTACTGTTGGTGGCAAGGCAATTGGAAAAGAAGTTGCTTTACGACACGCCAATCATATTGTATATAGATTGGGTATTATATTAAGTTACATAAAAAGAAGGAAAAAAAGGTGACATATGTTTAAAATATTGGATAAAATTCATTCTCCTAAGGCTTTAAAAAGTCTTGATATGAATGATTTAAATAGATTAAGTCATGAAGTGAGAAAATACTTGGTAGATGTGATCAGCGTGACAGGTGGTCACTTAAGTTCTAATTTAGGTGTCGTTGAACTTACCATTGGTCTACATTATGTATTTAATTCACCTACAGACAAATTAATTTGGGATGTTGGGCATCAAAGTTATGTCCATAAGATCTTAACAGGACGAAAAGAAGCGCTTAAGACCGTTAGACAATACCAAGGACTAAGTGGCTTTCCTAAACGTAATGAAAGCGAGCATGATTGCTTTGATGTCGGACATAGTTCAACTTCGATATCTGCAGCTATTGGGTATGCGGTGGCTAGGGATATGCGTAAAGAAGATCATAGTGTTGTTGCCATAATCGGAGACGGCGCTTTGACTGGAGGTATGGCCTATGAAGCCCTTAACAATGGTGCGCAAATGAAAAAGAACTTCATCGTGATCTTAAATGATAATCAAATGTCCATTGGAAAAAATGTTGGTGGTATGGCAGAATATCTAGATACCATTAGAACAGGTCATGTTTATAAAGAAATCAAGCATGATGTTCACAAGGTATTGGATCATATTCCTGTAATAGGTAAAAGCCTGACAAAAGGGGTTAGAGAAATCAAAGATGCCTTTAAACAAGTTTTTATTCCCGGTATGTTTTTTGAAGAGATGGGTTATACCTATTTGGGGCCAATAGACGGTCATGCACTTCCACAGATTATTAAAGTACTCAATCAAGCCCGTCGGATTGAAGGACCGGTTCTGATTCATATTAATACAATTAAAGGAAAAGGCTATCACCACGCTGAAATCAACCCTTCTAAGTTTCATGGTACTAAACCCTTTATCACGAAAAATGGTGAAGCGTTAGTAAAAAAAGAGGTAAATACTAAAAAGTCTTATGGAGAACTGATGGGGGATAAATTAATTCAATATGTTAAAGAAGGTCATAAGGTTGCAGGTATTACAGCAGCCATGCCGGATGGAACAGGTATGACCCATTTTATGAAAACATGCCCAAAAGCTTTTTTTGATGTAGGGATTGCCGAACAACATGGGGTTACTTTTGCTGCAGGTTTGGGTCTAAGCGGTATCAAGCCATTTGTTGCCATTTATTCTACTTTTTTACAAAGAGCTTATGATCAGGTTTTACATGACGTTTGTATACAGAAAATACCCGTCGTTTTTATGTTAGATAGAGCCGGATTGGTTGGAGAAGACGGCGAAACCCATCAAGGTGTATTTGATTTATCTTATTTAAATCACATGCCGAATATGACCGTCATGGCGCCCATGGACAGTGAAACCTTTAAGGACATGATGGATTTTGCCTTAACCTATATGGAGGGTCCAATTGCCATTCGGTATCCAAAGGGTGAAGCACCCTATTACGAGTATGACAAAAGTCCCATTGCATATGGTAAAAGTGAAGTATTAGAAATGGGTAAAGAAATTGCCATTCTTGCCGTTGGTTCTATGGTGGATGAAGCCATAAAAGCCAGCGCAATGGTCGAAACAGCTGTAACCGTTGTAGACGCTCGATTTGTCAAGCCCATAGATTATGATCAGATTGATAGATTGGCAAACACACATAAGCATCTTTTGGTAGCAGAAGAAAACACCATGATAGGTGGGTATGGCAGTGAAGTGTTACGGTATGTGCATCGTAAAGGGTATGATATTAAAGTTGAAATCATGGGTATTAAGGATGATTTTATAGAACATGGCTCAAGAAATAAGCTAATGGAAGTATTAGGTTTGACAGCCAATCATATAGCGGCATATATAGAAAGATATAACAGGTGATACGATGTCAGTTGAGAAAGAAAGGCTTGATATTTTACTCGTTGAGTTGGGTCTAGCACCATCACGTGAAAAAGCCAAGACATTAATCATGTCCGGAAATGTTTTTGTTGGCGGTCAGAGAGAAGATAAAGCAGGAACAAAAGTCAATAAAGCCCTGGAAGTTATTGTTAAATCCAACCCAAACCCTTATGTGAGTCGTGGTGGTTTCAAATTGGAAAAAGCATTACAACAATACCCAATCGTTCTTGAAGACAAGATTTGTATGGATGTTGGGGCTTCGACAGGTGGATTTACCGATTGTATGTTACAAAATGGTGCGAAGAAAATCTATGCAATTGATGTTGGACGAGGACAATTGGATTGGAAGCTTCGACAAGATACGCGTGTGGTCTGTATGGAGAAAACAAATATTAGGTATGTAACGCCAGAGCAGATTCCGGACCCTATTGATTTTGTTAGTATGGATGTATCCTTCATTTCAATTCTTAAAGTCCTACCTACAGTTAAGCTGTTGATGCGTCAACAATGTGAAATGATTTGCTTGGTCAAGCCTCAATTCGAAGCCGGACGTGAAAAAGTTGGGAAAAAGGGTGTGGTTAGAGATCCTTTAATTCATAAAGAAGTTTTGATCCGTATTTTGTCAGAATCGGTTCAAATGGGTTTTGAATTTTTAGGTTTGGACTATTCACCAATTAAAGGCCCAGAGGGTAATATTGAGTATTTATTATATGTAAGAAAGAATACAGTGGATGTGTCCTATGAAAGCTTTAAGGCACGTATTGATGCGGTCGTAGATCAAGCTCATAATACACTGTAGTTGGTGGCGTAATGAAGAATGTCTATATGATTATTAACACCAGTAAAGACCCAACTTTGACCTATAGTTGTAAAATCATGGATTGGTTAAAGTCAAAGGACTGTAAAGTGTACATAGATAACTATGTACGAGAGTGTTATGCCTTCAATGCTATTGATATAGAAGATGATTCTGAACTGGACGATATTGATTTTGCCATTGTACTTGGAGGTGATGGTACGATTATTCATTCTGCCCGACGATTAGCTATGCATGAAATTCCGATTCTAGGCATTAACTTAGGAAATCTTGGATTCTTAGCGGAGATAGAGGAACATGAGTGGCAAGAAAATCTAGAAAAAGTATTGGAAGGTAAGTTTGAAATTGAAACCAGAATGATGCTTGAAGCACAAATATACAATGAAGGTCTCTTAATCGAAGAGGGTTTTTGCCTAAATGATGTGGTTATTAGTCGTATGGCTTTATCTCGAATGGTTGGATTTAGTATTTACGTTAATGAGGAATTTGTTAATTATTATTCAGCGGATGGGATTATTATTGCAACACCTACGGGATCCACAGCTTATAATCTATCTGCAAACGGACCGATTCTGGCGCCTCATAATGAAATGATTGTTATGACGCCTATTTGTCCCCACTCTTTAACAGCTAGAAGTATTGTATTGTCCAGCAACGATAAAGTCAAAATTAATTTTGAACATAATCGTCGCTCTTGGGATAATGACTTAATGGTGACCATCGATGGTCAAGATGGTAAAGAAATCAACAATGATGCAGAAATCATCATCCAAAAAGCCGATTTAAAAACCAGGCTGATTAAAATAGAAGGACATAACTTTTATCATATATTAAGAAGAAAACTGGGTGGTAATTAGAGGAGGTTGGTTATGAAAATAGCTAGACAGTCAAAGATCATAGAGTTGGTGAATCATTTTGTCATCGAAACCCAAGAGGAATTGGTGCATCGACTTCAGGAAGATGGTTTTGAAGTTACACAGGCAACGATTTCAAGAGATATTAGGGATCTGAAACTTACCAAAGTTTCCATACCCGGTGGCAAACAAAAATATGCCATACTTCCATCTAAAGAAACCAATCTGAGTGAAAAGTACATTCGTATTTTTAAGAATGGATACAGCAGTATGGATCGGGCAGGTAATATGATTGTACTTAAGACTTTAACCGGTATGGCTATGGCAGTAGCAGCTGCAGTAGATGCTATGGATTTTGATGAAGTTGTGGGATGTATTGCTGGTGATGACACCATATTTTGTGCAACTCGAACTGAAGCTGATGCTATTTTTGTCATGGAACGTTTAAACAAAGTGGCACACAGCCAATAAGAACATAGGCTTATGGGAGGATTAGATGTTAACTTATCTACATGTAGAAAATTTTGCTCTAATTAAATCTTTGGAAATTGACTTTGATCATGGTCTGACGGTTCTTAGTGGTGAAACCGGTGCAGGTAAATCTATTGTTATTGGTTCGATGAATGCCATCTCCGGTGGAAAGTTAGATAAGTCGATGATTCGTAAAGGATCTGATTATGCCTTGATTGAGATGATTTTTGTTCTACAGGAAGAAGCGTTAATCAGATTAAAAGAAAAATATGGTATTGACTACAATCATGAACAAGAGCTATTAAT
The DNA here is from genome assembly GCF_029210395.1 of Petrocella sp. FN5. Classification (GTDB taxonomy): domain Bacteria; phylum Bacillota; class Clostridia; order Lachnospirales; family Vallitaleaceae; genus Petrocella. The sequence continues at coordinate 11,995 of NZ_JARGDP010000015.1, read as the reverse complement.
ATCAAGAAGATTCAATATGACAGGGCGTAGTGTGTATAAAGTCAACCATCAGACCGTGACGGTTGGGGTGGTAAGCGAAATAGCGGATATGACCTTGGACATTCACAGTCAACATGAACATCAATCTCTTTTAGATCAAAACAACCATATTGATTTATTGGACCGGTATGTTGGTCAAGGGCTTAAGACCTTAAAAGATGATCTATATATGGATTATAAGGCCTATAAAAAACTGACCAAAATCGTAGAAGAAGACTATCTCACAGTAGATGATCGAAAGCGGGAAATAGATTTTTTAAAGTTTGAAATCAATGAGATTCAATCTGCCCATCTGATTGAAGGCGAAGATGAAACTTTAAGTAAAGAGTTTAAGCTTTTATCTAATCGTAATAAAATCCTTCAAAAATTATTGGGTGTTGAACAGCGTTTAACACAAAACCCGGAAATGAATCTATGGGAATGGATTGGTCACATTTTACGGGATTTTGAAGGTATACGCCATTTGGATGAAGAAATTGAAGATATGGCCATTATGATGGCACAAATTGAAGATATGGTCAGGGATTTGAATAAACATGTGGAAAATTATCTAGAGGCATTAGAAGCAGACGATCAAAGCTTGAATGAAGTAGAAGAACGTATACACATCATTAATACTTTAAAGTCTAAATATGGTCATAGTATAGAGGCGATTTTAGCTGCATTAGAAGAGAAAGAAAAGCGCTTAAAACATTTGGAAAACTATGAAATAGACTTGGAAAAAAACAAAGAAGCCATTCAAAAGTTAACAGAACGACTGGAGACAAAGTGTGAAAAAATTTCTCGTCTAAGACAGAAAGCGGCAAAAGAAATTGGAAAAAATATTGAAACCGTACTGGTGGATTTGAATTTTGCAGACGCAAAAATGGAAATCAATATTGAAAAACTAGATGAATTCGGCCAAAATGGCTATGATCAAGTTACTTTCTTGATCAGTACCAATAAAAACGAGTCCGTACAACCCTTAACTAAGATCGCATCCGGTGGTGAACTTTCAAGGGTTATGCTCGCCATTAAGTCCGTTTTTGCTGAAATGGATCAAATTGGTACCTTGGTTTTTGATGAAATCGATAGCGGTATCAGCGGTCGAACCGCCCAAAAAGTAGGAGAAAAAATGTCGATTTTGGCCATGCATAGACAGATTATATGTATCACCCATTTGCCACAAATCAGCGCCATGGCAGATCAGCATTATTTAATCGAGAAGTCAGAGTCACAAAACAGGATTGAGACTTTTGTTAGACCATTAAAAGGTGCGGAAATCTTCCAAGAATTGGCCAGACTTATTGGCGGTGTGAAAATAACTGAGAATACATTAGAGTCGGCTAAAGAAATGAAAGAACAAGCGACAGCAATAAAAGAGGCTTATATTAATAAAGCTTAAATGAGATGAAACCAAGGGGGCTAAAGTTATACTTTAGCCCCCTTGGTTTGTAGAAAAAGTAACTACAATAGCAAATACAGAACAAGATATTATATTAAGAACTTCAAGCTGATATCAAGAGCATGAACCGAATGGGTGAGAGCACCTACACTGATGATGTTCACACCGGTTTTGGCCACATCAACGATGCGGTCTAGGGTCATATTGCCACTGGCTTCTAATTGGGCTCTCCCCTGATTAATCTCGACAGCAGCGCGAAGCATATCGTTGGTCATGTTATCTAGCATGACAATATCCACGCCAAGTCTCAAGGCTTCCTTTAGTCCTTCAAGACTTTCAACTTCTATTTCGATTTTGGTTGTATGGGGTACCCTTAAGCGAACTTGAGCCACTGCGTTTTTTATTGATCCGGCTCCGGCAATGTGATTATCCTTAATCATAACAGCATCCGAGAGTCCATATCTATGATTGTAACAGCCTCCGATTCGAACGGCATATTTTTCGAGTAGTCTAAGACCGGGCGTGGTTTTTCTTGTATCAACGACCCGAACAGGAAAGGCCTTAACAGCCTGAGCATAATGATGGGACATCGTTGCAATACCACTTAAGCGTTGACATAGATTCAAGGCTAATCTTTCACCCATTAGAATCTTATCAAGAGGGCCGTTTAGGGTACCTATGATGAATCCCGGCTCTACCAAATCACCATCATTAGCAAATGTTTCAAAAACGATTGTACTGTCTATCGTTTGAAAGACGAGTTTCATAACTTCTATACCACAGATAACACCATCTTCTTTAGCGATAAAAGAGGCTTGAACCTTATGGTCATGAAATACGATGTTTTGGGAAGTGATATCGCCATAGGGCATATCTTCCTCAAGCCATTCAATAATTTTTGCTACTAATTGATGCTTATTTATAGGTCCTTGCATGATTTAAGCCCTTTCTTTTCTATTTCTTTGTAGTGGCAGCCTAAGCTCTCATGATTTAAGGCATCTTCAACAACCATCAAACTGACGGACACGAGGTTATAAGATTTGGCATGGTCTACATGATCAAAACGTATTTTTTTGAGCGGGGACAGAAGGCGTATTAGCTCAGATTTTGCCAACTTAAGTTGATGGTCATAGCGAACAATGCCAACATATTTGGTCATGATTTCTTGAACACAGGCCTTATGGATTTTATAACTATTTGAAACAGTTGTCTTAGTATGTTTCCATGTATCCAGTGGGTCCTTGGTAATAGAAGGCAGTGATATATGTTCGTGACTAGAAACAATGTGTTCGGCAACGTTTTTACCAAAGACCAAACACTCCAAGAGTGAGTTGCTGGCCAATCGATTGGCACCATGAACTCCGGTTGAGGCAACTTCACCACATGCGTATAGATTCATAAGATTGGTACGTCCCATTAAATCCGTACAAATGCCACCAATGGCATAATGGGCCACCGGTGTTACAGGAACAAGGTCAACCCCTAGAGTTAAACCGTCTTTTTCTAATGTTTTATATATGTTCGGAAAGCGTTCTTTTAAGTATTTTGTTTTTAAGTGCCTTGTATCCAAGTAAACAAAAGCTTCTTGAGTGGACGCTATAACATCATAGATGGCCTTTGAAACAATATCTCTAGGAGCCAACTCTTTCAAAGGGTGAATGGGATCCATAAATCTATTTTTATGAGCATCTAGCAAATAGGCCCCTACACCTCGTATGGCTTCGGTTATAAGAAAATACCCCTTGTCTTTATTTTTATATGCAGTGGGATGAAATTGTATATAACGCATATCTTGACATTTTGCACCTGCAAAAGCGGCGATGGCGATGGCCTCACCGGTTGAACCTTCTTGATTCGTAGTATGTGTATACAAATCACCAAGTCCACCAGTTGCCATAACAATATGTTTGGCATAGATAACTTGTATGGTTTCATTCATTTCATAAACAATGCCTATGGCTTGCTGATCATGTATTACCAGCTCTAGTAAGGAAGCACCTTTTAAGATTTGTATATTATTTGCGGACTCAATTTTTTGGTCTAATAGACTCATTACAGATTGTCCGGTTTGATCGCCGCCGGCATGAATCACTCTAGGATATGAGTGCCCACCTTCTAAAGTAGCATGTATTTTTTTTTGTGCGTCGTAATCAAATTCCACACCAAGTTTTTTTAGAGTCTGGATTTGATAGGGTGCATTCTCAATCAATGTCTTAACCGCGTCAAGCTTATTGGTATGCCTTCCGGCCGTTAAAGTGTCTTCAATATGCGCTTCAAAAGAATCTTTTTGGTCAAGTGAGATGGCAATACCGCCTTGGGCCAAGGTTGAGTTGGTTGAGTGGTGGCACATCATGGTAATCTCAAGATGGGTAGGTAGATTAAGTGCAACATAAGTACCCGCTAAGCCGGTACCGATAATAAGAACATCTGTAGTTTTCATGGTATGTCACCTTCTAACTGAGTGCCAGCATTTGATCTAAGGCATTATAAGCGGCCAATCGTGTTGATTTATCGATCATCATTTCAGGACTATTATTAAGTAAAGAACGATAAATGTCTTCCAATTCAGTTTTTTTCATATTCTGACATAATAATTTACCGGATGCTAGGTAAAATGCTTTTTCAGGTTCGTTTTGCTTCAGACGGTGTAAAACACCTTCTTCTGTACAAATGATAAAAGATCTGGCTGATGAGGCGCTAGCGCGATGAATAATGCCGGCCGTAGAACCAACGAAATCAGCTAATTTTACTACACTTGGATCGCATTCAGGATGGACTAGGACTTCGGCACTTGGATAAAGAACTTTCATAGAAATGACATCTTCAGGCTTCAAACGGTCATGGGTTCTACAAAACCCGGGCCACAAATGCATTTGCTGACCGGGTAGCTGTGTGTTGATATAGTGACCAAGGTTTTTGTCCGGTAAAAAAAGTATTTCTTTCTGGTCCAGTTGTCGGATGATATGCAAAGCATTAGATGAGGTGACGCAAATATCTGTTAAAGCTTTAACATCCGCTGAAGTATTGACATAAGATACAATATAATGGTTAGGATGTCTTTTTTTATGCATAGAGAGCGACTTGGCATCAACCATGTCTGCCATGGGGCATCCTGCATCTTGATTGGGTAGAAGTACCATCTTATCTGGAGATAGAATCTTGGCAGTTTCAGCCATGAATTTTACACCGCAAACGACAAGGCAATCGGCATCAACATCTTTACCGTATTTGGCCATAGCCAAAGAATCACCCACAAAATCAGCCAAATCCTGTATTTCAGGAGACTGGTAAAAGTGGGCAATGATGGTTGCGTTTTTTTTAGCTTTTAAATGATGAATTTTTGATATCAGTTCTTGAGACATGGTTATTCCTCTCCAATTTAGCATGTGTCTTGACATTATTTAGGAGAAGTATATCACAAAGAGGGTTCAAGTGTCAAAAGGAAGCTATAGAAACCTTATTAGAATCAAGCTTAACATACTAGGAAAAGAAATACTTAAGTGTTTAGCATGGATACTTTAATCGTTTAAGTAAATATATACAAAAAAAATGAATAATATCATTAATAAATGTTATATTTTATGTTATAATGAATGCAAGTCATAATAAGAGTTTAAATTCATTTAAACATTTAACAAAAGGTAATACTACGAAATATATAAAAATATTATAAAACATAGTAAAGTGTCTAAACAATAGGGTTGAACTATCATGTATTTTATATATGAACTTAGAATAACCTCATTTTGACACTTTAACAAAAGTCAAACAGGATTGGAGTGATGGTATTGGAGACGCAAATGTGGCGGGAATTTTTAATTCCGTATCAGCAAGCGGTACAAGAAATGCAAATAAAGTTTGAAAGTATTGTGAATGAATATCATAAATTAAGTCAATATTCACCAATTGAATTTGTTGCTGTTAGGGTTAAAAAGATTTCTAGCATTCTAGAAAAAGCTAAGAAAAAAGGCATTGCGTTAAGCGATATTGAAAATCAGATTGAAGATATTGCAGGGGTTAGAATTATTTGTCAGTTCGTTGAAGATATTGATAAGGTTGTAGATCTTATTAAGAGTAGAAGGGACATAATTATAAAGTATGAAAAAGATTATGTGACCAATACGAAGTCCAGTGGGTATAGAAGTTATCATATGATTATCTACTATGATGTTCACACAGCTTTGGGTGAGAAGCGTATACAGGCAGAAATCCAAATCCGTACTTTAGCTATGAATTTTTGGGCAACGATTGAGCATTCTCTAAAATATAAGTATAAGCATAATATACCGATAGAGATTAGAAATCGATTGGTAGCTGCAGCTGAGGCGGCTCATAACTTAGATAATGAAATGTCTAAGATTCGTACAGAAGTTCTGGATGCTCAGGATTCTTTTCAATATAAGTCCGGTATTATTGCAGATATTCTTAATAATGTTCAGAATATTAGCAGTGTGGCAAAGGATGATCTGGAAATTCAACATATTCAAGATGAGTTTTATCGTTTATGGGAATCCGGTGTTATTGAGGAGTTGACGGAGTTTAATAAGAGATTGGATATTGTAGCTGAGACATATAGGGCTCAGAGCTTGAATTAAAGAGATAAAGATTGTTGTAAGCAGTAAGTATTTATTTGAATCTGATGTCCGATAGGATTATCTGATTAATGAATACTTACTGCTTTTTACACATTTAAATAAGAGAAGGAACCCAATAATGGTATTTTTTATATTGTTTATTTCTACTTCACATGATATGATTAATCAGGCTATGCGCTGATATGAATGGCGTGGTCATGAGTGAGGTTTAGGATGGATTTACCTTTATTATTTGAAAAAGAAATGCGATTGCTACTGCAAGACAAGTATACTGATTTTATAGATGCTTATGATCAACCCAGATATTTTGGTTTGAGGGTTAATCCTTTGAAGGTAGGAGCAGATTTTCCTGATAAGATGGCCTTTGAGCTTAGAAAAATACCTTGGTGCCATGAAGGCTACTACTATCAAGAAGAGGAACGTCCTGGCAAAGATGCTTATTATATGGCGGGCTGTTATTATATTCAGGAACCCAGTGCGATGATGGTAGGTAGGGCGGTAGATGCTAAACCTGGAGATAAGATTATAGACTTATGTGCTGCTCCCGGTGGTAAAACGACTCATATTGCCGGTATGATGGATAATCGTGGCTTAATTGTCTCAAACGACATCAGTCCTTCAAGGGTGAGGCATTTAAGTAAGAATATACAAATTAGCGGCATTAGAAATTGTGTCGTTACAAGTGAAGATCCTAAGGTTTTGGCTAGGGCTTGGCCAGGTTATTTTGATAAAGTACTGGTAGATGCGCCTTGTTCAGGTGAAGGTATGTTTCGTAAAGACCCTAAGCTGATTAAGAGCTGGGAAGAGAGCGGACCGGATGATTTTGTCCCTATACAAAGAAGCATCTTAGCTTCAGCACATAGGTTACTGAAAAATGGTGGGACCTTAACCTATTCTACCTGTACCTTTAATATGAAAGAAAATGAGTATATGGTTGCGGCATTCTTAAAGGAATACCCGCAGTATGAATTATTAGAATTGGAGCGTATTTTGCCTGTGTCAGATGGTTTTTCTATAAATGGTTCAGATGCTTGTCTTAAGAGAACAAAAAGACTATGGCCCCATTTGTTTGAAGGTGAAGGGCATTTTGTTGCAAAAATGATAAAGAAAGATGTGTACATAGAATCAAATGTTCATGTTTTTCAGTCCTCTATTCATCAAGAGGCTAAAGCTGCTTTTTTGAATTTTGCAGAATCCATCGGTTACGAACCGGAAGAAGGTATAATAGATGCCTTACATCAACATGTTGATAAGATATTTTGTATGCCTAAAGAGGCACCAAAGACCCAAGGGCTTAGAGTTTTTTCCAGTGGTTGGTTACTTGGTACCTATCAAAAAAAACGGTTTGAACCTTCACAGGCTCTTGCCAGTGCACTTAAACCGGATCAAGTCAGAAACAAGATTATGTTAAGCCATGATGATATTAATGTAACTAGGTATTTGAAAGGTGAAACCTTGTCGATAGATGTAGAGAACGGTTGGTATCTCATTTGTGTCGATGTCTATAGCTTGGGATGGGGCAAAGTGGTTAATCATAAGCTGAAAAATAAGATTGAAGCAAGTTGGAGATGGTTATAATGTCCATGCGTTTAGATAAGTACTTAAGCAATATGGGAGTTGGCACGAGACGAGAAGTCAAGAAATTAATCCAATACGGCAAAGTCATGGTGAACAAGGAAGTTGTCAAGACCATAGATTATAAAGTGGCTGAAGACAAGGATCATGTCATGGTTTATGGCAAGACAATAGGGTATGCCGTCAATGTGTATATGATGTTAAACAAGCCGGCCGGTTGTATTACAGCTACCCAGGACACAAAAGATAAAACGGTGCTGGACCTCGTAAACCACAAGAGAAAGAAAGATTTATTTCCTATTGGTCGATTGGATAAAGATACAGAAGGACTTTTGATTCTGACCAATGACGGCCAACTGGCACATCGCTTATTATCACCTAAGAAACACGTTCCAAAAGTCTATTATGCAAGAATTAAAGGTTGTGTTACTTTGGCCGATTGCAAACTATTTCTAGTAGGCGTGACACTGGATGATGGTTATAAGACCATGCCGGCAAAACTGGAAATCTTAAGTGCCGGTGAAGCATCAGAGGTCTATATCACCATACATGAAGGGAAATTCCATCAGGTGAAGCGTATGTTTGAAGCCGTTGACAAAGAAGTTGTCTATCTAAAGAGAATACAAATGGGAGGATTGAGCCTAGATTCAAATCTTAAGCTGGGTGGTTATAGAGAACTTCGTGAAGACGAAGTACAAGCACTCGAGACTTTCTAAATACAAGGAGAATTATGTTAAAAAATATAAAAGCAGTCATATTTGATATGGATGGAACATTGATTGATTCCATGTGGTTATGGAAAAGGATTGATATGGAATATCTAGAGCGGTTTGGATTGTCATTACCAGATGATCTTCAAGGTGATATTGAAGGTATGAGCTTCAGTGAAACCGCGACGTATTTCAAAAAAAGATTTAATCTTTTGGATTCGGTTGAAACCATTAAAGGTGAATGGAATAAGATGGCATGGTCCTATTACACTGAAAAGGTGACTTTAAAAGAAGACGCAAGTCTATTCTTAAGTCATTTGAAGGATCATGGATTTAAAACAGGCATAGGTACAAGTAACTCCAAAGAGTTGGTTTCATTGGTTATGAACAAATTCAAAATCAATCATTTTTTTCACAGCGTACGTACCAGCTGTGAGGTAGCAAAAGGTAAGCCAAGTCCGGATATCTATCTGCAAGTTGCCAAAGACTTGATGGTTCTACCTGAGGAATGTTTGGTTTTTGAAGATGTGCCGATGGGTATTATGGCCGCAAAAAATGCAGGTATGAAAGTATGTGCCATTTATGATGATTTTTCCAAAAATATGACGGACGAAAAAATAAGATTGGCAGATTATTATGTGAATGGTTATACGGATGTGATGCAAGTGATTAGGAATGAGGCTTGACCTATGTTTTTACCGATTTCAAAACCGGATATGGAACAACGTGGCATTCATCAATTGGATTTCATTTTAGTAACGGGTGATGCCTATGTGGACCACCCTTCTTTTGGTGCAGCTATTATAGCAAGAGTACTTGAAAGAGAAGGCTTTACTGTCGGTATTATTGCTCAACCGGACTGGAGAAACCATGATGATATTATGAAACTTGGTATTCCAAGACATGCCTTTTTGGTAACCGGTGGGAACATTGATTCTATGGTGAACCACTACTCTGTAACGAAGAAAAGACGAAAAGAAGATGTCTATACACCAGGTAATGTCGCGGGGAAAAGACCGGACCGAGCAACCATTGTATATGGGAACCTGATTAGACAAGCCTTTGGGGATGTGCCTATTATTATTGGTGGTATTGAAGCATCTCTTAGACGTATGGGTCATTATGATTATTGGAGTGATCAAGTTAGGCGGTCTATACTCTTAGACAGTCAGGCGGATTTACTTCTGTATGGCATGGCTGAAAAAAGCATTGTTCAAGTAGGGCAAGCCCTTGAGTCGGGTATTCATATAAAAGACATAACTTTTGTAAAAGGTACCTGTTATAGGGGAACAAATCTTGAAGGGGTTTATGATAAAATTATATTGCCTACATTTAAGAACATTAAAACCTCAAAAGAAGCTTATGCAAAAAGCTTTTTACTCCAATCTCAAAATACAGATGCCATAACAGGGAAAACGCTTGTAGAAACTTATGGTGATCGGGAGTATATTGTGCAATTACCACCTCAAGCGCCTCTAACTGAAAGCGCGTTTGACAGTATCTATGGGTTGAACTATGAAAGAACATATCATCCAAGTTATGAAGTCTTAGGTGGCATATCGGCTATTAAGGAAGTCAAATTCAGCATAATTAGCAATAGAGGGTGTTATGGGGCTTGTAATTTCTGTGCATTGACTTTTCATCAAGGGAGAGTCATGCAGGCCAGATCGCCAAAATCAATTATTAGAGAAGCAGAAAGCTTTGTTGAAGACAAAGACTTTAAAGGTTATATTCATGACGTTGGTGGACCGACAGCGAATTTCAGAAAGCCGTCCTGTCAGAAACAACTCAAATATGGTGTATGTAAAGAGAAGCAATGTCTGTTTCCAGAGAAATGTGAAAATCTAGATGTGGATCATACAGAATATGTAGAGATTTTAAGAAAACTACGTAGTATCCCAAAAGTGAAGAAGGTGTTTGTACGATCCGGCATTCGGTTTGATTATCTCATGTATGATAAAGACCCTACATTTTTTAATGAGCTTTGTGAACATCATATTAGTGGTCAACTTAAAGTGGCGCCAGAGCATGTTGATCATGAAGCACTAAGCTATATGGGAAAGCCAGATCACGCGATATATGAACGCTTTACCAAACGTTACGAAAATAAGAATGAGGCGTTGGAGAAAAAGCAATTTCTTGTACCTTACTTAATGTCTTCCCATCCCGGTTCCACTTTACAAAGCGCAATAAAACTGGCTCTATATTTAAGAGACATTGGCCATCAGCCTCAGCAGGTACAAGATTTTTACCCAACACCGGCAACAGCCTCGACCACTATGTATTATACAGGATTGGATCCAAGAACGATGAAACCTGTTTTTGTGCCTAAAAAGGCGAAGGAAAAGGCTATGCAAAGAGCTTTGATTCAATATAAAAAGCCACAAAATTATGAGTTGGTTAAAGAAGCACTTCTATTAGCAGGAAGAGAAGATCTTATTGGTTTTGATCGAGACTGCTTAATACGGCCAAGACAAAACAGTGATAAATCAAGACAGAACCAACATCAACCCCATAGTGTACCTAAGCAGACAAAAGACGGATTGGCTAAAAAAGATAGACCAAAAAGTAATGTTAAGAGTCATATTAAGAATAATTCTAAGGGGCAAACCAAAACAGGACCGAAGCAAAAAAGAAAAACAATACGGAATGTGCACAAGAAGAAAAAGTAGTTTTGACACTTTAAGCAGTTTAAGTTATAATACAGTGTACTAAAGAATCCTATAACTATGGATGTGCATAGAAAACGATGAGGAAGAGTGATGAAAATGATCAACAGTATGACCGGATTTGGTCGAGGCGAACATGTCAAAGATCAAAGAAAGATGATTGTAGAGATGAAATCCGTCAATCATAGATACTGCGATGTAAATGTCCGTCTCCCTAGAAAACTGAATTTTCTGGAAAATGACATTAAAACCTATACCAAAAAGAAGTTGTCTAGAGGAAAGATAGATGTCTATTTAACTTATGAGGACAATTCAACAAAGCAAGAGAGTATCCGGTTCAATGAAGCTCTAACAGAAGAGTATTTAACCTATTTCCAATATATAAGTGATAAATATAACCTTGAAAATGATATAAAAGTATCTCATATATCAAGATACCCTGATGTTTTTGTATTAGAAGAACAACAAGATGATGAGAATCTTCTATGGGGCATACTAAAAGAAGCCCTTGATTTAGCCATTGAAAAGATGGTTGAGACAAGACAAGTAGAAGGCGAATTACTTAAGAAAGATATTCTTCTAAAAATGACGGCCATGAAAGATGCACTTTTTCTTATTGAGAAAGAATCATCAACAGTGGTTAAGGATTATCAAATCAAGTTGGAGGCACGCATTTTAGAACTGTTATCGAATGCAGCTGTAGATGAAGCTAGGTTAGCTGTTGAGGTTGCACTATTCGCTGATCGTTGTTGTATCGATGAAGAAATTGTACGCTTAAGAAGTCATATTGAGCATATGGAAAAAACCCTCGAGTCAGACCAACCCATTGGCAGAAAGTTGGATTTTCTCACACAGGAAATGAACCGTGAAGCCAATACCATATTGTCTAAGGCCAATAGTTTACTAATATCCGGTCATGGTCTAGAGTTGAAAACGGATATTGAGAAAATCAGAGAACAGATTCAAAACATTGAGTAAATGGTTAAGGGTCAAAACTATTTAGTTGAATTTTCACATTCGATA
>NZ_JARGDP010000149.1 GCF_029210395.1 Petrocella sp. FN5 | reverse complement strand
TTACTGTTCAGAGGTTAGCTTGAACTAAATAAGTCGATGGTTTAGACTGATTCGTGTCAAAACCATCGACTTTTCTTCATCCAAATGCTTTGGATACTCTGTCGAATATATTCGTTTCTTCTTTTTGCCGCATCATAACTAGCATGCTCATGCATTGGCAGAGATAATCGATGCTCTCTTGACTCCTGAATGACATAGCCTGCGCCTGTTTCCTTTTATAACTTCGAAGCAATCTTTCGGCTTCATTGTTTGTTGTGGGGACTTTGCGATTATGAAGAAACAGAAGGTGATTCGCCTTATATTTCTTCATTCGCAGGTATAGATTATATCCATCCCTATAATATGTGCTTGGAGGTATGTATTCATATTCTTCTGTTGCCTTTTGAAGAATCATGTCATATCTACCTTCGAACTCAGATATTTTCTTCGGAGCGCATTCTCTTTCGGGTGGAAGTTCATTCCTGTAATGGATCATTTCACGTATCAAGGAATGCATCTTGATATTCCAAGTTCGTTCAGATTCATTATCAACACTGTCCTTTAAGTAACGAAGGACATGGGCCAGACATTCCTGATGATCCGTGCCATAACGAAAAAATGTTCTTTCATGATCATGCACAAGAATCCCCTGATAGTCTTCTGTCGGTGTGCCTTTAACTCCTTCGTGCCCTTTTTTCTCACGTGCAAAATACATGGCTTTTCCATCTGGAGTTGCACAGATAAATACATATGCGCTTTTTCCGTTTACTTTGGCGTTGGTACAATCTGTATGCATGACCGGAGACAGAAGCATATCAGCAAATAGTGCTTTTCTATCCTGCTCTGATTTCTTTGCAAATTCTTTACAGAGATTATTAATCATGCCCTTGGAGATGTTGAGTTTTCCATCGGTTAAGTCAGACAGAAACTTTCTGCTTTTATCAATCGAGGTGCAACACTCATTATTCAAAAGGAACAGGAAGGCTTTAATGCTTCCATCGTAATTAACATCATTGACAACACCTGGTGGAAAGTTGGCATGACACCGTTCACCTGTTTTGGCATTGTAATAAACATCCGCATGATATTCTGTTACATCCAATAGCAAACGTATTCTCACCTGCTGCTTTACAATCGTTTTTGATGTCTTTTTAAAATCAGAATCATCAAGAATTTCCTGTGGCGGAAGTAGTAGGATGGGTTCGGAAGTTGGAATCTGCTTTTTTCTACAATGTCCCTTATGCCCTGGCTGAGCGCCAGGTCTTCTTCCTGTCTTTTCCCTACTATTGGTTATCTTCTTATGTCTGATTGATTTAGATGAGGGTAGTGAAGAGTTTTCATAATCACGATTGATTTGTGCTGTTAGTTTAAGATTTTTTCCTCTTTCTATTTCCAAGTCTGTTTCGATGGCATAGATTGTTTGTCTTTGTTCTGTTACTTTATTCAGCGCATCATCACGCTGTCTCTCTGCTTTTAATAGCTTTTTTTCTAACCGTTTATTTTCCTTTTCTAGTTTTGCCTCTTTTCGATTGAGCTCTCTTTGAAGTTCCTCAAATATTTCAAACCATTGGTTCCGAATGGTGATGACTTCACAGTGGGACCGGCTGAGTTCTAATTCTAATGTTTTGATTTGGCGCTCCAAAGCCCTCACTTTCTTGTAGTGATCCTCTTTGAGCTTTACATATTTATGACCTGACTTGAAGGCCCTGATTTGTGATGTAGCTGCTTTTAAACGATATTCAAGAGATGTAATCAATTCAAAGGAGGGGTTCATGTTATTGGCCTTTCTACATGGGAAAATTTTTAAGCATTCGTTCTATTAAGTGTTTTAATTCAGCGTTGTTATCCATGAGTGTCTGAATCATGTCATTTTGCGATTCAATGAGTTCATTTTTTAAGCTAACTTCCTGTTGAAGACTTTCTACAATCTTATCACGAAGAGCAATCTCATTCTCTAGATCTTTGTTCATATCAATCCTCACTTGCTTTTTAAAAAATTATATCAGAAACCCTTAAAATAAGCGAATTTCTCCATTATT
>NZ_JARGDP010000148.1 GCF_029210395.1 Petrocella sp. FN5 | reverse complement strand
GGATAATAATTTTTTCATTTTCTTTCCTCCTATTTTTGTTACCCCATAATAAGTTTCTTTTCTAGTCTTTTATAGTATAATAAAGCTTGATCTAGAATCACAGTCAATCTCTTTACATGTTCTACGAGGGTATGCTATACTTTTTTCAAAGATAATAGGTTTTTTAATACATGTCAGATAGGTTATTGATATTTTTACTTATATATGATTTTTTTTACCTCGTTATCAAGCTTCAGATAATCAAAACGTTTTTTAACATGAAAAATATGAAATTTTTTACTACGAAAGGTGCATATGATAAATTTTTCTAAACTTTCTAAATGTATCTTAAAACCAAATTTCATATTCAATAATCATTTGCGCAATAAAATCATTATAATTGTTTTGATTTCAATACTACTGCCTACATTTTTTTTCTTTTTATATATATACACGTTTGTAAATGATTATTTCTATACTCATTATGTTGATACCTCTATTTCCCAAGCAACAAGCCATCTTGAAGATAGTATTGTAACTAATCTTAGGATCTTGGAAAATAGTTATCATCTATTAATCTCTAATCAAAGCATTAGAGAAAATCTTTATAATCTGGAACATATAGAATCCTCATATTATAACGATCAACTTGTCAAGCTAAATATAGAAACAGAGCTTAAGTATATCATGGGAAATGATTTTGCTTTTAATAGTGGCTTAATAGAATCTGTTTTTGTTTTCTCAAATTCTGATACATACTACTCTTTGCTCTTTAACTATCTCCCTAATGAATCACTTCTTCGTTATAATCTAGATTTTTATGATCTATATAAGCAACAAAATGAAGATATTATTAGATATGATGATAACAATAACACTATATACTACATGAAAACAATTGATGATTATATTACAGGTAAAACTCTGGGAAAGATACTTCTTGGCATTGATTTTGAAGCATTAAAGGGAGAGTATGAGTCTGATGATTATAGTGACTGGACATCTGTCATTTATGATGATGATGGCATCTATCGATTTAATAGTAATCCAAAATCAATTGGGTTACCGGTATCAGAAGAAGTTCAAGAACATGCTACATTTAAAAAAACAACACGTATCATAAATAATAATGAACCTTATCTTGTGCTATCTGAACATATCAATGACTTAGATCTCACCTTGATTAATTATGCACCGACAAAGTATTTTGGCAGGGATTTTTGGATTTTCTTGCCTGATTCCATGTACTTTATTATACTGAGTGTCTTAATCTCTATTATTGTAGGCATCTATTCTGTTAGTTATATTACTGAACCTTTAAAAAAGATTACATTAACGATAGCGGATGTAAGTAATAGCAATTTCAAAGAAAAAATGCCACCCTATAAATATAAAGAGTTAAATGATTTAAGTGTTGTTTATAATAAAATGATTGATCAGATCCAGTACTTATTTAACGAAGTTTATGAAAAGCAACTTCTTGTTCAAGAAAGTGAATTAAAAGCACTTCATGCACAGATTAACCCTCACTTTATCTTTAATGTACTTGAATCTATTACATGGGAAGCAAGAATAAGTGAAAATGACAAAATTGAGCATATGATTACGGCTCTTGCTCAACTACTTCGAAGTAACTTTTCTTTTACAAATCAAGAAAAATACGTCATTGAATACGAACTGGATTATATTAATTTTTACCTCTATTTACAAACAGTACGTTTTGTTGAAAGACTATCCTACACCATTGATATAAGTTCAGATAATCTATTGCAACTATATATACCAAAATTTTCAATACAAACTTTAGTCGAAAATGCAATTATTCATGGTATTGAAAAGAAAACAGGAAGCAGTCATTTAACAATAAAAGTTGAAGAACTTGATCAAGATATACTTGTTTTAGTTAAAGATGATGGTATTGGCTTTGATTCTAGTTTTTTAGATTTTTCAGATAATAATAGATCATTTCCGAATCAACCTATTGGGCTACAAAATGTTGATCGACGCATCAAATTATTATATGGCGAGCATTATGGTATTCGTATTGATAGCATCATTGGTCAAGGCACCACTGCTCAAATACTAATCCCAAAGGACAAGGAGGCA
>NZ_JARGDP010000147.1 GCF_029210395.1 Petrocella sp. FN5 | reverse complement strand
AAAATGGTGATAATTACAAACCCATCATTCGTTTTAGTACCCTAAGAATTTAAGTCATCATAAAACGGGTATGGTTATTTCAATTGTAATACTACTGTTTTAGTACCCTAAGAATTTAAGTCATCATAAAACGAAATTAGCCAAAAAGAAAATCAAGAACTCGTTTTAGTACCCTAAGAATTTAAGTCATCATAAAACCATAGATGATCTAAACATAACACTCAATCAGTTTTAGTACCCTAAGAATTTAAGTCATCATAAAACACTGACCCGATGTATTTTCCGTTCCCGTTAGTTTTAGTACCCTAAGAATTTAAGTCATCATAAAACCGGAAAGACTAAGTCTATCACCATCATCACGTTTTAGTACCCTAAGAATTTAAGTCATCATAAAACTTGCTTTAGATTGTTATACACCGACGGTCTGTTTTAGTACCCTAAGAATTTAAGTCATCATAAAACATAGAGCATTGACAACAAAATCAAAAACCTGTTTTAGTACCCTAAGAATTTAAGTCATCATAAAACTCACAAATATATAATTGTATCTGACCAACAGTTTTAGTACCCTAAGAATTTAAGTCATCATAAAACTTACTTGCTGGTAGCAAACGACAACGAAGTGTTTTAGTACCCTAAGAATTTAAGTCATCATAAAACTCGCAAGCAATACGGTTTCGTAATTGGATGGTTTTAGTACCCTAAGAATTTAAGTCATCATAAAACCCCTTGTTGTTTCTGTAATGTTTCTTCTTTGTTTTAGTACCCTAAGAATTTAAGTCATCATAAAACTAAGGTCGTAACAGTTTTACAACTACATGAGTTTTAGTACCCTAAGAATTTAAGTCATCATAAAACCATACACTAACAAGGATGGCGTGAAAATATGTTTTAGTACCCTAAGAATTTAAGTCATCAGAAAACACAGTGAAAAAGGGAGATAAAAAAAGGCAGGTTTTAGTACCCTAAGAATTTAAGTCATCATAAAACTCGATATGACGGAACAACATGGATCAACACGTTTTAGTACCCTAAGAATTTAAGTCATCATAAAACAAGCAGTAGACAGCATTTTCGTCATGATAAGTTTTAGTACCCTAAGAATTTAAGTCATCATAAAACCTACCATTTGCGTTATACTGCACTAGATCTGTTTTAGTACCCTAAGAATTTAAGTCATCATAAAACTATCACCATGTTTTGATGATTATATACCATGTTTTAGTACCCTAAGAATTTAAGTCATCATAAAACGAGAACTTAGACGTTGCTTGGGATACGGTGTTTTAGTACCCTAAGAATTTAAGTCATCATAAAACCTTTAACAGAATCAGTTGAAAGAGGCGGCAGTTTTAGTACCCTAAGAATTTAAGTCATCATAAAACCAAAATTGTTGGGTGGTGGGTTTATCGCTGGTTTTAGTACCCTAAGAATTTAAGTCATCATAAAACCCATCAGATGACCCTGAAAAACCAACCGCAGTTTTAGTACCCTAAGAATTTAAGTCATCATAAAACGTCGTGGCTCAACGTGAAGAAGCTCTTGCGGTTTTAGTACTCTAAGAATTTAAGTCATCATAAAACGATCATTCTCTTTTTCTCTCGTATCTATTAGTTTTAGTACCCTAAGAATTTAAGTCATCATAAAACCTGTGTCACCTGTGATGATGCCATAAAATCGTTTTAGTACCCTAAGAATTTAAGTCAATGTGTTCTTGTTTGACGCTTACGAATAAAGCGGATTTTTGTCGCATAGGAGCCAAGTGGGTATTTACGACAACATTCTTGTCAGTTCAAGGCATGTAGAGATGATATCGCTGATAATGAAGAAACAAATGAAACTGTCTGCGACCTTGCGGCGACACATGTGGAGACGGTTTGTCTCTTGAAACGCATATAGAATAAGGGTTCGAAGCTGTTGCCTATTTGATAGGTGGAGACATGAGTAGACAATTATGTAGAGATTAGCTTAGCTAATCTCTATTTTTGTAATTAGAGTGATTCAGATTTGTATTGGGAGTGAAGAAAGATAAAGGGAAATTCCTGTATATTCACTAACTTATACAAATTTTGTTAAAAAAATTGATTTCATATCCTTTTTACGATATAATGGTATT
>NZ_JARGDP010000146.1 GCF_029210395.1 Petrocella sp. FN5 | reverse complement strand
TGTTCTTGGCAAAAAAAATTTCTTAAATTTTAAAATCAATCATGAAAGTCAAAAAAATAAAATAATGAAGTTAAACAAAATCGGCAAAGAAGGATCAAAAAAACCTTCGATAGGCCGATTTTTTCATGGTCTTAATCGACCTAAAGATTTCCCTATTTTTTTTATGTTCCCAAAGCTGAATAAATCTAACCTGTCCCATTAAGAATTTCAAATATCAAATGCAAAGATCTGTCGAAAACCCAACTCGCCACCTGGCGCTCGCTGCATTTTCTCTACTTAATCCGCCCAATCGCTCTAAGCAATCCAATTTCATCCTTCGCATAAAAGCCGAAAAACTTTCCTAGCAGCCCTCATTTTAAAGGCATTGGCATATATCAATCCATTTAACATCACTTAAGGCTTTAAAACGCCTTAAATGATGTATTTCTATTTAGTAGTCCATATTAGTACAATGAAGAGTTATCCTGGATATAAAGAAATCTGTGTATTGTTCTTTACTTTTAAAAAGAAGATGTGGACAAGAATAATTAAATCTAAAAAATTGTCTAATCTAATTTAATAGTGATCATGAAAAAGTGTACCACCTTTCGTCAAATATCTGTTCATAAAAACAGAACCGTTTTAAAGGTTCTGCTGAAAGGATTGTGGTTTTAAGGAGTTATTAAATGAACTTATAATGCTAAAACAATGACCCAAGACCAAATGGTGCTTTTGCAATAAGATTACAGAAAATCGTGGCTGATATATATATATATTGTGAATTAAAAAAATTTCTTTTAAGTTCTAAACCCTTTAAAACAGGGGGTTTAGAACTTTTTTGACGGAAAAATGAAAAAAATACTGGCAAATTGGGAAAAAAATAAAAAACATGTGTTATGTTTCCTTTGAAAGCAATTAAGCTAATAAATTACATGAATCTTGAATCAAGATAAGAAAAGGAGTGGTTTAAATGATACCAATAAATAAAAAACAGGAAGTGTTATACAAACTAGGAGGGCTTAATATTACAGAATTAAGAGTTCTAAAAGATCAGTTCAGAACGAAGACAGATCTTAGCAAGAAGTTTTATTATACTTCTTCTACATACTGGAGGGGCTATACGACAGTTTATATACAATCCGGAAAAGTTTTGGAGAAATTTATGGTTAAAAAGGAAAAGGGAAATGATGCACCTAGAGGTGGTAAAGATGGGGATTATATCATCTTCAAGAATACTAAGCAGAACAGAGAAATTCTGTACATACTGAAGATAGGCATAGAATTAGTAATGAATACAGAAGATAGAGACGAGCAGTCGGTTTAATAACAGTCAAAAAAGGAGATAATAATATGTGGAATAATATAGTTATAAACGGTAATCAGATAGAAGTGATTACTGAAAAGTCAGTGTTAATAAAAATGCCAAAGGCTTCAGGATATGAAGGCTATAAGTTTTGGCATACAATAAAATTGGTGAGACGAAAAGGCGGTATGTACACCTTTTCATTTAATGAAGAGTTTGTTTTTGAGTTAAAGAAAAATGGAAAAGGTAAGTGGAATTCAAGGTCGATAATAAGTGAAATGTCTATCGATGCAGAAGAAATGATAAAGGCTTTTGATAATCAAAACTACTAGAAGTTAAGTTGAAATGGTAGATAGTGTTTAGTTAGGATAATGAGCAGCCGTTTTAAAGGCTGCTTTTTATCTGAATATAAAAAGATAAATTTATATGTTGCTTAAAGGCTGTACCATAGTCGATTAAGAGAAGCATACTTTTAACGATAAAATTCCAAAGCTGATAATAAGATCTAATCGAGAGAAGTCGAGAAAACTCGGCACAAAGATTCTTGCGTAATCGAATTTTGGGGTGTGTTTTGGATAGTCAAGTAGTCCTTGAAGAAAAAAAGAAAATACAGAAATTATGTTGCCAGTTTTTTGAAGGAATTTTGTTAATCTTTATTATCTTGAAAAAAGAGTACTGAAAAAGAATTTTGGATGGTTTTTGGTCCTTAAAATGGATAAAATGTATGGATTTTGTTTTTTGAGTATGGAAGGGAAAAATAGAAAAAAATGAATGGAAGTCTTATGGGGAAAGTGTTTGCGGGGTTGGGGATTATATTATGGAATTTGTTGAACTTTATTATGATTACTCA
>NZ_JARGDP010000145.1 GCF_029210395.1 Petrocella sp. FN5 | reverse complement strand
CTTTTCTCCTTTTCATCTTACTTTGAAATTTTTGTTTATACTTAGAGTGTCAAAACTGTATAATTTTACTTGAACTTGTATCAACAGTATATAGTTGCGAATGCATAACAAAACCTAAAAAACAACTTGATATAAACGGAGCATGACCGGTATCGTAACAAGACATATAATCGTTGTTGCAATGGCTATCTCCATAGCGTAAGTATAGTCTGATCCATTTTCCTTAGCAATTGCAACGGTCACTGTACTTGCAGGCATGAGCGTTTCTATAAATATGACCGCAACCGCAATTTCACTTGCAAATTCTTTGGCAAATATAAGTACAAATATAAAAAAAACAGGTATTAAAATAAGTTTCACTAAAACAAGTATTTGAACGGATCGATCCTTGAATATTCCAACAATCTGTTTGAACTTCATTTGTCCTATTATCAACCCGATAAATACCATGGATAAACTCATTGTTGTATTGCCTAGAGGATAAAATGTATCATACATGAACTGATATGACTTATTAAATAAGTCCCATTTCTCCATGGCAATATCGATTCTAAGTATGAGCGCAATTATACCTAATGCAAAAGCAATCGTACACGGATTTATTAATGATTTAAAGATTTGTCTAACATTTTTCATCTCATCTTTGTTAAATAAATATACACCCATTGTCCAAATAAAGGTTAAGCTGACCAGATAATAGATAATCGCATAGATTAAACCAATTCTGCCAAACAACTCCGTCATAAGTGGAAAGGCAAGGTAAACTGTATTACCAATCATGAGTTGTGCTGCATACACATTCTTTTTGACTCTACCTAATTTTAATATTTTAGCTATTAATTTACCCACAAATAAACTGAACAGTTGAATGCATACTGCCATACTTATAATAAAAAATCCATCTCGAAAAATATCGTCCGGTAGTTTGTAACTTGTGATACTAAAAAAAGTTAGAATAGGTAAGGTTATATTAATTAGTAATTTTGACAGAATTGCTATGCCTTCTTCAGGTATAATCTTTAACTTTCTTGCATAGACACCCACGAGCACTAATAAAATAAGTTTTGAGATCTGATTAATAATGATTTGCAGTTCCATAGCTTACCTCGATTCTTCTACGAGTTGTAAAAAGTACTCCACGTTTTCTATACCTGCATAGGTTGAAATAGCATTATAAGCATATTTCATCTTTTCTTTAAAAACACTTCGGTCAGGGTAAGTAATGATCATACCTTCATCCTGCAATTTTTTCAGAATTTCTACTTCTTCCTTTTGTACTTCCCCACGCATCCAGTTGCCTGCAGTAATACTTTCTTCTCTAATTATTTCCTGTTGTTCTTTAGTCAGCGTCTCCCATGTTTTTTTACTTACGACATGGACCATACAATTATAAGTATGACGTGTCATGGTAAGATACTTTTGAACTTCATATAATTTGTTATAATAAATAATGGTTAGTGGGTTTTCCTGTCCGTCTACTATACCTTGTTTTAATGAAAGATAAATCTCAGGAAATGCAATTTTGGTTACATTTGCTCCTAAAGATTCCATTGCTAGTTGTAACTGCATTTCCGGTGGGGTTCGAAGTCTAAGGCCAATAATATCATCCGGTGTAATAATCGGTCTGGTATTATTGGTTATATTTCTAAACCCATACTCCCAGTTTGCCAACATAATTAAACCTTGTTTATCTAAATCATCTTCAACCCATTCAATAAATTCTCCATCAAGAACGCGATAGGCATGCTTATAGTTATCAAAAACAAAGGGTAACATCACTGTCGCAAATTTCTTAGAATACTTGTCTAAAGCGCCTTGAGTAGGCAAACTCATATCGATTGAACCAATAATATTCTGTTCTAACATTTCAGGTGGTGTACCCAGTTGTCCATCTGCAAAAATCTCAACTATGACTTTACCATTTGTTCGCTTTTCAACATTTTCAGCAAAAAGGGCGGCGGCTGTGTTTGCAGGATGATCTTCAATTGCATAGTGTCCAAACCTAAGGACTATAACTTCCTCGGTCATATCCGGCTCCTCAGTCAATTGCCTTGAACAGCCTGCTAAGATAATAATTACAAATATAACAGCTATTATGCATCTACTTTTATACCTACTCATTTTGACACCTTCCTATTCACAACTATTTAG
>NZ_JARGDP010000144.1 GCF_029210395.1 Petrocella sp. FN5 | reverse complement strand
AGGAGCTTCCTGTATACTTTAAAGAGTAAAAGGGGTTGACCTAAAAGAATACCTCAAGTAAATTTAGATTATTACTGACCGGACAGGTGGTAAAAAATCTAAAAAGACGAGAGGTATCTAAAATGAATGTTAAAGGTAAAAAGGAAAAAAAGCAAGTAAATCCACAAAATTTTGCAGCAAATTTGTTATCACATGATGAAATCAACAAGAAAATTAAGATTGTTGAGAAAGAACTCAAAGCTTCAACCTGGCGCGAACTCGAAACAAAAGGTAAATTTGCTAAGAATGATAAGATATCATTTATCTCTGATGAGATGCTAATAGTTGGATGTGATATAGGCAGCGAAATCCATTATATAAGGGCCATTGATCTTAGAGGAAGAGAACTTAGCAAAGCAGCCTTTGAATTCAATAATAGTGAGGACGGTTTTGAAAGTGCTAAAGCATGGATGCTGAACCTAGCAGCAACAAATGGTAAGAATCAGATAGTGTTAGGTCTAGAACCAACAGGCCATTACTGGTTTGCATTGGCTGCTTGGATGGTTTCGAAGGGAATCAGCGTAGTACAGGTAAATCCATATGCCGTAAAGCAAAGTAAAGAGATTGAGGATAACAGTCAACATAAAGATGACAGAAAAGATCCCAAGATCATAGCGAATCTAGTTAAAGACGGTAATTATGGTATGCCGTATCTTCCGACCAAAATCTATGCGGATATGAGGAGGCTGTCTATGTTTAGGGACCAGCTTGTGGAGGATAGAATCAGAAACATCAATCGTTTACACCGAGAGATGAAGATATATTTTCCGGAATATATGGATGCCTTTGGAAAGATTGAAGGAGCATTCACATTAGCAGTACTGAAAGTAGCACCAATTCCAAGCGATATCATAGCACTTGGAGCAGATGGTTTAAGAAATATCTGGCATAAAGCTAAGCTTAGGGGACGCGGCTATAGCCGAGCTAGTGATATTATAAGCTATGCGAAAATAAGTATTGGATTAACAGATGGAGTAAATGCTGGAAGAGAATCAGTGAAATGGTTTGCAATGCAGATTGTAAAGCTTAATGAACAGCTAGCAGAGATAGAAGAAACTTTGCATAGGAGATGCATGGAAATACCTCATGCAGAAAACATTCTTGAAATCAATGGAATAGGTGAGAACATCTTGGCAGGAATACTCTCTGAGATGGGAGACATTAGTAGATTTGATGATACAAAGGAAATTCAAAAGCTAAGTGGTTTAGGGCTTGTGGCGTGTAGTTCAGGCAAGCACAAGGGACAGACAAAAATCAGTCATAGAGGACGTAAAAGGCTGAGATATTGGCTGTTCCAAGCAGCAAAATCGGCGGTATCTCATGCAGATGAGTTTAAGCAATTGCATGCATATTATACGACAAGAGCTGATAATCCATTGAAGAAGATGCAGTCACTGATTGCGATAGCCTGCAAACTACTGAGGGTCATTTATACGATTCTAAAGAAAGGAACAAAGTATGATCCCCAAAAACTGCTTCAAGATATTAAGCGACCAGATAATCTTGAAATACAGGCAGCTGCATAATGAATAATTAATGTAATACAAGCAAAAGAATTCCAGAGCCTTGCCGAATCTCTGACAGAGACGGCTGGTCGTAACCTTCGGTTACTGCTCGCCTATGCAACCTAGGAGGTTGGGTAGGGTTCTGGACAGGAACCTTATAAACGATGGAGTCTGATAAAGAACTACATCAACACAACGACCAACTGGAGCCAATAGAGGTATAGCGTCCACTGAGTTAATCAGTACCTTTATGAGTGAAAAAAGGTCGGTAACAATCAAATGAAAAACAAGAGCTGTAGCTGGCAATGGTATTTACCATGGGGCAAAGACCCCGTCTAGGAGCTTGGCTGGCACTCAGTGTATGAATAGATGGAACGAAGGAAGTTGGGACACGATCCCCATAGACACGGAAGGTTCATCATCATAGTTAATCAGAGGGAAAATAGCCTTTATAAGCAAACAAAGAGGATGCTTTTAAAACTATACCCACTTATTAACTATTCGGTACTTGATACTACGATATTCATCACTATCGGCTCTGTTTTGAGGTAAATAAAAAACGTCAAAGCCTTGAAAAACTTAGATTTTGGGCTTGACAGAATAGGAAGG
>NZ_JARGDP010000143.1 GCF_029210395.1 Petrocella sp. FN5 | reverse complement strand
TTAATAACTTACACATTAATTCGGGTTCTTTTGCAGTTAGAAAAAACAATTTTCAAAAGCTAAATTTCTGCAAATATAGTGTGCCAAAATAAAAAAGTTACCCTATTGACACAACTTGAATATGTAGTATAATGATAGTATCAAAATAAAACGAATACCCTATTGATACAAGGAGATATTATGGATTATAGCATATACTCACAAAATAAAAAGTTATATAGCGGTGCAGAACGTAAAATAGGCGTTACTGTTGGTAGCGAAGACTATATATTAAAATTTAGAAAAAAAGAACGTTTTCTAACTAGAAATAATCATATATCAGAGTATTTAGGCTGTAGAATCATGGCAACTATGGGGTATGAAGTTCAAGAAACTTATCTTGGTACCTACAAAGGTGAAGAGGTTGTGGCTATAAAAGACTTTGTGGCTAAGGGTCAACAATTCGTTGCATTTAATGATGTTGGTGAGAGTAGCATCGAAGAAGATAGAGAAAAATTCACATATGATTATGAAGGCATTACAGATATCCTTTTGGCTAATAATAAATTAGCTGACCCTCAAAACACGATTAGTCAATTCTGGGAATTATATATACTGGATGCACTTCTTGGTAACTTTGATCGACATGGGGGTAATTGGGGATTCATGAAGGAAAACAATGAATATCGGCTGGCACCAATATTTGACAATGGATCATGTCTTTTCCCAAAAATGATAGATGAAGATGAGATGGCAAAAATTATCGCTGATCAAAGTGAAACAGAAATGAGAGTGTTTACATTTCCAACATCGCAAATATTACTTAATGGGAAAAAGAGTTCCTATTATGAAGTGATTAGTAGCATGGCTTACAAAGAATGTAACGATGCACTTATCAAGGTATATGAACGATTTAATATGGAGGCAATAGTAACAATCATTGACTCAATAAAACATATCAGTGAGACACATAAAGCTTTCTATAAGCATATGATTAAAAGTAGATTTTCCTTGATAATCAGAGCAACATATGAAAGGATGAATGGAAATTGAAAAAGAAATCTGTCGAAGCGACGATATACTCAATGGACTTACTAGATATAAAATATGCTGTATGCCATCTTACACAAACACATTATGAAGATGACACCTTTGAATATGTATTCAAACCATATTATCAGGTAATAGATTTACTGACACCTGAAACTTTTCAAGGTATACCTGGCCTTAATCTGGAGCTTAGAAAAGAAACTTATCTAAGAGAAAACAAAATTCCAACATTCATATATGAAAGAGTACCCCAGGAGAATAGAGAAGATCTTTGGACCTACCTTGATGAGGCAGGACTTGAGTATATGGACCCTCTTGAATGGCTCATAAGAACAGATTACCAGTATACAGGTGATAATCTTGTTGTTGATCAATATGTCGAGCCAGATACTCAGCTCTCTACAAAAAATATATACCCTGGTCAATCATTCGTGTTTGATAGGGTTACAGATATTGGGAGAAATAACTACCAGCGCCTTAAAATTCTACTTGATATCATAGTAAAATGTGCCACTTTAAAAGCTGGAGATTTCTATATTGACGACTCAAATAGAAAAGTCATCTACGCACTTATTTATCCACTATATATAGTAGAGCAAAGTAAGAGAAGAAAGAAACAAGAAGTTGGTATTGAGATCGCAAAAAAGCAAAAAAAATATATTGGCAGAAAAAAAGTAGAAGTTTCAATACCACTATTAGCTGAAATGATTGATAAGCTTGAAGAGAAAGAGATAACGGTTAAAGACGCCATGGTTAAGCTAGGTATTTCATCAAAAAGTACTTTTTACAGAAGGATAAAGGAGTTCAAAGAGAACTCAGTAGATTAATCAGAGGTAACCAGAGGGACAGTTCTTCCGGTTTGATGGTGTACCAAATGTTAATACAGTATAATAGTGTCCCGTTAGTCATGAATTTTGGCTAGCGGGTCTTTTTTGCCTCTAAAGAGCTGTTTTGTGCATGGTTGCTAAAAATGTGTGATATGGAACAAGGGCTACGAATTTCCTCTAAACTTCGTTGTAAAAAAACTGGTATTCAACATTGACCATACCCTATTCAATAGGGCATAAATACTAGTGGGGTATATAATATGACTAGAGAGTTTATAAGAACGAATGAGTTTGTGGAAAAGTCAATTTATCAAAAGTAGCGTGTAGCCAAATTAAGAAATATATTAAGTTACTT
>NZ_JARGDP010000142.1 GCF_029210395.1 Petrocella sp. FN5 | reverse complement strand
ATAGCATAACTATAACTATGAGGCTATCCTGGTTCTGTATATATGAGACCGAGTTGGAAAAAAAGATAAACACTTTTATCAATATATATTTATTGATAAACAATAAATATATATTGATAAAAGCAATAAGTTATGTTATTATAGCAATAAATAAAAATATAGAAACAGCGAAATAAAATAATAAAAAGAGGTGGTATTATGAAGAAAAGAATATGGTTACCAAGAATACTAAGCGTCGTTATGGTATTGCTAATGGTTGTGGCAGTGATTAGCATTATCTTTTTACCATGGATTGTGACAGATTATGTTAATTATGCTTTTGCATTTACTGGTATTACCTTTATTAGACAGTATTATCTAGGTGTGCTTTACGGGAGTGGCTTATTGGCACTGGCTGTCCTATATGAACTTAGACGTATTTTTGATTCCTGTGTAGCCAACACACCATTTATCATGAGAAATGTTACGAGTCTTAAACGTATTGGGATATCGGCTTTTATCATTGGTTTTATATTTACAACAAAGGCAATCTTCTTTTTCACCTACCTTACGTTGATTGTGATTTTTGTCTTTGCTTTGGCATCTTTGTTTTGCTTTGTTCTTGCGGATGTATTTGAGGAAGCGATTCATTATAAAAATGAAAATGACCTGACAATCTAAGGAGATGAAGCAATGGGTATCATAGTAAATCTGGACGTGATGATGGCGAAAAGAAAAATCGGTCTTGGAGATCTTGCAGAACAAGTGGGCATATCCAATGCAAATCTTTCAATTCTAAAAAACAATAAAGCCAAGGCCATACGTTTTTCGACCTTGGAAAAAATATGTGAAGTATTAAACTGCCAACCGGGTGACTTGTTGGTTTATGAAGAGGAGGAATAATAACATGTCAAAATCATGGATATATGCAACTGCTATTGCTTTAATGTCAACGCTGTTTTTTGTAGATCAGGATTTTGGTATTTCTGTTTTTATGGTTATGGTATTGACAGTCGTTGCTGTGTGGCATTTCAAAAAAGAAGCCAAATTACCAATAGGCAAAGATTTTTTTGGGCTAGGTGCTTATGTGATTATACTTAGCCTTAATTTTGCGATTACGACTGTGGATGTCATTAGAGTTTTATCTGCGCTTCTATTGATAGGTTTATTAATGACTTTAAGTTATAGTCATATAACCTTCAAATGGCCGACATATCTAGTGGAGGGTGTTAATCATTGTATAGGTGCTCTATCAAATTTCTTTAAGTACTTCAATCATGGTTCAAAAGCCTATAATAAACATGTCGGTATTTTAAAGCAAATCGGGCTAGGATTGATTATTGCGCTACCAATCTTGCTAGTAGCTTCTGCGTTAATGACAAGTGCTGATGCAGCTTTTGGAAAATTAATACAGCAAGGGTTTGAGGTTCTGGAAACAGATGCCATAGGAGATATGATTAAAAGGCTGGTTGTCTTTATCATCATCGCATGTTTCTTCTATGGGTTAAGCCTTTATTTGATCAAATCTAATCAAATAAAAATGGGAATGACAGGGGTCACAGTAGTACCTGAAGTGAATCATGAAGTGATTCCAGTTTTGGTTGGTGTTACCGTTTTGCTACTTTTGAATTTGCTGTATTTGGTCTTTGCTTATGTTCAGATTCGCTTTCTTTTTCTGGCTCAATCCACAGAATTGCTTAGGAATTACGATTATGCCAGTTATGCGAGAGAAGGCTTTTTTGAACTATTGGTATTAAGTATACTGAATACTTGTGGGGTCTTATTTGTTAAGAAGTTTGTGAAAAGCAGTTTATTAATACGTATAAGTTTAACTGTAACGATTGCCTGTACGTATATTATGATGGCATCTTCTTTTTATAAGATGTATCTTTATGAATCTATGTATGGTTACACGAGACTAAGGCTATATGTTTACTTAATCATCCTTTTTATGGCTGTTTTCATGAGTTTTATAGCTCTAGGAATCTGGAAACCGAGCTATAAGGTTATTGAATGGGGTATTATGATTGGACTTGCCTATTATCTGGTCATTAGCTTTGTGAATATAGATGCCATGATTGTTCGTAATAATCTAAGACAATACGAAGTAACCGGTAAATTAGATCTGTATTATTTGACAACATTATCGGAAGATGGTATGCCGGATTTGATTGAATATATGAATAGGCATGCTGATAAGATGGAAATGGATGTAACGATGCAAGCTTATGAGAGGCGACTTCTAAACATCATTCTTAAT
>NZ_JARGDP010000141.1 GCF_029210395.1 Petrocella sp. FN5 | reverse complement strand
AAATAAAAGAAGAAAAAAAGGAGCTCCAGAATGTCAGAATTAAAAGAACATCCAAAAAGCTCAAGAGACCATGCTTAACCACAAAAAATCATTGAAACACTATCCAATAAAGCGGTAGTAATTAAGGCAAATGCTGGTACGATGAAATCAAGTGTTGAATATATATCAGTGTTTTCTAAAGATGTAGTGAATGCAGCAAAGTAAGGTGAAAAAGTAATCGAAAACAATAATAAGGGCAATTTACCAGTAAACAGCCGAAAATTGGCAAAGCAAAAAAGATTGGTCGCAACTTTATTAGAGTTGATTTTTATGACCAGCTCTTAAGACTTCATAATCTCCTGTTTCAGTGTCCAACTTATAGATGTTAAAATTGGTTTTGATGTCAAAACCTTGGTAGTGTTGTGCTAAGTTGAGTGAAGCTGACCCTTCTTGACCACTAACAATTCTGTGGAAAACATAGCGTGGCCATACCAACATGGCACCACCCTCATAGACCAGTTTTCCATTTTTGTGAACGCTGTTTGCAGTAACTGTGAAGTGTTCGATCTTACCATGTTCTGGTGTATAGATATCGACTTCCCTTTTGCCATAAAGGACGACAAGGTTATCTGCCTGGTGGGTGTGCATGTACCAAGGTTGTTCTACATCTCCTACCGGTTCTGGTGATACAGCATTGCTTTTATGCAGCACTCGGTCTAAAGAGTCAACGCTCGCTATGGTGTCAAGTGGAATTAGATCAAAGGTAACACCTTCTGTCTTTCGGAAGGTCTTAAATTCTATGATTTGATACAAGCCTTCAATTTCTTCAATAATATTAACCATCATATAATCCTTTCAAGTCATATCATAACGATATGTTTATTTTATTTAGTATGCCCTAAATTTTAGTGTATTTTTTATTGCTTAGTGTCTTAAAAATAGAGACTTAATGAGCTTCGATTGCCATGGTTTTACAGAATCTTTTAACTCCTTAAGGGCTGCAGTTTTAAAAATTTCCGCTTCAGTTGGATATGAAAAAATTAGACCTAAAAAGGCACTGGCTTTCAGTTTTTGCCGAATAGCTAAAGTGGCTACGGGAATCATTTCCCCAGCTTTTTCACCAACAAGTGTTGCTCCAATGAGTTTGTTTTTGTTGCTAATAATTAGCTTTAAGAAGCCTTTTTCATCGTTTTCAGCTCTCGCACGGTCGTTGTCACCAAGGGGAATGAGAATTGATTTATTAAAGACTGAAGATTCTCTGGCAGTGACTTCTGTATGTCCAACATGGGCAACTTCTGGTTTTGTATAGGTTGTCCAAGGAACTGCAGAGTAATCTAATTTGGCTCCCAAATGAAAGATGCTATTGCGGATCACAATACCAGCTTGATAACCAGCCATGTGCGTGAATTGATAAGGTCCGGTGACATCACCGCAGGCATAGATGTTTTTGAAGTTCGTTTGAAGTTTATTATTTGTAATCACGTAACCACGTTGATTTACCTTAATACCAACTTTTTCAAGACCTAAACCTTCTGTAACAGGAGAACGGCCAAGAGATACTAAGAGATAATCTCCAACGATTTCTTTCTTTAGCCCATTTTTTTCTACGATAACGTTTATTTGGCCGTTGTTAGTTAATACTTCAACAATTTTAGTAGTCAGGTGTAGAGAGATACCATCTTGAAGAAGTACTTCTTCCATTAACGGTCCTACTTCAGGATCATCTTTTGCAAATAAATGAGGATTTTGGTCAATGATTGTGACATCTGAACCAAGATGTCTAAATCCTTGACCTAACTCAAGACCGATTGGACCGCCACCTAGTACAATGAGGTGTTTTGGCTGGGTCGTTAGATTGAAAATATTACGATTGGTCAAATAAGGGACTTGATCTAGCCCTTTGATAGGAGGAATATAGGGTTTTGAGCCACTGGATATCACAATGTTCTTTGTGTTCAAAACTTTTTCTCCAACTTTTACATGATGAATGTCTACAAGCTCACCACTTCCAAGAATTACTTCAACCCCTAGTCCTTCATATCGTTCGACAGAATCATGGGGTTCAATAGAAGTAATGACCTCTTGTACTCTTCCCATGAGTTTTTCGATGCTTACACCCTTAAGCTCAGTATCAAGACCAAAAAGTCTCGAACTATCAATATCCTTTGCTAAATGCGCCCCTTTTAAAAAACTTTTACTAGGAACACAGCCAGAATTCAGACAATCTCCACCCATTTTTTCGCTTTCAATAAGTGCAACTTTTGCACCCAGTGAGGCAGCTCCTGAAGCTACGACGAGGCCACCACTTCCTGCGCCAATAACAATTAAATCATAATCAAATTTCATACATTTTATC
>NZ_JARGDP010000140.1 GCF_029210395.1 Petrocella sp. FN5 | reverse complement strand
TTGTAAGTGCTTGTTAAATATAATCAAGGATCTCTGTATTTCGAATCAATTCGATAACATCTTCAAGTGATTTATCACTCTTTTGATATGCATCATATAATACATCCTTTACTCGTTCCGCATTTCGTTCTGGATAACGTTCATCCAAAAGCTTTTGAAGCTCCTCTGTCAATGCATTATATTCCTTGTGTTTTTGAACTATTTTCTCTTGTAGCCTTTCGATTTTCTTATCCAATGCTGCAATTCTTTTTCTTTCAACTTCATTTATATTTTCCATTAGTCTTCACCTTATTCTTTGCCAACATCTCTTTTACCCTCAATAAACAGCAATATTTCCTCATAGCTTCTTGGACTTTCAGCGATTGCCTTCAGCAGTTCCTCGCTTTGAATCATTTTTTGTTTTTGATGCAGTTCTTCTAGTTCTGCTGTCAGCTTATCATACTGTTCTCGATTTCGGCTGATGGCTTTTTCTACTTTTTCGATCTTTTGTTCTAATCCTTCTTTGCTGATATTTCTTGCCATTTAGTTTCTTCCCTTCAAAACTTCACTGATATAATTCGCTTTGTATTTTACATGTGCCGGGTCAATATTAAATGCGCTGAGTATCACCTTTTGTGTCTTTGTTACTGCATGATCCAAGCGATATACATTATCCAGTTGCCGTATCATTTCTATTTTCTCTAGTTCTCTAATCGCTGCTGGAACTGTAAGGTAATTAGGTTTTTTAACCAATTCTTTCGCCTTGTTCTTTAATGCCGTATAGATTTTACATCGAATAATCAATGCTATGAAACCAATAAATATTTTTGTAGATGCAGCTTCTTCTGATGCCACTCGCAAGCTTCTATTGCCTAAATAAGATTTATCTGCTCGAAATACTTTTTCTGATACATCTCTGTTTTTATATAATCCGATTGCCTCTTTGGCGTCCATCTTTTCTGACGAGATGATGGCAAAGTATCCACATAAATCAAGTTCATCACGAATCACCTTTAGATTAGGCTCCCCATAGACAAAGTGTCCTGTCTCTTTATTATAATGCATGTGAAAATATTTATGAAATAAAGGTCCGAAATTGTGCTCGGTATCTTGATATCTTGCAAGATATTTCTGCATTTCCCGTATATTTTCTTCCAGTCTTGAACGTTCCCCAGCCGCTTTTCCTGCACTATAGAAGATATGAACATATCTTTTTTTCGTGTCGGCTGGATATACAAATGTATGAACGGTCTTACCATACACACCAAACTCTGCGATCTGGTTCGCCCAATCATTCTCAAAAGTCCCCTTATGGTTTCTTACCTGTTCGCTGATAAACTCCTTGCATCCTTTCACCATAATGATAAATCCAAAACCGTTACTATCCATATATTTCAGGTTATCTTTACTGAAATATCCACGATCAAGGATAAAACCTATATTCCTATAACCATAGCCCTTAACTTTCTCAACCATAAATTGTAACTGGGACACATCATTAATGCTCCCTGGATATTTTTCATACATTAGTGGTTCACTATTATTCAGGTCATAGCCTACAGCATAGTTGAATATAGGTGTGCCTGTATCTGCTTTTGCTGCGCCATACTCAACCATACTGATATTTCCTGCTTCACAATTCTTATTCGTCGAATCATAGGAAATATAGATCCGTTCCCTGTGATTTCTTTCCTCGTTCCAACAATCAAGAAAGCTCTGTCTTTGATTTTCGCTTATAGTGCGCAAAAAATCTGAAATGGTTGAATCACTGTAGACCTTCATATCCGGTGTAAACAGGGGATGATTATAAGCGTAGTCTGGATAATACTGAGCAGCATTACCTTCCGTGACGATAGAATAGGCTGCAAAATCTAGTATTATACCAGCAGCTTTATTTCCAAAAATATCCTCCAGTTTTTTATCAAGTCCTGTCTCTTTTATCGTTTGGTTAATTACCATATATGCGCCAGCTTTAAGACAACTGCTTCGACAATTATCTCCTCGTTCTTCTGGAATATCAACTTCAGGAAAATATTTTCTAAAGTTTTCATTGGGTCTCATTTTAGTTTTGTCATCATCAGACACTTTACCAATGGTGACTCTTTTTACAGTTGTATACTGCTTAGTAGGATCGTAAATTCGATCATATTCATAATAAACATACTTCGCATTTCCTTTGTTTCGAAACGTGACTTTCCCTTTATTTTCTGGTACATCCACTAGGTAACTTAGATACATAATTATCGCCTCTTTTTAGTTGTATTTACGACTAAATATAGTATATCAAAAAACCTGCATTTTTGCAATAGGAAATGCAGGTTTTTTCAGTATTTTCAAGCTTTTTTAAAGGATGACATTTTTACTTTTTCTTTTAGTTGCACTTTATTCGGAAGTTCACA
>NZ_JARGDP010000014.1 GCF_029210395.1 Petrocella sp. FN5 | reverse complement strand
CCATTGAAATCAATGGCTTCAGGCACTTTTAAGACAGAATTTCCACGGAAGTTTTAGTCCTTTTCAAACGTAAAAAAATATTCGCAAAATTGGGTGCCTAATGTACTTTTGACACCCTAATCAATAATAGAAATAGGTACATTGAAATGGAATAAAAAAGCAATTAAAGTTGATGAGAACCACATTCAATTGATTGGTATTAGTAACTATGCTCAATGGCTTACCAATCCTATAAATATTGAGATTTTTAATTCTAATGTTTCTATTGGTGCACCTGTTGGTTATCGTAATACAATCAAGAAAGTTAGCGATAAGTATAGGAACCAAGAAGGTTTCTGATATTACAGGGAATAATTCGATAAAATAATATAAAGGTACTTATGATTGGTGCCTGACCTACAAGGTTGTAAGAAGTCAATAAAAAGGAGATCAAACAAATGAAATATATCAATAAATTGGACATGTATCTAAGAAGCCTTCCAACCGCTAAGTTTATACTTGTAATGACATTGATTTCTTATATAGTGAGTTATATTTTGTATATTTTATTAGTATTATTGATGAAGGTAGACATGGGTAGGCCTGAGTTCGAAGAAATCCCTATAGTTTTATTATTTCTATTTGTCGCTATAATAGCACCGATTGTTGAAACGTTTATATTTCAATACTTAATAATTAGAATACTAAAAAAAATTAATTTCTTTAAGAATCGAATGGTTTTAGTGATGTTTATTTCAGCAGTAGTTTTTGGTGCATCCCATACATATAGTATCTTTTATATGTTTATGACTTTTATTTCTGGCTTATTACTAGCGTATGCTTTTATAGTATATGAAGATAAGAAGGCATCTGCATTTTGGGTAACAATGGCTATTCATAGTTTTAAAAATAGCATAACTTGGACTATAATAACTATAGAATTATTGTATCAACAATTATTTTTGGGTTAAAAGGATGCTTGATTATATGCTTATTACTTATATGTATGCTAAAAACTAAGGAGTGTAACAAGAAAACAATAGTGGTTATAAATCCTAATTTTATAATAATATTTGTGGCTATTCCCAAAGCAAAACAAGTGTTAATCTTTTTATGGGAGAGAAGATTTGTAAGTTAGGATTATAATAAATAAATCAAATGATAATATAGGAGGAAAGTAGAATGGAATTATGTATTACTAAGAGAGGATTTAATGAGTTAACGAATGAAGAATTGGGTAATCTCAATGGTGGTGGTGTTGCTAGGATGATATATGAATTAGCGGGTGCAGAATTGATAAAAAGCGCAGCAGATGGTGTTGGTTATATTCTTAAGAATTCAAAACCTTTAGCACCTAATCAAAACCCTTATTTTGTTAAAAATTATTCAAGAAGCTCTAATAAGTACCCAAGACTCAATTAATTAGAGAGTCATAGGTTATGTATCTAGATACATAACCTATGACTCTAATATTCAATAACAAGTTACTCTAGAAAATTAGAACGGTGAGCTGATGAAAAAATACAATGTAATCAAACAACATGACATAACAGATTGCGGTGCTGCCTGCATTGCAACCATATCAAAACAACATGGCCTAAAAATACCCATAACTAAAATACGTGAAGTAGCAGGTACAGACAAACAAGGGACCAACGCACTGGGCTTGATAAAAGCAGCGGAACAGTTGGGATTCTCTGCAAAAGGTGTCAAAGGCAATGAAGAAGCCTTTTTCTCTGACTTTCTATTGCCGGCCATAGCTCATGTGGTTGTTGATGGTACGTTGCTTCATTATGTTGTTATTCATAAAATAACCAAGAAGCAAGTGATAATCGCAGATCCGGCAAAAGGCCTTATAAAAATGTCGCCGGAAGAATTCTTCAAGATGTGGACAGGCGTCCTTATACTAATTACACCAACCAATGCCTTTAAAAAAGGGAATGAAACAAAAGGTTTATTTGAACGTTTCTTTCATTTGCTTATTCCACAGAAGAAGCTACTGGTAAATATCTTCTTTGCCTCTATACTATATACAATCATTGGTATCATTGGTGCCTTTTATTTTAAGTTCTTGATTGATGATGTACTACCCTATGGTCTAGAAAAGACGCTACATGTCTTATCTATTGGGGCCATAGTACTGATTGTATTTAAGATTATTCTGAGTGTGTTTAGAAGTTACTTACTTATATACCTTGGCCAGAAGTTAGACATTGATTTACTGCTAGGCTATTACAATCACGTCATAAAACTTCCAATGAACTTCTTTGGAACCCGTAAAACCGGTGAGATTGTATCTAGATTCCAGGATGCTTCAAAGGTGCGAGATGCCATATCAGGCACCACATTAACATTAATGGTCGACACTTTGATGGTACTGGTTGGCGGTGTGATACTCTATGCTCAAAACAGTTTCATGTTTGGAATAACCGCTTTCATTGCAGTGTTATATTTTTTTGTCGTATTCGCGTTTAATAAGATCTATAGGAAACAGAACCGTGAGCAGATGGAAGATAGTGCCCAGTTGACTTCTTATCTTGTAGAATCACTTAATGGTATTCAGACGGTGAAGTCTTTTAATGCTGAGAGAAAAGTGAATCAGGAAACAGAAAGCAAATTCATCAAACTGCTTGGGAGTATTTTCAAGCTTGGGCTGACAGGGAATACACAGGGGGCCTTGCAAGGCTTCTTAGACGGTGCAGGTGGCATAGCCATCCTATGGATTGGTGCATGGCAAGTCATTAATGGGAATCTATCCATGGGACAACTTGTGGCATTTAATGCGCTCCTTGCCTACTTTTTAGGGCCAATCAAGAATCTAATCAACCTTCAGCCTATGCTACAAACAGCCATCGTCGCCTCTGAGCGACTTGGAGAAATATTAGACCTTGAAGTGGAAAAAACAGAAGATGAAGCAAAGAAAATGAACTTAGAAAATCTACGAGGTAACATAGAATTCAAGGATCTGAGCTTTAGATACGGAACAAGAAAATTAGTCCTTGAAGATATTAATATCACCATCAAACCAGGGGAGAAGATAGCCCTCGTAGGAGAAAGTGGTTCCGGCAAAACAACATTGGTAAAACTATTGTTGAACCTATATACATGGGAAAAAGGGGAAATACTGATCAATGATAATAATATCAAAGATATTCAGATAGATGTCGTAAGGGATAAGATTGCCTATGTGCCACAAGAGACCTTTTTGTTCAGTGGTTCTATATACGACAACCTACTACTGGGCCTTGAACATGGGGATATGGAACAAGTGGTTGCAGCGGCTAAGATGGCAAAAGCTCACGACTTTATTAACAACCTCCCTCTAAGATATAACACGAGGCTTGAAGAAAACGGTGCGAATCTATCTGGTGGACAGAGGCAACGCCTTTCCATAACCCGCGCAATTCTAAAGAAGCCGGATATATTAATACTGGATGAAGCAACCAGCAATCTAGATTCCATTACTGAGAAAGCCATAGAAAGAACAATAGAGGCGTACACCAAGGATATTTCCACCATCATTATTGCCCATCGCTTAAGTACCATCAAACGCTGTGATCGTATATATGTCATGGAAGAAGGAAAAGTTATTGAAGCAGGTACACACAAAGAGCTGATTCTAACAGAAGGCAGATATAGTGAAATGTGGAAAGAACAAGGCGTGGATAACATCTATCGAGGGGATAGTACAGCAACTAAAATAGAAGAATATGTATCATAGGAGTGGGCAATGAAAGAGCAATTATTGGATATCCAAGAAATCACCTATAGTAGAGAAATGTATGAGGCAAAA
Organism: Petrocella sp. FN5; assembly: GCF_029210395.1. GTDB lineage: Bacteria > Bacillota > Clostridia > Lachnospirales > Vallitaleaceae > Petrocella. The sequence continues at coordinate 49,661 of NZ_JARGDP010000014.1, read as the reverse complement.
CCAAGACCTTTTGTATCCATTTTTATATATCTATTCCTTCTTATAATACTAGGTGCCCTCATCTGGACCTATATGAGTGAAATAGATATCGTAGCAAGAGGCAATGGTATCGTTAGGCCAAGTGAAAATGTTAATACAGTAAGAGTCGAATATACGGGGAAACTAGAAGAAGTCAATGTAACAGAAGGCAAGCAGGTGGAAAAAGGCGACATTCTCTACGTCGTTGAGCATAAGGCCCTACTCTTGCAAGAAGAAGAACTGCAGGAAAAGATAGATGATATTAAGCAGAAAAGAATCAGTTTAAAGGCTTATGAAAAAAGAATAATTGATAAAAAAGCATCTTTTAATGAAGCAAGTCGCTACAATGATTATTATCAAATCAAATATGAGAACTATCAGAAAAATCTAGAATATATCAACTATCAGAAGGCATCAACAAAACTACAGTTAAAACAAAGCAATCAGACAGATCTCATCTCAAATCAGTTAGATACCTTAAAAGAAAAATACAATAGGATGCTAACCTTAAAGCAATCCATAAAACAAGGTAGGAATCTAATCGTAGATGCCAGTTATCAAGGGCAATATGAAGATTATGCCAATACAGTTAAGCAATATGAATCAGAACTAAATCACTTAGAAACGTCTCTTGAGAAGTCAAAAGCACTGTATGAAGCCGGATATATATCACAAAGCGAACATGAAACAACAGCACATAGTCTAAGAACTAAGCAGCTGACTTATGATCAGTTCAAGATAAACCATATGACAAGCCTTGAAGAAAGTATTAAGCAGACAAAAGACTCGATCACCCAATATGAAGAACAATTAAGTATTGCAAGGGTAACTGGAGAATTATTATATAATGAAGAAACAAGTGGTGAGTCAGTAGTTGAAAAATACCGTCTTGACAATTTGGTCATGGTTCAAGATGAAATCAAAACCTATGAAGATGAGCTCGATAGCCTTGAAGCTAATCTTAAAAACACTAGAATACAGATTCAAGGAGCGATCATTACAGCACCCATATCCGGCAAGGTAAATCTATTGGCGGTACCCTCCAAGGGCGACTATGTATCTGTTGGAACAGAACTGCTTACGATTATACAGGATGATCAAGCAGGCTATTGTGTTGAAATCGCTTTACCAAATAGTGAAGTAGCAGGTATAGAAGTGGGTGATGTCGTGAAATTTAAATTCAGCGCCTTGCCATTTAAGGAGTATGGTGAATTCACCGGAACCATTCAACAAATCAGTACAGATATCAAATCCGACAATAATGGCAACAGCTATTATCTGGTGGAAGCAAAGCTAAGTGAGGTGGTAGGTGTCAGCTATAAAGGTGAAAAGAGAAATATCAAAGTAGGTATGGCTTGTGAAGCTCATGTCATAAAGGAACAGAAGAAGATGTTGCATTGGTTATTAGAGAAAATTAATTTAAAAGATTAGCATTTATGGTTAAAGCATCAAAACTAAGATTCACTAAATTCACATACAATATATAGATTACCTTGATACATTCGTAACTATATATTGTATGCGAAAGTCCAACAATATAGTTTTGACGCCTTAACAATTAGTTAGACTGGAAATATATTTTATCAAGTGTTATAATAAAGAGGTAAAAAATATAGACAAATGGAGGTAATTAGATGTCAAATTATGTATGTTTAGTATGTGGTTATGTTTACGATCCAACTGAAGGAGATCCAGACAACGGTGTAAAACCAGGAACAGCTTTTGCAGATGTACCTGAGGATTGGGTTTGCCCACTTTGTGGCGTTGGCAAAGATCAATTCGAAGAAGAATAAATAATTGAATCATAAATAATCTTAAAAGCGTAAAGCCGAAATGGTTTTGCGCTTTTTCTTTTTGCTTTTATCCTTGTAATAGACAAGAGGTGGTGTTATAATAAAACAAATAAACGAATTAACCGAAGTAATAATACGCTTAAAAAAGGAGAAGATAAAATGAGTAAAATCTATAATAACCTAATAGAACTGGTAGGCAACACTCCAGTTGTAAGATTGAACAAACTAGGACCAGCAGGCAGAAACATCTTATTAAAGTTAGAATCATTCAACCCAGGCGGTAGTGTCAAAGACAGAATCGCCAAAAACATGATAGAAGAAGCAGAAGCAAGTGGTGCCCTTAAGCCTGGTGATGTGATTATAGAACCGACCAGTGGTAATACAGGGGTAGGACTTGCCTTCATCTCAGCGGTCAAAGGCTACAAATTAATTCTCACCATGCCAGACACCATGAGCATGGAACGTAGGAAACTACTGATTGCTTATGGGGCTGAGTTGGTGCTGACCCCAGGTGCTCAAGGAATGAAAGGTGCCATAGGCAAAGTAGATGAGCTTAAAGCAACATACCCGAATCATTTCATCCCTCAGCAATTCACCAACCCAGACAATCCGGATGCCCATAGAAAAACAACAGCCCTTGAGATTCTAGAACAAACAGATGGGGACATTGATATATTTGTTTCAGGCGTAGGAACCGGTGGCACCATAACAGGTGTTGGGGAAGTCCTAAAAGAAAAATTAAAAGACATAAAAATCATTGCAGTAGAACCATCCGCATCACCGGTATTATCCGGCGGACAACCCGGACCTCATAAGCTACAAGGAATTGGAGCGGGGTTCGTACCTGATGTACTCAACAAAGGCGTCATTGATGAAGTATATCAAGTAGACAATGAAGATGCTTTTTCATTTATGAGAGCATTGGCAAAAGAGGAAGGTATCCTAGTGGGCATATCCTCAGCAGCGGTGGTCAAGGCCACCATTGAGATTGCAAAACGTCCTGAAAATGAAGGCAAGACCATATTAACCTTGCTACCGGATACAGGCGAACGATACCTATCCATGGACATATACTAAGATGATTCATATATCCAATAAAGCCAGATGCGGCATACGCATCATGATCTACATCGCCCTTGACGCAGGCACCAAGACCACCGTACAAGACATCTACACCAAAGAAGACATGTCAAAAAGATATCTGGAACAGATTTTTGCAGATCTAAAAAAGAGCAACCTGGTAACCAGCATAAAAGGCAAACACGGCGGTTACAACATATCAAGACCCTATAAGGAAATAACCGCCTACGACATCATCTTAGCCCTAGAAGGTGAAGAAAACACTGGCGACCCAGACTCAAAAAACAAAGACTTGAATCAATTACTAGACAACAAACTATGGCAACCCCTACAATCACAGATTCAAGACCTCCTATCCGCCATAACCCTAGAAGCACTCGTAAGCGACTACCTAGAATCCCAATCCAATATGTTTTATATATAGAAATAGTCAGCACATTAAACAACCATTAATTTTAAATAGAAACGAATCCGAATGAGGAAAGAAAAGGTAGGGATCAATCACAGTTCTACATGGAAGTAGAACGTCCTTCATTTTTGCATGGATGCAAAAAAGGAAGGATGATTGAGTCCTGTCTTTTCTAGACGAAATGACGATGTATTACCGAGAAGAAGTCATATAAAGCTTTCCCGCTGACCGTACGAAGTGTAAGGCAAGGAAAAGGTTTATATGACTTCTTCGATTACTACCACTACCAAAAAATTACTACCACTACCTATAATATTACTATTAATCCTTTACCAAAGTCACACCCTTAAGACTCGGCGCCACCATAAGAGAAAAATTCGTATGATAAATCACATAACCTGGTGCAGACCCATTTGGCTTCTTCAGATTCTTCTTCAGAGTATAATCCACCGACACCTTGGGAGACTCACGGTCCTTAGAAAAATAAGCAGCCAGACCGGCGGCCTCTTCATAGACCACATCCGGTAACTCCTGACCATCCGCCTTCACAATCACATGAGAACCGGGAATATCCTTAGCATGAAACCACCAGTCGCCGCCATTGGACAACTTAGTAGCCAAAAGGTCGTTCTGGTAATTGTTCTTACCCACATAAATATCGTGACCAAGAGAAGAACGAAAATGCATAGGCTCTGCTTTCTGTAGAGCCTTTTTTGATTTGGAACGACGGAATTTCAAATAGCCGGTTTCCATAAGTTCTTGCCGAACCTCTAATAGATCTTCTTCCCTAAGTGCATTGGCGAGGGCGTATTTTACACTCTCTAGATGTTCGATTTCCCCTTTGGTAGCTTTAATATGCTCGCTAAGGGCCGCCAGGGTCCTCTTCTTCTTATTGTACTTCTCGTACTGCTTGTTAGCATTTTGACTGGGTGTCAAACGCGGGTCCAGCGTAATGGTTCTTGGTTGATTCTCATGATAATAATCAAGGACAGTAACCTCAGTATCACCTTCCTTGATTTGATAGAGGTTGGCATGAATCAGCTCTCCGACAATCTTGTATTTATCTCGGTCTTCTGTGTCCTTAAGCTGTTGAAGCTGTAGATTAAGCTTCTTATAACAACGTTCCAGATTGGTTTGAACCAATTTCCTAAGATCAACAGATTTCTGAGAGATTCTGGATTGTATAGCATTATTAAGGTAGAAATGCTCCACCATTGCCGAAACACTATCGTAAGGCACCAAAGACTCATTTTGATAAAAGCGAATCGGAAAAGCGCTAAAAGCAATCTGCTTGCCCGATGCATCTAAGACCATAGTCGGAGCATAATCACCTTTTTCAATAGCCTGAATCAACAAGGTATAAACATCATAAACAGATTGAATCTGTTCAAGATTCAAATCATCCACAACCGTTGAACCGTTTAAGCCTGCCCTGAAACAGATTTCTTCTGCCATCTGGGGGCTAAAACCGGTGATGTTTTTGTATAGCGCCTGTTGTAGCGCCTCTTGTCCTCGAATAATCTGTAAAAAAGCATCAAAATCCCGAATACTCAAAGGATTGGCTTTGCCCTGGTTCGGCGGGAAAACATAAGGTCTATTGGGGAAGACCTCACGAACGGAACTCACCTGAGCCCCAATCCTCTTAATACTATCTAGAATCATATCTTGCTCATCGGTTAGGATAATGTTGCTGTGCCGTCCCATGACCTCAATAATCAACTTTCTATAACAGGTTTCACCCATTTCATCTAGATTCTGAATCTCAATAACCACAATTCTCTCAAAGTTGGGCTGTGTAATCGAGAGAATAAGACCGCCAATAAGATGCTTTCTAAGAAGCATACAATAATTAAGTGCAGTAATGGGGTTGGTCTTGTTGGTATCCGTCAGATGTAGACGGGGCATGCTGGCCATAGAAGAAAGCAAGAGTTTGTAATTGGTTCTATGATTTCTCACAGTGAGAATAATCTCATCCTTCTCAGGTTGGGTCACCTTGCCAATGCGCCCCCCTACGATTGTATCATTTAGTTCTTTTACTATATTGGAAATGACAATGCCATCAAAAGCCATATAATCAACCTACCTTTCTTAAACAGTATACATAAACCCACTTAAATGTGCAATAGATTGCATTATGTAAGACAAGCGTCACACGTGGATTTCAATGAGAAATTAATGGCCCTTTCATTGTTATTTATAGCTCAATATGATATATTAATGAGGGTCATGAAAGATGGCCAAATGAACCCTATTGGTCTAGGAGGAAATGGAATGAGTCTGGTTATACAAAAGTTTGGAGGCACATCCTTAGCAACCCATGAGAGTCGTGAAAGAGTGGTCCTTAGAATAGAAGAAGCAAGGAAGAAATATGACCAAGTTGTGGTCGTGGTATCGGCTATGGGAAGGCTCGGTGCACCTTACGCCACCGACACCTTGCTCAGCCTCTTAGAAACCGACGGTCGCCATGTGGATGATCGGGAAATGGATATGTTAATAGCTTGTGGAGAGATTATAACCACCGTCGTACTATCCAACGCTCTAGGCAGCAAAGGCATGAAGGCCCAAGCCTTAACAGGGGGACAATCCGGAATAAGAACCTCCAGCCATTTTCTAGAGGCTCACGTGGATTATGTAGATACAACAAGAATTAGTAATATTTTGGCACAGGGGCATATTCCCGTTGTGGCAGGCTTTCAAGGTATGGATACACAAGGAGACACAACGACCTTAGGCAGAGGTGGTTCTGATACATCAGCAGCCCTAATGGGGGAAGCCTTAAAAGCCGATGTCATAGAGATCTTCACCGACGTAGACGGTATTATGACCGCGGACCCTATAGTATGTAAGACCGCTAAGTTAATCAATCATATCAGTTATAATGAATTGTTTCAGATGGCAGACGGTGGTGCAAAAGTCATTCATCCAAGGGCCGTAGAAGTGGCCAGACGCTCAGGGATACCCGTGATGATCAAAAACACCTTCAGCGATGCAGTTGGTACAACCATCACCCATTTCAATTACATAGAAAAACCAATCACCGTCAACGAGAGAATCATCACCTCCATAGCCCATAGAACCGGAAGAATACAATTCCTGGTAGAAGGTGCAATTGATGATGAAGTATTCTTTAATGATCTTGCAGCCCAAAATGTATCCATTGACATCATCAACATATTCCCTGAACGCAGGGTATTTACAACAGAAAGCATCAATAAAAACAAAACCATAAAGTTAATAGAAGCTTACGATGTAAGCTTTTCATATATCGACAATTGCTGTAAAATAACAGTAGTGGGGGAGAAGATGACAGGCGTACCTGGCGTTATGGCCAAGATCATCAGCAGTCTATCCAAAGTTAAGGTACAGATTCTTCAGACAGCGGACTCACTATCCACCATTGCGTGCTTGATTCATGCCAAAGACCTTGAAGTGGCAGTATTTGCCCTACATGAGACATTCGGCTTACACGATTAACGAATAAAAGAACAAAGAAGTTAGACTTGAAGGTATTAAGGAGAGAGACATGACATTATTTGAAGCGATACTCATGGGTATCATACAAGGCTTGACAGAGTTTTTGCCTGTCAGCAGTTCGGGCCATTTGGCTATTGGAAGTGCATTATTTAACTTAAAGACAGAAAGCGGCGTCTTATTTGAAGTGGTCTTGCATCTTGGGACCCTAGTGGCCATATTTGTAGCATTTTGGTCGGAGATATGGATTTTGATAAAAAGTGGTTTACGCATTTTGAAGAACACATGGGATTATACAAGTTACCATATGATTAAAAGAGGCAATAAGGACAAAACGGCCCCTATAATCATAGAAGATGAGCACCAAAGGTTTGTCATGCTTATTATAGTAGCAACCATCCCTACGGTCATTGTAGCCTTGGTCCTTGAGAAGCTCATACTTCACGCCTTTACATCTTTAATATTTCCGGCGGTAGGCCTATTGATAACAGCCACCTTATTGCTCTTAACAACAAAAATGCGCTCAGGTGCATTAACCGAGGAAAATGTAAGCTTCAAAAAAGCCATGTTCGTCGGACTAATCCAAGGGTTTGCCACGTTTCCGGGTATATCTAGAGCAGGTTCTACCATAGTAGCAGGACTCTTTACCGGTATGAGCAAAGACTTTATTGTCAAATTCAGCTTCATCATGTCCATACCAGCCATCCTTGGAGCAACCATATTACAAGTATTAAGATTCGAAAGTACGGAACCTATTAATGAGATGATCATCAGCTATAGTGCCGGTATGATTGCTTCAGCACTAGTAGGCTATATATGTATCAAAGTATTACTTGAAATAGTAAGAAAAGGTAAGATTCATTATTTCGCCTATTACTGTTATACTGTAGGTATACTGTTGTTGTTTGTCACCTTAGGGGGATACCATGGATAACACAAAGACGACAAGAAGAAAAACGAAGCCAAGAACCACGTCAAAACGTGGAACACAAGACAAAGGTCTAAGTGCAAATCTCAAATACGAGATAGTTGTGCTTTCTTTTGTTGCCCTTGCATTTATGTTAATCATCAGTATTTACTTTAATCTAGGTGGTAGCATAGGTAGCGGTCTGCGTTATATTATGTTTGGCTCTTTTGGTATTGGCGCTTATTTGTTGCCTTTATATATTCTTGCAGCTTCCTTCATCAAGATATTCAATAAAGGCAATAGGCGAATCAACAATAAACTGGCTTTGATATTTATAGCCATATTGGTGGTCTCCACCTTGAACCATCTCTATTATATTGAAGATGCACAGATCAACAAATTCACATCAACCGGCAGTTCGTTTTTTGCCGCTACGGCCATGTACTTTAGAACATCCGCCTCCGGACATATAGCAGGTGGTTTGGTCGGCGGTGTACTGGGCGATCTGATGGAGATACTTGTCGGTCGAATCGGCAGTATGATCATCTTAGTCATTGTCAGTTTGGCACTCATCATCATGATCACAGAGCAATCCTTAGCAAAAGTATGGCAATTCATAGCTAAGATGGGCAAAGGATTAGGCATTGGTGTTTTCAAGGTCTCCAAAAAAGGCATTGAAAAAACAGGTCAACAGATTAAGATCTACTCAGAAAACTATCAGAAAGACAGAGAAGAGAAAAAAGAGCAACAAGAGCTTCAGAAAAAAGCCAAGCAAAAAGACATACTGTCCACAGCCACCCTAATAGGTGACGGCAAAGTGGCCCAAGATAGGGATGAGATTCTAATTGGTGAAGACGCCCCTAAGAAAAAAATATACCAAGGGAGCAAAAAAGATCCATTTGAGCAGATCATCCAACAAGAAGAACAGGAATTAGCCAGAGAACGTATGATGGCAGCCAATAATGAAACACAGTTGGAAAAGCAAACACAGCCGGTAAAAGAAAAGCCGGTCCCCATAGAAGCCATCCAAACAGAGATAGAGAATGTTTCGGCACGTCCGATCTACAAGCTACCACCCATTGAATTAATGAAAGCCAATCTAAACCAAGGCAAGCATTATTCAGAAGAAGCCAATAATAAAAAAGCGGAGAAACTCGTCCAGACCTTAGAAAGCTTTGGTGTGGGTACCAAGATCTTAAACGTTACCGTCGGTCCTACAGTAACAAGATATGAACTACAACCAGATCAAGGTGTAAAAGTCAGTAAGATCGTGAATCTACAAGACGACATAGCCTTGAACCTAGCAGCAAGCGGCATTCGAATCGAAGCGCCTATACCCGGCAAATCCGCTGTGGGTATAGAAGTACCCAACGATATTACCCAAGCGGTGACCTTAAGGGAAGTTATTGACACCACTGAGTTTCGCAAGTTCCCCTCCAAGATCTGTTTTGCCTTAGGAAAAGACATCAGTGGACAGGTCATGATAGCAGACATTGCCAGAATGCCCCACTTACTCATAGCCGGTGCAACAGGCTCCGGTAAATCCGTATGTGTCAATACCCTAATAACCAGCATTCTTTATAGAGCCAACCCGGATGAAGTCAAGATGTTAATGATTGACCCCAAGGTGGTGGAACTAAGTGCCTATAACGGCATACCTCATCTCTTGATTCCGGTTGTAACAGATCCCAAAAAAGCAGCAGGTGCCTTGAACTGGGCGGTTCAAGAAATGGCCGATCGCTACAAACTCTTTGCAGCGGCCAATGTAAGAGACCTAGGTGGCTATAACAAAGCCGTCGTAGAGAACAAGGAAGGCAAGAAACTACCTCAGATTGTCATTATTGTAGATGAGCTAGCTGACTTAATGATGGTAGCCCCCAATGACGTGGAAGACGCCATTTGCCGATTGGCACAGATGGCCAGAGCCGCCGGTCTACATCTAATAATAGCTACACAACGACCTTCAGTAGACGTTATAACCGGTCTCATCAAAGCCAACATACCCAGTCGAATCGCCTTTAATGTTTCCTCAGGGATTGACTCCAGAACCATTATAGATAGCAACGGTGCTGAGAAGCTACTTGGAAAAGGGGATATGCTCTATTACCCTGTTGGATTACAAAAGCCTGTACGGGTCCAAGGCGCCTTTATTTCAGAAAAAGAAGTTGAGAACGTTGTAACATTTCTAAAAGACCAAGCCAAAGTCGTCTACAACGAGAAAATTATGCATCAACTGGCAAAAACCGATGAACAGACAAGCACATCAGCAGATGGGGAAGATTATGACGCCTACTTTAACGAAGCACTTGAACTGGTCATCGACAAGCAAAAAGCATCCGCATCTATGATTCAGAGAAGATTCCGAGTCGGCTACAACCGAGCGGCCCGTATTGTGGATCAGCTTCATGAAGCCGGGTTTGTAGGCGATGAAGAAGGCTCCAAACCAAGAACCGTCTTAATGACCAAAGAAGCCTATGTAAGGATGAAAGATGAAAGCGAACAAGGCAGTACCACCCAGCAAGAAGAAGAACCTATAACCGAAGCGCCTCTAAGTACAGAGGAACAAGTATAGGGTCGTCTTGCAAGGCGTGGACATAACATATATCTTATAGGAGGTAACCATGAAGTCAGACATACAAATAGCAAACGAGGCAAAAATCATACCCATCAAAAACGTAGCAGAAGCCATCGGCATTCATGAAGACCATTTGGATTATTACGGCAAACACAAAGCCAAGCTATCAGCAAGCTTATGGCAAGAGATTAAGGACAAGGAAGACGGTAAATTGGTTCTGGTAACCGCCATCAACCCCACACCGGCAGGCGAAGGCAAGACCACCACAACCGTCGGCCTAGGACAAGCACTGGGCCGCCTTGGCAAGAAAGCCATCATAGCACTGCGTGAACCTTCCCTTGGTCCCTGTATGGGCATCAAAGGTGGCGCAGCCGGTGGTGGATACGCACAGGTCATTCCAATGGAAGACATCAACCTTCATTTTACAGGGGACATTCATGCCGTCAGCATCGCCCATAACCTATTATCAGCCATGTTAGACAACCATTTACAACAAGGCAATGACCTCAACATCGACACCAGACACATCGTATGGAAGCGCGTCGTGGACATGAACGATCGTGCCCTTAGAAACATCATCGTAGGCCTTGGCGGCAGCATGCAAGGTGTACCAAGAGAAGATGGGTTTATGATCTCAGTGGCATCAGAAGTCATGGCCATATTATGCCTCTCTAACGACTTGAAAGACTTGAAAAAAAGACTGGGACAGATTATCGTCGCCTATACAAGAAAAGGCGATCCGATAACAGCCCATGACTTAAAAGCAGAAGGTGCCATGGCGGCCTTACTAAAAGAAGCCATCAACCCTAATCTGGTTCAGACCCTTGAAAACACACCAGCCATCCTACATGGTGGACCCTTTGCCAACATCGCCCATGGGTGCAACTCAGTCAGAGCCACCAAATACGGCCTAAAACTAGCCGATATTGTAGTAACAGAAGCCGGATTCGGTGCTGACCTTGGGGCTGAGAAGTTCCTAGACATCAAATGTCAAAAAGCAGGCCTAAAACCAAACGCAATTGTATTGGTAGCGACCATAAGAGCCCTTAAATACAATGGTGGCAGAAATGTCAAAGAACTGGCAACAGAAGATCTAGACGCACTCAAAAAAGGCTTTGTCAACCTAGAAAAACACATAGAGAACCTATTCCATTACCAAGTTCCGGTAATCGTGACCCTAAACCATTTTGTAACCGATACAGAAGCAGAAGTGGCCTATGTCAAAGAAACCTGTGAAGCTATGGGTTGTGCTTTTGCCATCTCAAATGTATGGGAAAAAGGCGGAGAAGGTGGCCTAGAACTGGCCAATGTGGTCCTTGATACCCTCAACAACAAGCCATCTGACTTTAGACCGCTCTATGATGTGAACGATACCATCAAAGAAAAAATCAATGCCATTGCAACAAAAATCTACGGCGCAGATGAAGTCAATTATTCTGCCAAAGCCATGAAGATGATGAAGAAAATAGAAGGTCTACAACTGGACAAGTTACCGATATGTATTGCAAAAACCCAGTATTCACTGTCCGATGACCCAAGTAAATTAGGACGTCCAATAGGCTTTAATATCACCGTAAGAGACCTGAATGTATCCGCCGGTGCGGAGTTTATTGTAGCCTTAACCGGTGATGTTATGACCATGCCCGGACTACCTAAGCTACCATCAGCTCAGAGCATCGATATTGATGATGACGGCAACATTTCCGGATTGTTTTAGGAGGGACTATGTCAGCAGAGATTATTAATGGAAAACAGATTGCAGAAGATATCAAAAACGAGTTAAAAGACAAAGTGGAAAACATGGTATCCACCAAAGGACAGCCAACCTTAGCCGTTGTCTTAGTCGGTGAAGACCAAGCATCTCAGGTATATGTCAGGAACAAGAAGCGGGCCTGTGAATATGTTGGGATTCGTTCCTTATCCTATGAACTCCCTGAAGCCACGACCCAAGAAGAAATCTTGGCACTCGTTCAAGAACTGAACGAAAGAGAAGATGTCCATGGCATCCTGGTACAATTGCCATTACCTGCCCATATAGACGATGACTTGGTCATCATGACCATTGACCCCAAAAAAGATGTAGATGGCTTCCATCCCATCAATGTTGGGAATCTAAGCATCGGCCATGACGGGTTCGTATCTTGTACACCGGCCGGCATCATTGAACTCATGAAGCGCAGTCAGATAGAGATGTCTGGGAAAAACTGTGTCATCGTCGGTCGTAGTAACATCGTAGGCAAGCCCATCGCCATGCTTATGATTAGAGAACATGCCACAGTAACCGTAACCCACTCAAGAACCAAGAACCTACCTGAGGTTTGTAAACAAGCAGACATACTCATCGTTGCCATCGGCAGAGCCAAATTTGTAACCAAAGAATTTGTCAAAGAAGGCGCCGTGGTCATTGATGTGGGCATCAATAGAGATGAGAACGGCAAGCTATGTGGCGATGTGGACTTTGATGACTGTGTAGAGGTGGCAGGTGCCATCACCCCGGTCCCCAAAGGCGTCGGTCCCATGACCATAGCCATGCTCATAAGCAATTGTGTAAAAGCATACGAGAAAAATTAGGAGGCACTATGTCAAAAGGAAAAATCTTTTTTGTATCCCTAGGATGCGATAAAAACCTGGTGGATACAGAGGTGATGTTAGGTCACATTGTAGATGCCGGTTATGAACTGATCAACGAAGAAAGTGAAGCGGATGTCATCATCGTTAACACTTGTAGCTTCATTCATGATGCTAAAGAAGAAAGCGTTCGCACCATTTTAGAGATGGCCCAATACAAAACAGAAGGTCATCTCAAAGGCCTAGTCGCCGTTGGTTGTCTGACCCAGCGTTACCGAGAAGAGATTGTACAAGAGATTCCGGAACTAGACGGCGCCCTTGGCACCTCTAACTACGATGAGATCGTAGAAGCCTTAGACCACATCATTTTGAGAGAAGAGCCTTATATCAGTTTCAAAGACATTAATTATGCCTGTGAACCCTATATTAAGCGTATTGGGGATCAAACAGCCCACTATGCCTATTTAAAGATATCAGAAGGCTGTAACAACCACTGTACCTATTGCATCATACCCAGCCTAAGAGGCAAGATTAGAAGCCGAAGTATTGAGAGTCTGGTAGAAGAAGCCCAGTATCTGGTTTCCCAAGGCAAATCAGAGATCATCATCGTCGCTCAAGACGTAACCAAATATGGGGTGGACCTATATCAGGAAAAAGCCCTACCAAGATTACTAAGAGAACTGGTTAAGATTGAAGGTATACAGTGGATTCGATTGCTCTATTGTTATCCGGAAGACATCACCGATGAACTCATTGACCTCATGGCAGCAGAAGAGAAAATATGTAACTATATCGACATACCCATACAGCATGTGAGCGATCCAATATTAAACAGAATGGCCAGACACAGCAATCGGGTTTCTATTATAGAAGTCATCAACAAGTTAAGAAGAGCCATGCCGGACATAACCATACGTTCTACCTTCATAGTAGGTTTCCCAGGTGAAACAGAAGAAGACTATACGATTCTAAAAACCTTCTTAAAAGACCATCGCCTTGAACGGGTTGGGGTATTTACCTATTCCATAGAAGAAGGCACCAAAGCAGCCCAGATGTCGGGGCATGTAGACGCTGAGATTATGGAAGCTAGAAGGGACGGTCTGATGGCACAGCAGCAAGAGATCTCCATGGACAAAAATGAAGCCATGGTAGGCAAAATCATCCCATGTATCATAGAAGGTTATATGCCTGAGGAAGAAGTCTATATGGGAAGAACCTATAAAGATGCACCTGGTGTTGACGGCGCTATATTCATATCATCACCCTTTGAATTACTAGCAGGTGAATTTGTACAGGTTCAGGTAACAGATTATAATGAATACGATTTAATCGGGGAGGTTTACGATGAATTTAGCCAATAGATTAACCATATTAAGGATATTATTGATTCCTGTTTTCTTAGTACTGCTCTATGTATCCGAGGATCCAATCATACGCTACGTAGCGGTATTCGTCTTTATTATTGCATCCTTAACAGACTTACTAGACGGCCATATTGCAAGGTCTAGGAATCTGATAACGGACTTTGGTAAATTTATGGATCCTTTAGCAGACAAATTATTGGTAACAGCTGCCCTCATTTATATGGTGGAAGTGGGCCAAATAGCAGCCTGGATCATCATCATCATCATCAGCCGTGAATTCGTCATCAGTGGTCTTAGACTGGTAGCAGCAGCCAAAGGCATCGTCTTAGCGGCCAGCTGGTGGGGTAAGCTTAAGACGGCGACAACCATGGTTATGATTATTGTGGTACTTCTTGAACTGCCCTTTGCTTTTATGGGTTCAGTAGAGTGGGTACTGATTGCTGCATCCACACTATTTACCGTTATATCAGGAACAGATTATGTGCTCAAGAATCTGGAAGTATTCAAAGGCTCCATGTAAACAGGTCATAGTTTCCATAAGCGAGGTATGTATATGATTGGAGAAATCATCTGTGTCGGCAACGAAATCTTAATTGGGGACACCTTAAACACCAACACCAGATACCTAAGTAAAAGCATGACCGATCTGGGCATAGAAGTGGCCTATCAAGTGGTGGTCGGTGATCATGAAGAAAGATTGCTAGATGCCATCGGAACCGCAAGAAGGCGATCAGATGTGATTGTTTTCACCGGAGGATTGGGTCCGACCTATGATGACATGACAAAAGAAACCGTAGCCAAAGCCTTAGAAAGAACCATGGTTTTAGATGAAACGGCCCTTGAAGACATACGTCTTTTTTTCGAGCAACGGAAAAGAACCATGGCAGAAACCAATAGAAAACAAGCCTACAAGCCCACCGGTGGGTGTATACTTAAGAACGAAAACGGGACCGCACCAGGCATCTATATAAAAGATGAAGAGACCCATTACATCTTATTACCGGGGCCACCAGGAGAGCTCATGCCCATGTTTGAAAAAGAAGTAGCACCTATATTAGAGACCTTAAGCGCTAATGTGATCACGTCTAGAATATTTCAACTATCAGGCATTGGTGAGAGTGACTTGGCAGAGATGATTGGTCACATCATGGATATCTCTGACAATCCCAGAATAGCACCATATGCCAAGCTAGGATCAGTCAACATTCGGGTCACAGCCATCACAGGAACCAAAAAAGAAGGCAAGAAGCTTATAGAAGAGACAACAGCATTACTCATGCCATTTTTAGAGCCCTATTGTTACAGTTATGATGGCAGAAGCCTAGAAGAAGTAGTGGTAGAGATGATCAAGGACCAACACCACACCATAGCCATAGCTGAGTCTTGTACCGGCGGCTTGCTAAGCAGCCGAATCATTAATGTGCCGGGGGTATCACAGGTGTATAGAAATGGATTTGTCACCTACTCCAATGGCTCCAAAGAAACATGGTTAAAAGTGCCCCATGCTCTTATGTTAAAAGAAGGCGCCGTAAGTGAAGCCGTCGCCATTGCTATGGCAGAAGGGGTAGCAAAAGTATCGGATGCCTCTATTGGTGTAGGCATCAGCGGCATCGCCGGTCCGGATGGTGGCACACCAGAGAAACCTGTAGGCATGGTATGTATGGGTTTTACCATCAATGGCAAAAGCCATGGAACCACCTTCCACTTTAACGGCAACCGCAAGAAGATTCGAGATTACAGTGTTCAGTATGCCCTAACAACCTTATACAGTCTTTTAAAAGAAGAACTGAAAATAAGTAACAATAAAAAAGGTTGACGCATGGGAACATATGTACTATAATGAATAAAAGAACACACGTTCGATATAATATGGAAGGGGGAACCTAGTGGGTTGACCTAGGTATTTCTTATGACAAACGAAAAGACAAAAGCCCTGGAAGCGGCTATTACACACATTGAAAAACAATATGGTAAAGGTTCCATCATGAAGCTTGGAGAGAGCAATGAACATATGAATGTCAAGACCGTTCCTTCGGGGGCCCTTAGTTTGGACATTGCCCTAGGTGCCGGTGGGGTTCCAAGAGGTCGAATCATAGAGCTCTATGGACCTGAATCCAGTGGTAAGACAACCCTCGCCCTACATATGTTGGCAGAGGTTCAAAAAGCAGGCGGCGTCGCCGGATTCGTAGACGCAGAACATGCTCTTGATCCAAGTTATGCCAAGAAGATTGGTGTGGACATCGACAACTTATATATCTCTCAGCCGGACAATGGTGAACAAGCCCTTGAGATCGCTGAGACCATGGTTAGATCCGGTGCCATTGACATCATCGTTATTGACTCTGTAGCAGCCTTAGTACCAAGAGCTGAGATTGAAGGCGAGATGGGTGATTCTCATGTCGGTCTTCAAGCAAGACTCATGTCCCAAGCCCTTCGTAAGATTGCAGGGATTGTATCTAAGTCTAACTGTATCGTTATTTTCATTAACCAATTAAGAGAGAAGATTGGGGTTATGTTTGGGAGTCCGGAGACAACCACTGGTGGACGTGCCCTTAAGTTCTATGCATCTGTTCGACTGGATATTAGACGTATTGAGACCTTAAAGCAAGGCGTTAACATGGTGGGTAACCGTGTCCGCGTTAAGGTAGCTAAGAATAAGGTTGCACCACCTTTTAAGCTGGCTGAATTCGACATTATGTTCGGTGAAGGTATTTCAAGAGAAGGTGACTTACTGGACTTAGGTGTGGATCTGGATTTTGTACAAAAGAGTGGGGCTTGGTTTTCCTATGGCGATATCCGTTTAGGACAAGGCCGAGAGAACTCCAAGATCTATTTGAAGGAGAACCCAGAAGTCTGTAACAGAATCGATGAACAGATTCGTAGTCATTACGGATTCGGAAAAACAAAAGAAGAGATTGCCATCGCCTTAGAAAAAGAAGAAGCAGACAAAAAAGCAGACAAAAAAGCTTCAGATAAAAAAGCAACAGACAACAAAGTAGCAGAAAAAAAATAAGCCCCTCAAAAACATAACAAAGGCGACCTTGGTATCTTAAGGTCGCCTTTGTGTATCGTGTGAATGGCATAAGGACAAAAAGGGTGACGTGATGCATATAGAAGAGATCAGGAAGTTGGAAAAAGGCAAATACAAGATTATATTAGACAAGGATGATTATGTCATCTTATATTATAAGGAGCTCAAAGCCTTCAAGATGGTCCAAGGAGAAGCCATCGAAGAAGATACATGGGAGCTGGCCACAAAAGCCATGACTACCAGGGGGAAGAAACGGGTCTATCATCTCTTGTGCAAAAAAGATTATGTCATAGAAGAAATCAGGAAGAAATTGATCAAAGAAGATTATCCGGTAGCCATCATTGAAGCCATACTGGCATATTTTATAAAGCTTGGCTTTCTAAATGATGAAACCTATATCGAAAAATATTATAGGTATCAGAAAGCCACCAAGAGTCGACGGATGATTGAAATGAAGTTAAGTGAAAAAGGCATGCCAAGAGACACCATCAAAGCCTTCTTTGAAACAGTAGACCACCGAGAAACAGACTATGAAACAGCCCAGAAACTCCTTGAGAAAAAATACAACAACAAGGCCGTAACAAGACAAGAATACAATAAGATGGCCCGATTTTTAGCATACAAAGGCTTTGATTATGATGTCATCCAATCCGTCATAATGACTTATCTTAAGACAAAAGACGAATCCTAAGTGTGAATAAAGGATTGTTTATTTTGAAATGCTGTCATATAACTTGACATAATGCTTAAAAAAGTATAGAATTTACTTGTTGTAATTTTTTACAATTGTAATGATTGTATATTTACAATTTCGTACAATGAAAAGTGAATACAGAGGAGGTGTTATAGTTGGAATTACTAAACATACTCATACCTGTTGTAGTGGCCGTTGTCGTTGGTACACTTGCATTTTATCTTGGTGTCATGTATAGAAAGAACGTTGCCGAAGCTCAATTTGGTTCTGCTGAACAAAAAGCCAGAAAAATCGTAGATGATGCGATTAAGGAAGGCGAAGCAATCAAAAGAGAAGCACGTTTAGATCTTAAAGATGAAGTATTTAAGATTAAAAATGATCTTGATAAAGAAGTTAAGGAGCGCCGCAATGAGTTGACCCGATTGGAACGTCGCATTCAGCAAAAAGAAGAAGCGATCGACAAAAAGGCAGAGTCATTCGAGAAGAAAGAAGCTCAACTAGCCGCAAAAGACGAAAACCTCAACAAACTAAGAGATGAAGTAGAACAACTAAAACAGCAACACCTATCAGAATTAGAAAAAATCTCTGGATTAACTACCGAACAAGCAAAAGAATACCTTTTAAAATCAGTTAAAGAAGAAGTACAACATGAAACAGCAGTAATTGTTAAGGAATTAGAAGCAAAAGCAAAAGAAGACGCAACAAAGAACGCAAGAAAGATTCTTGCAACAGCGGTACAAAAATGTGCAGCTGACCATGTTGCTGAAACGACTGTATCAGTAGTTCATCTTCCAAATGATGAGATGAAAGGACGTATTATTGGTCGTGAAGGACGTAACATCCGTACACTAGAAACACTTACGGGTATCGACTTAATCATTGATGATACACCAGAGGCTGTCATATTGTCAGGCTTTGATCCAATCAGAAGAGAAATTGCACGCATAGCCCTTGAAAAACTCATAGTGGATGGTCGAATCCATCCTGCAAGAATTGAGGAAATGGTAGAGAAAGCTAAGCGTGAAGTGGAACAAATCATACTTGAAGAAGGCGAAAACGCTACATTTGAGACAGGGGTTCACGGAGTACATCCGGAACTTGTTAGACTTCTTGGTAAAATGAAATTCCGTACAAGTTATGGACAAAATGTATTGAAGCATGCTATAGAAGTATCCCACTTATGTGGTTTACTGGCCGGTGAGATCGGACTTGATATCCGTCTTGCAAAACGTGCAGGTTTATTGCACGATATCGGTAAAGCTGTTGATCATGAAATGGAAGGCTCTCATATATCAATCGGAGCAGATTTGTGTAGAAAATACAAGGAATCGGAAGTTGTCATCAATGCTGTGGAATCACATCACGGTGATGTAGAACCAACGAACCTCATATCTGTTCTCGTACAAGCGGCAGACACAATATCCGCTGCAAGACCGGGAGCCAGAAGAGAGACATTGCATACATACATCCAAAGACTACAAAAACTTGAAGAAATTGCTGATGAATTTAAAGGTGTAGAAAAATCGTTTGCTATACAAGCAGGTAGAGAGATTCGAATAATGGTAATACCGGACCAGACAACAGATTTAGAGACGGTGTTACTCGCTAGGGAAGTTGCTAAAAAGATCGAGGAAGAACTTGAATACCCAGGCCAGATTAAGGTCAACGTAATCAGGGAAACCAGATCCATTGAATACGCTAAATAAAGTTAAGGCGTTATCTATTATAGATAACGCCTTTTTAAACGCTTTTTTTAACCGGTATCAAAAGACATTTGAATCTGAAAAAATATTTTCTTGCATTAAAATAAAAATAGTCTAAGTAAAAAGGAAAAATAGACTGAAAAATGAAAAAGCACTTTTCAAATCTTGCAAAACATGCTATTCTATACATAGGCTGTTTCTAACAAACGGCTTACATGGTTAAAGAGTCAAACTCAGTTTTAACGCTTTAACCTTATATGTGTGTAATTTTTAGGAGGCGCTTATGGCATACTACTCTCAATTTTCAAAAGAATCCTTAGATGCGCTACGTCTTGAACTGGAACAGCAGTTGAAAAGATACGAAAGCGAAAACCACGACCTAAACATGGCCCGTGGTAAACCATGTTCCGATCAGTTGGATCTGTCTAACGCCTTGTTAGATATTAAGATACCACTAGAGAAGAACCCAAACGACGACTTTAGAAACTATGGTACCTTAGACGGCATACCCCAAACCAAGAATCTTTTTGCAGAGATCTTAGAAGTAGATCCTTCAGAGATTATCATAGGGGGGAACTCCAGCCTTAACATGATGTACAGCACCCTAGCCAAAGTCATGCTTTTTGGCACATCCGAAGAAGAGGAACCATGGTGTCATATAAAAGACCTCAAATTCCTGTGTCCTGTACCGGGTTATGACAGACACTTTGCCATATGTGAAAAATTCGGTATGGAGATGATCAACGTAGATATGACCGACGAAGGACCGAATATGGATCAGGTTGAAGCCTTAGTGGCAAAAGACCCCTCCATCAAAGGTATCTGGTGCGTACCTAAGTTCTCTAACCCAACGGGGATTACTTATTCCGACCGTGTGGTGGAGCGCTTGGCCAAGATGAAGACGGCGGCCACAGATTTTAGAATCATATGGGACAATGCCTATGTGGTCCATGAACTTTATGATGACACACAGCCCCTTATGAACATTATGGATGCTTGTAAAGCCATAGGAACAGAAGACCGCCCCTATCTTTTCACCTCCATGTCCAAAGTCACCTTTGCCGGTGCCTCAGTTGCAGCCATGGCAGCCAGCAAGAACAACATAGATTTTATACTTGGCATCATGGGTGTTCAGACCATTGGATCGGATAAGATCAATCAATATAGACATTCAGCCTTCTTAAAAGACCTACAAGGCGTCAAGAACCATATGAAAAAACACGCCAAGATCATCAAGCCAAAGTTTGACATGGTCCTTAAGATATTAGATGAGCAACTATCAGACCGTCATATCGCAACCTGGAGTATACCAAGAGGCGGTTATTTCATCAATCTGGACGTCATGGAAGGTTGTGCCAAAGAAGTGGTTACAATGGCAGAATCTGTGGGCCTTAAGCTCACACCGGCCGGTGCCACCTACCCCTATGGCAAAGACCCCTATGACCGCAATATACGTATTGCACCCACTTTTCCACCTATGGATGAACTAGAAAAAGCCATAGAGATCTTATGTGTGTGCATCGAGTTGGTATCCATTCACAAATACATTCAGCGACTGGATCAAAAAACGGAAATAGCCCTATAATATATAAAACAGATAGACTGAGAAAACATTTTTCTTAGTCTATTTCCACATGACCTTAACCACAGAAACCCGAATATGTGCTATACTATTTTAAGAAAACTAAAAAAGGAACCCTATAGAAGACGACGATCATCAAGTTGAAAGGATACCCATATGAACAATACATACGAAACCCCACTAGGATCTAGGTATGCCAGTCCGGAAATGCTCTACCTTTTCTCACCGGACAAGAAGTTCAAGACCTGGCGTAAGCTATGGATTGCCTTGGCAGAAGCAGAGAAAGAACTGGGACTGGATATAACCGATGAGCAGATAGAGGAACTAAAAGCCTATGCAGAAGACATCAACTACGACGTTGCCATAGCCAGAGAAAAAGAAGTCAGACATGATGTGATGGCCCATGTATATGCCTATGGTGAACAAGCCAAAAAAGCCAAGCCCATCATTCATCTGGGTGCAACCAGCTGCTATGTAGGGGATAACACAGACATCATCATCATGAATGAAGCCTTATCCTTACTAAAAGACAAGCTGATCAATGTCATAGACAAGTTAGCGGCCTTTGCCATGACTTATAAAGACATGCCCACACTTGGCTTCACCCATTTTCAACCGGCACAACTCACCACCGTTGGTAAGCGTGCCTGCCTATGGTTAGAGGACTTACTGTTAGACCTTGAAGATATGAACCATCAACTCTCCAAAAGGCTTCTAAGAGGCGCTAAAGGCACCACAGGCACCCAAGCGACTTACTTAAGTCTTTTTGAGAACGACCATGAAAAAGTCAAGAAGTTAGATGAACTCATCGCGATGAAGGTAGGCTACACCTCCTCCTATCCTGTAACAGGACAGACATACCCTAGGAAGTTAGATTCACAATTTTTGAACATCTTAAGCGGCATCGCTCAGTCAGCCTATAAGTTCAGTAACGACATGCGACTGTTACAGAACCTAAAAGAAATGGAAGAACCCTTTGAGAAGAGTCAGATCGGATCCTCCGCCATGGCCTATAAGCGTAATCCCATGCGAACAGAGCGTATTTCATCTCTAGCAAGACATGTAATCTGTAACGCCCTCAACCCAGCCATCACCGCTTCAACCCAGTGGTTTGAGCGAACCTTAGATGACAGTGCCAACAAGCGTTTGGCCATACCGGAAGCTTTTCTTGCTGTAGACGCCATACTAGAGATCTTCATGAACGTAGTAGACGGTCTCGTTGTCTACCCGAAGGTCATCCGTAACAGGGTTATGAGTGAACTGCCTTTTATGGCCACGGAGATCATCATGATGGAAGGGGTCAAAAGAGGGGGCGACAGACAAGAACTCCATGAGCTGATTAGAACCCACTCTATGGAAGCCGGAAAGCAAGTTAAGATGGAAGGCTTGCCCAACGACCTGATCGAACGGATCTTAGCCGATTCCCAGTTCAAGATGACAGAAGAAGAGATGTATGCCATCTTAGAACCGGAGAACTTTGTAGGACGTGCACCCCAGCAGGTGGATGACTTCATAAGCGGCTATGTAGGGCCTATATTAGAAGCAAACAAAGCCATATTAGGGAAAAAAGCGGAACTGTCCGTTTAGACCCTAGAACAAGGAGGCAGGTAGTATGAAGATTGGATTCATCGGCATTGGAAATATGGGATCTGCCATGTTAAAAGGCGCATCCACAGCACTAGACAAGACCAACCTGACCTATACAGACATCAACAAGGACCTGATGGAAGAGATCAAAGCAGAAACAGGTATACCATATACAGCAGACAACCACAGTCTGACAAAGTCCGTAGACATCATTGTACTGGCAGTCAAGCCCCAGTATCTAAAAGCGGTCATGGAAGACATTCGAAGCTATGTTAAGCCCACACAGATTATTATATCCATCGCCCCTGGTATCACCATAGACCATATCAAAAACACCTTAGGGGAAAAAACCAGAGTGGTGCGCAGTATGCCAAACACACCAGCCCTTGTTCTAGAAGGCATGACTGGGTATTGTTTTTCCCATGATGCTTATAGTCAAGCAGAAATGGACTTCATACGCACATTTTTTGAATCCTTTGGTCGAGGCGTAGAACTAACAGAACACCAACTGGATATGGTAGTCCCGATATCAGGGAGTTCACCGGCCTATGGTTTTATGATGATTGAGGCCATGGCAGACGCCGGCGTCCTTATAGGCTTGCCAAGGCAGATCAGTTACGAACTGGCGGCTCAATCCATGTTAGGCGCCGCCAAGATGGTACTTGAGACCAAGACCCATCCGGCAGCTCTAAAAGACGCGGTATGTTCACCAGGCGGGACCACCATAGAAGCCGTCCGAGTGCTTGAGAAAAACGGTTTCAAGAGCAGCATCATAGAAGCCATGGTGGCCTGCTATGACAAGACCAAAACATTTAAATAAGCCGTTAAGTAAAAGAAGGAGGGCCCATGGAAAAAAAATTCAGACGCATCAAGCGTACCGAGATCCACAAAGGCAAGCGCGTTCATCTCTTCCATGACCGATTGGTAACACCCACCGGCAAAGAAGTAGACTGGGAACTGATCATGCATCCCGGTGCATCGGCGGTCATACCCATAGATGATGAAGGCAAGATTGTCATGGTACGACAGTACAGGAACGCCAGTGACGACTATACCTTAGAGATTCCGGCCGGAGTATTTGATGCACCGGACGAAGACCCACTGGACTGTGCCAAAAGAGAGCTAGAAGAAGAGATCGGCTACACCTCAGAAGATGTAACCTTTTTGTACAAATTCTTCTCAAGCATTGGCATATGCGATGAAGTCATTCATATCTTTGTAGCAAAGAACCTAGTCCAAAGCAAACAGAACTTAGATGAAGATGAGTTCGTCACCATCGAGCGTTACACCTTAGATGAACTGGTCGACATGGTCTTTGATGATCGATTGACCGACAACAAAACCATATCAGCCATTCTGGCCTACAAGGTCAGCTTGGAAAGAGCATAAGGGCCTTATTAGAGAAGATGAGAATGAGGCGGCCCAGGAAGAAGAGACCAATGGTTTCTTCTTCTTATCCGTTTTAAGCATTTTAACCAAAATATCCACGAAAATGAAAAAGATTTTGGTAATTGTCGACTTTTTTCTCTGACTTTGGTATAATTAGACCATCTTATAAGTTTGAAGGGCGTAGTCATGAAACAAAGTGTGAAGGAATTCCTCGTGTACCTAGACCAAGTAAAAGGTGCATCAGACAATACAATTCAATCCTACCATAGGGATGTCAACCATTTTATCGAGTTTATACAAGGACATTTCGACACCAAAGAACTAAGTGGCATAACAGGCACCCAACTGAATGCATATATCAAAGCAATGGAAGACAAAGGTAGAGCGCCTTCAACCATTTCTAGAAATATGGCTTCACTTAGGTCCTTTTTCCAATATCTATTACGTCGTAACCTCATTCACAAAGACCCTACAGAGATGTTAATCACGCCAAAGGTGGAGAAAAAAGCACCGGAGGTTTTGACCTTTGAGGAGATTGAGTTGTTATTGGCTCAACCTTACGATAATGATGACAAAGGCATTCGAGATAAGGCTATGCTTGAATTGCTGTATGCTACAGGGATTAGGGTTACAGAACTCATTGGACTTAGTGAAGACGACATCAACATTACGATGGGCTACATCAAATGCTCATCCTCTAAAGGTGAAAGGATTATACCGGTTGGACAAGCCGCACAACTGGCATTGTTCAAGTATATGAACGGGCCGCGCAACCAAATGATCAAAGAAACCAATGAAAAGACACTTTTCGTCAGTTGTCTTGGCGAGTCAATGAGCCGTCAAGGGTTTTGGAAGATCGTCAAGTTTTATTCAAAAAAAGCCGGGATCAGAAAAAAAATAACACCCCACATTTTAAGACATTCCTTTGCCAGCCATTTGGTTGAGAACGGTGCAGATCTAAGATCCGTTCAGGAGATGCTTGGTCATGCCAATATCTCAACAACCCAGGTCTATTCAAAATTGAATGATTTTAAACTAAGGGATGTTTATATAAAAGCGCATCCAAGGGCTTAACTTATTAACCAATTACATAAGGACTGTTAACCATAGGTTGTTCTAGACTTTTCATTATCAAGATGATACAATAGTATAAGTGTGTCTATAGGATGATAAGTTAAATCAGCCAAGGCATTAACCGATTTAGTAAAAATTAACTTGTAGTAAGAATATGATATAATGGGATGGTGACATAATGAATCAGAAGATGAAATTTTATTTAGTTGCAGGCATTGGGTTACTGGCAGTTCAAGGGATTACAATCTTTCTAAGCATGGGAACTTGGATTGATTTGGTCCTAACCCTTGTACTTAGCATTCTTGTTGTTATAGCAGCAGATAGAATGTTAAACGTTACAAAGGCACAACAAGGACCGGATGGTTCACAGAAGGCGAATCAGTCAAGTGCCATGTCCGATAGCTTAAAAGCAGGACTGGACGAGAAATTGTTTAACATAGCAGAAGGCATGGGCTTTGATTCCCAACAACTTCTGTGGTTGTCTCAAGACAACATTAACACCTTCAACAAGCTGGCCAAGATTTCTTATGAGATAGAAGGCTTTAGTGAGCAAAACGCAGCAAGCTCAGAAGAAATCAACGCAAGCATCAATGAACTGGTAGGCACCTCTACCAATTTAAACACCAGCGCCTTAGAGATTGAAAGACATTCTCAGACTTCCATAGAGATGCTGGAGAAGAACAAAAAGACCATACAGAGCATCGGTGATTTCATGCTCAGTTTGAATGAAGTGACCACCGTAGCCACAGACAACAACGTGGAACTACAAAGCTCATCCAATAAGATCTATGAGATTGTCGACTATATCCGTAAGATCTCCAGTCAAACCAACCTACTTGCCCTCAATGCAGCCATTGAAGCAGCAAGAGCCGGAGAAGCAGGACGCGGCTTTGCCGTCGTTGCCACAGAGATTCGTAAGCTGGCAGAGCAGACCGATGAAGCCATCTCCGTTATAGAAGGTGTGGTTAAGACAATCTTAACTAAGATAACCACTTCCAACAACGCCATGAGTGAGATTGGTGACCGTATGAATGATGTGGACAATGTCATCAAGGAGTCCTCACAAGTCATAAACGAGATTGAAGGCATCTTAAACGAAGTCAAAACCAATATATCTGAATTAACCAAAGTATCTCTTGTTCAGAAAAACACCACCATGGAGATTGAAAAAGCCATTGAAGATGTTACCTGTGCCGTAGAAGAAACCCACAACATTACTTACAAGTCCATTGAGATGGTTGAGACACAGAACAAGAAGAACGGGGAAGTCCTTGACTTCTGTAACAAGATCAGTGAGATGGCAGAAGACCTACAAAAAGAAGCGGTTAACTTCAAGAAAGACAACGAGATTATTTTTGGTGTCAACCCCTTCATCGCACCGGAAGCCATCAAGAAGATGTACATACCCATCCTTGAACGGGTTTGTAACAGCGTTGGCCTAAAAGCCAGAACCATCATTGTAAAGAACTATGACGCTCTAAGCGATAGTGTCAAAAACGGTATAATCGATATCGGATGGTTCTCACCTTTTGCCTATGTCAACGCCAAAGAACAAGCCGATGTTAAGCCGGTGGTCACACCAAAAGTAGGGGGCAAGAGTTCCTACAACGGTTACATCATCGCCCGTAAGGACGGTAGTGTTAAGAGCATGAATGACCTAAAAGGCAAAGCCTTTGGCTATGTGGATGAGAAAAGCGCTTCCGGTTACCTCTATGCTAGAGACAGCATCAAGGGCAACAACATGAATCCGGATACCCTCTTTAGTAAAGTCCTATTCCTGGGCAACCATGACAACGTCATTAACGCTGTAATGCAAGGGGAAGTGGATGCAGGCGCAACCTTCAATGAAGCTTTTGAAGCAGCGACAATAAACGGCATCCGCACCAATGAGCTGAATATTATATCCAAGACCGACGACATACCAAAAGATGTTCTTGCAGCTAGAAAAGACATGTCCGATGAGATCGTTGCTAAGCTCAAAAAAGCCTTTGTGGAATTTGACAACTACACAGGCATCGAGACCAAGGTCCAAGGCTTCATCGAAAGCCATGACGAGCAATATGATGTTATAAGAAGATTAAACAAATAATGATGATTCATACTTTGGTTAAGGCGTCAAAACTATATAGTTGAACTTTCACCTACCATATGTAGTTATGAATGTATCAACGTAATCTACATATGGTAGGCGAATTTAGTGAAACTTAGTTTTGACCCTTTAACCATACTTTATTATAATAAATATCAAAAAACGCCCTTTCACCCAAGGGGCGTTTTTT
Organism: Petrocella sp. FN5; assembly: GCF_029210395.1. Taxonomy (GTDB): domain Bacteria; phylum Bacillota; class Clostridia; order Lachnospirales; family Vallitaleaceae; genus Petrocella. Next base: position 22,137 of record NZ_JARGDP010000014.1, on the reverse strand, counting down.
GTATGCTTTATTGAGCATCATGTATTCGATGACAACTATCTTGTCCTAAAGGTTCAGACAAATCAGTAGGGCACTGTTGACACATATACCGATAACTTATATAATTATATAAGACCATAAAATATTTTTAATATAGTAACATAGACTCATGATATAGGTATATAAGACTAGACGAGGAGGCAGCCCATGATTGACATACATTATCATCTCATCCCCAATATGGATGACGGACCGGATACTATAGAATGCGCACTGGAGATGGTGAAGATAAGCTATGATCAAGGTGTAAGAACAATTGTAGCAACCCCCCACTTGAATCACCCAGCTGAATTTAGAGGCCATATGGCTAACGACAAGGATATGCTTCAAGAATTCGAGAAGTTACGTACCTATATTCAAACCACCTATCCAGACATGGAACTCTATCTAGGAGCAGAAGTCTATCTCTCTAAGCAAGACCTAAGCCAACTCGAACAAGTCGAGATGAGAACCATGAACAAGACCCGCTATGTATTGGTAGAATTCAGAAGGGACATCCCTTTTGAAGAAATGGACAAAGGTCTACAAGGGTTGATTGCACTTGGCTACCAACCGATTCTTGCCCATGCAGAAGTCTATAATTGCTTTACAAGCGACATGGAAGGACTCTTAAACCTAAGGGAGCAAGGCGTTCTGATTCAGTGTAGTGCAGGCAATATCATAGACATACGTCAGAAACCTGAGAAAACAAGAGCAAAAGAAATGTTACGTCATGGCTTAGTAGACATCATCGCCAGCAATGGACACAACCTTATTACCAACAAGCCGGACATGACCAAAGCCTATACCTACGTGACAAAGAAATACGGGGCAGAAGAAGCCAAGCGCTTGTTTGAAGTGAACCCCAAGATCATGTTAGCAGATCAAGTTGTGCCACAAGCAATAAGACAGATCAAGCCATCACAACCCATAAACAAGAAGTGGATCTATGTGGCCACAATAATCGCTCTAGCCATACTTACCCGATGTACATCATAATACGCCTAAAAAACATTTAGATTGTATTATGATGTATGGTTGGACTAAAAACAAACAATGTGCTGTTAGTTGACCATCTTGTCCTAAAGGGTCTTATAAATTAATAGGACCATATTGACTTCTAGGACTATAATCTATATACTAATATATGACTATAAAAGATTAATGTAATAGTTACTATTACCTATTAAACATCTTTTATGATCTTATCAAATAGCCATCAGAGCTAAATGAATTATTGAAGATTTATACTTTTATAAATCGATTGACTAGAGGGACAACCTAAGAGTTAGTTAGATGACTCAAGGTTAGGTATAGGGAGAATATAGGGTAATACAAGTAGAATCGTATTTCACAAGTCATACCTCTACCTTTAAACAATTGAATACAAGATTAGCAATCATGCATCGTCTTTTTATTGTACATATATTACAATATAGGTATTTTTTTAATGAAAAAATTTAACGAATCATAGTATTAACGTATATTGGATTAAGGGAGGAGGGTATCTCATGGTAACAAAAATCAAAAAACAAGTATTCTTATTAATTACAGATATATTGGCTGTAAACGGCGCCTTTTTAATATCTTGGTTATTACACACCGAAGGGAATATACCCTATAGAATCTTAATCTCATACGTAGGGGCAGCTTTGATTCTAACCATAGGCAAACTTTTGGTGTATAAGCAATTTGGACTCTATAATAGTCTATGGGCGTATGCTTCGATAGAAGAGTTATTAAAAGTCGTTGTAGCAGGTATTACCGCCAATATTCTTGGAACGATTTACCTAATATCCATGGGAGTCAAGTTGTATTTTGGAGTTTACCTAATCGGTGCCATTTTTGAGATTGCCATTGTCGGTTCTATACGTTTTAGTTATCGGTTCTTCAGAAGAATCAAGAATAATTATCCAATTAATAGACAAGAGTATACCAACAATATATTAATTGTCGGAAGTGGTGCATCGGGTTCTTTAATAGCCGGTGAGATAAAAAGCCATTCAAAGACTTACGGTCAAGTCATCGGCTTCATCGATGATGAAGAGCATAAGCTCTATAAGACCATAGGCGGCATAAAGGTTCTTGGTAACTATCATGACATTTACAGTGTAACCCACCGTTTTAATATTCATGAAATCATCATTGCACTGCCTTCTTCAACAACAGCTTCTATGAAACAGATCATTGAAGAATGTAACCGATCAGAAGCCAACGTTAGAATCATACCGGATATACATGAAATTATTGACGGAAAAGTATCTCTAAGTAAGATTAGAGATGTTGAGATTGAAGACTTACTGGGACGGGATATGGTTAACCTGAACGTATCCGAAGTGGCCAATTATATACAGGACAAAGTCATCATGATTACAGGTGGTGGTGGCTCCATAGGCTCAGAACTGTGTCGTCAGATCGCCAGATTCTTACCCTCCAAGTTAATTATCCTAGATGTCTATGAGAACAATGCTTATGACATCCAGAATGAACTTCTTAGAGCATATGGAGATGAGTTGAACCTAGATGTGATCATCGCCTCCGTCAGAGACAGAGATAACATCTTCTCCATCGTAGAAGAACACGCACCCCATGTCATCTTCCACGCGGCAGCCCACAAGCACGTCCCTTTAATGGAGCGTGCCCCCAAGGAAGCCATTAAGAACAATGTCTTCGGGACCAAGAACGTAGCAGAAGCTGCCCATAAGTTCGGAGTAGAGCGCTTCGTCATGGTCTCCACAGACAAAGCGGTCAACCCAACCAATATCATGGGCGCCAGCAAGCGTATATGTGAGATGATCATACAAGGCCTTGCCAAAGAAAGCGAGACCAAGTTCACCGCTGTACGATTTGGCAACGTTCTTGGTAGCAATGGCTCTGTCATACCACTCTTCAAAAAACAGATTGAAGCAGGTGGTCCGATCACCGTTACCCACAAAGAAATCATACGCTACTTCATGACCATCTCAGAAGCAGCCCAACTGGTGATTCAATCCGGTGCCATTGCAAAAGGTGGCGAGACCTTCGTCCTAGACATGGGCGAGCCAGTTAAGATCTATGATCTGGCGGTTGACCTAATAAGACTCTCCGGTCTGAAGTTGAACGAAGACATCAAGATTAAGATCACTGGCTTACGACCTGGAGAGAAGCTCTATGAAGAGCTCCTCATGGATGAAGAAGGGTTAATGAATACCAATTACGAGAAGATTCACATTGGTCAGCCCATTCAAATCAACTATCGTGAATTAAAAAGCACTTTGAATGAACTATTGATTATTCTCAAATCACCGGAAAACGAATCCCTAATAGAGATGATTCAAGACATCGTGCCAACGTATAGGAATAATCTGGAAGTTAATAATGAAAACAAGTATACAAAAGAAGTAGAACCTTATAAACTGTCTCTGGAAGCAAAAGTTTTAGTGTAAATACAATGCCATATCAAACAAGTTTAATACACATAGGTGAACTTCTAACCAAATGTGATTAAAAAATAAAATTAATGGGAGAAAAAAATGTTAAACAAAACAAAAAAAGGAATGTCGGTATTACTAGCACTGGTAATAGTATTATCTCAAATGACAATGGTAACAGCGGCTACTTCAGATTATCAAGATCATTGGGCTCATACTAATATCGAAAAATGGATGGAAATGGGTATTGTCAATGGGTACCCTAGTGGAGAATTCAAGCCTGAAGCACCCATTACGAGAGCTGAATTTGTAACTGTAATCAATAATATATTTCAGCTTGAGGAAAAGACAGACGCTACATTCACAGATGTAAAAGCAACCGATTGGTTTGAAGATGCAGTTATAATGGCATTCACAGCAGGTATTGTGCAAGGGCATAACAACCAGTTCAAGCCGGATGACCGTATCACCCGTCAAGAAGCGGCCATTGTACTTACCAATGCCTTTCAATTGATTGGTACAGATGCATATGCTTATAGCACTTACGCAGATGCAGCAGATGTAGCGACGTGGGCAGCAACACAAATGAGTGTCCTAGTAGAAAAAGGCTATATGCAAGGAAGAAGCAACAACGTTTTAGCACCAATGAGTAACTTAACAAGAGCAGAAGCGGTTACATTACTCAGTAACATCGCAGGTGAACTGATTACTGAACCAGGAACAGTAACCGACATGACTTATGAAGGCAACCTTGTCATAAGCTCAACAGGCGTTGTTCTAAAAGACACAATTATCAAAGGGAATCTATACATTACACAAGGTGTAGCCGATGGTGAAGTAGACTTGGACAATGTAAAAGTACTCGGTGAACTAGTGGCTTTTGGCGGTGGTGAGAACACCATTACCTTAACCAACACAGAAGTAGGAACCCTTCGTGTCATCAAACACAACGGAAAAATCCGTATATTGGCAATCGGTAACACGAAAGTGGACCAAGTAGATATGTACTCCGGTGGTAAACTTGAAGAAGACGGAACCTTAACAGGAAAAGGCTTTGGAAACGTTGAGATCTATACCGTAAGACCGGGAGAAACCTTAACACTTGAAGGAGACTTCGATAAAGTGACACTAAACACACCTGTAAAAAATATGGTAATCAGTGAAGGTTCAATAGGTACACTGGACATCAAGAAAAATGCAGAAGGTTCAGAGATCAACATCGATTCTACCGGTAAGGTTGGAACTTTAATCTTATCTGGATCAACCACTGTAACAGGTACAGGAACGATTGACAAAGCGGTTGTTGAAGCAAATGGCAGCACCATGACCATGACACCAACAGAAACAACAGTATCAAAAGACGTAGAAGTAGAAATTGGCGACAAGACCGTTACAGAAGACGACAACACCGAGGAACCAACATCAGGTGGCGGCGGTGGCGGTGGCGGATCAACACCTACACCTACAACAACCTTAACATTTGAGATGTCCATTGGTGCCGATGAAAAAGTTATAACCATTTCAGCAGCAACCAACGCATCCTATACAGAGATATTACGTCAAGTACTGAATGCATCTTACAATGAGTTTGATACAACCTATGATGCTTATATCGCAAATGTTGAAGCACATGAAGGATCTTTCCTTATAGATTCATTAACCCTCTTCTTATATGCAGATCAAGCAGATCTATCCGGAACCATCTACTCAGCTGTACCTTTATCAGCTGGAGCCACTTGGACAGAGCTAGAGAAGAAAACAACATTAAAAGAAGCTCTAAGAATTACCAGAGATAACTACAACAACTTAGAAACCGTTCAAGCAGATCTAACAACCATCGCAGAACGTGTCGACTTTAGAACCATTGAATATGATGGACAACAGTACAAAAGCGTAGTTATTAAAGACAGCCAAGATAACATTGTAGCATCCTATACACAAGATGAAGGCGACAAAGCTGCCTATATTAATGCCTTATTCAATGAACTAAAAGCTTTGACCATGTCAAGTGATGTAAGCTATACCGTAACCACAACACTTGCTGATAACACACAACGCATCGCAACATTTGGCGCTAATTAGTCAATACAGAATAATGATGATGCAAAGTGGGCCTATGGCCTGCTTTGCATATCTTTAAAAAAGAGGTACATATGAAAGTGACCAAAAAACCAGCAAAACAAATCATAGGCCTATTACTCTTGATTGCCGTAATGAGTCAGACCCTATACGCCTTTACAGATCTAGAACCCAGTAAAGAATCAACACCCTACATAGAAGAATTATTTAATAGAGGTCTCATCAATGGTTACACAGACGGCACCTTCAAGCCGGACAAAGCCATAACCCGAGCAGAATTCTTAACCCTCATCAACCGTACATTTGGATATGACATAGAATCCGAAGATGTACGATTTAGTGACGTTAAGGGCAATGAATGGTTTATAGCACAACTTAGAATCACCATGAAAGCCGGTTACATCAAGGGCTATCCTGATGGCACCTTCAGACCCCATCAGCTCATATCCAGACAAGAAGTAGCAACCGTACTAAACCGTATCTTAGGCTACACACCAAAAACATATATGACGACTAAAGACATCTTAGCCACTTGGGCAAGAGATGACATTCAGAGCCTGTTGGCCAATGAAATCATGTTCTTACAAGACGGTTACTTTAGAGGGGACGTACCCATTACCCGTGAAGACACCGTCATATCATTACTCACCATCTTGCATCAGAAGGAAGCGCTAGAAGAAAAAGAAGTACCGGGACTACCGGGAGGTGGCTATACCATCATCAATGGCGATATTCCGACCCAAGAGATACGCTATGCCATGCAAGTCACAGTATTAGGACTCGACGAAGTACTAAGTGGCAGCACCAAATATGCTCAGAAATTAACAGCAGACCATCTGCAGATTGTACAAGACATTCAGCACGCCATGACAAGCTATCTTGCAGATTATACATACGACTATGAAGGTGCAGCAGAAGCCGTCAATATAAGGTATAAAAAACTAACATCAACGGAACAGAACAATATTAAGAACGCCATCAGCGCTTCTGTACCCTACACCTATTTGGATACATTAAAACAATTCTTCGGGACAAAGTAAAGGAACAAAATCATGCAAGAATATGAAGAAATAGATCTACTAGAATTAATCAAGACCCTATGGAAGAGAAAATGGATTATCGTCGCTTGTGTAATCGTCGCAACCCTCATAGGTTTTTCTTATACCAAGTATGCCATAACACCCATGTATGAATCCAAAACCACACTCATGGTCAACGGATCTAAGAGTTCAGGACTAGGCGACATTGCCTCCAGTTTTGATTTGGGTAGCATTAACATGAGTCAGAAGTTGGTTGTAACCTACAGTGAGATCGTTAAGTCCCGTATCGTACTTGAACAAGTCATTAACCGCTTGGACTTGGATCTATCCTATGGCCAGCTACTAGGACGGATTACATCCCTACCGGTAAAAAACACAGAGATTCTTCAAGTATCTGTCAAGCATGAAGACCCACAACAAGCGGCTCTAATAGCCAACACAATAGCAGATGTGTTCATAAAAGAAGTCATGCGCATCATCAAAGTAGATAACGTAGAGATCATCGATCAAGCCATCGGTATCCACATACCCATTAATGTCAAGACGGTTATGAACACAGCTATAGGTGGCATATTAGGTGGCATGATTGGCGTCGGCATCATATTCTTGATCATCCTATTTGACCGTACCCTTAAGACGGCAGAAGATATAGAAAAGCACTTAGGCCTACCGGTCCTTGGCACCATCGTCGACTTCAAAAATCTAGAAACAAAACAAGAGGTAAAATCATGAAAGATATAATCGTTCATAACAACCCCAAATCATCCATATCAGAAGCCTATAGAGCCATTCGTACCAATATCGAATTTGCCAATATCGATAAGAATATTCGGACCATATTGGTCACCAGCACCACACCAGGAGAAGGCAAAACCACCACCCTCTCAAACATCGCCGCAACCATGACACAAAACGATGAGCGGGTACTGGTGATAGACTGTGATATGAGAAAACCAAGGGTCCATAAAGTCTTTGGTATCTCCAACAAAAAAGGCTTAGCAGACATGCTCAGAAAAGAGCATAATTACGCCGACTACATCCAAAAAGTTGAAGACCTTAATCTAGATGTGTTAACGGCAGGCAAGATTCCAACCAACCCATCAGAGCTCTTACACTCCAAAGCCATGAAGAATCTCATCACAGCCTTAAAAGAAGAGTATGACTATATATTCCTAGACACACCACCAGTGACACCGGTTACAGATGCAACCATATTGTCAGGGTATATTGACGGGGTCATCTTAGTGGTAGCTTCAGGTGCAGTGGATATTGATCTGGCCAAACGGGCGGTGCAGTCTATGACCACAATTGGTGCCAACATCTTAGGTGTTGTCATCAACAAGTTAAAAGTAGAAAACGCCAAACAATACCAGTCCTACTATTATTACCAATCCAAAGAGACAGAAGAAGAGGAGGAAGATGTTCATGAAACTATATGACATGCATTATCATCTTATTCCGGGTGTTGATGATGGTCCTGACACCCCTGAACAGGCTCTAGACATGGTAAAAACCAGCTACGATCAAGGGGTGAGAGGGATCGTGGCAACCCCTCACCTGAACCATCCCGCAGAATTCAGAGGTAACAAAAGCATAAACCAAGACATGAATCATGACTTTGAGGTGATACGTACCCGTATTCAACAAGCCTATCCGGAGATGGAAGTCTATCAAGGGGCTGAGATCTATTTATCCAAGAAGGACCTGAACCATCTAGACCAAGTTAAGATTAGAACCATGAACGATACACGTTATATCTTAGTAGAATTTTCCAGAGATATTACTTTTGTAGAACTGGACCATGGACTACATGAACTCATGTTACTGGGTTATCAACCCATACTGGCCCATGCCGAGGTCTATAGATGCTTTACGGACCACATGGAAGAGCTTATGAAGCTACGTGAGCAAGGCACCTTGATTCAATGCAGTGCAGGTAATATCATAGATTTTCAAAAAAGACCGGAGAAAATAAGAGCAAGCAAAATGCTGGGCCATGGTCTTGTAGACATGATTGCAAGTGATGGCCACAATATGGATACAAGAAGACCGGATATCGGTCAGGCCTATGCCTATGTCAAGAGGAAATATGGTATAGAAGAAGCACAAAGATTGTTTCAAGTGAACATACAGACCATGTTAACCGATGGTATTGTACCTCAGCCATCAAGAGTGATACATAAGTTCCAACCGAAGAAAAAGAAAGTGGCCTGGATGGCTTCTTTGATGACCATAGGCATCTTCGGAATCGGTCTATTCATCACTGGTGGTCTAAATGCCAAGGAAGAACCATTAAACCAACCCTATGAGCAGAACATAGACTATAGAGTCGAAAGCAGTGCTATCTCCAAGGTAGAAGAATTACAAGTAGAGAACTTAGAACATCAACAAGAACAAGAAGATACAATGCATCAAGAAGAAGCGCTAGAGATACCAACCAACAAGACAAGAGAAAACATGGACCCTCTACTAGATGGATACAATAGGATTGTTCAGGCCTATCAGAGCTATCTGACAGAACTTGAGACCCATTACAAAACACAAGTAGACATATATTTTACTGAACTAAAAGAAGCATCCAAGATAGAAGACAGCCTCACAAGAGAAGAGACCATCAAGACCATTCGAGCACGAATCGGTAAGCTTGAATCGAGGTCGGACAATGAAGTCTACAAGTCCTTATATGATCTACAAAACGACCTAGAAGACCATCAATACGACGTCGCCGTTGTTCAACAGCTTAGAGACCATTACAAGGAAGTAAAAGTAACTGTATCAGAAGCCTATCAAAAAGAACTCGAAGCCCATTATAGTAAACAATAGGCCCAAGCAAGCTCAAGTCATACACATAAAGCAGGTATTGCCATATAAGATGGTTATTCTGTCCTAAAAGACATAATAAAATAAATACTCTGTCTTGACAGAAATTACCATAAACTATATACTAATAAAAGACATGAAATATTCATAATTCATTCATATCTTTATAACAAATCATATGGCCTTCAGCGCTATAATATTATGGATTTATACTTTTATAAATCAAGAGAACTAAGGGGAAATAATCATAGAGCCTATAAAAAGATAGCTCAGGTTAGATAATAGGGAGAGTAAAACGTAGCTGCATATTGAACCATTCAAAAAATACCCTAACCCTTACAAATGAATAGAACCTATATTTAGACTATACTTTTTTGTTACCTTTTATTAAAAAAGGCATAACTTTGAGAGGTCATTTTGACAATTCAACGCGTTAAAAGCAAGTTTTCACTGGGAGTAAGAAAGAAGGGTTAGACATGATTACAAAAGTGACCAGACAGGTATCTTTATTGATAACGGACATCATAGCTGTAAATGGCGCATTTTTACTGGCATTGTTCTTACATAATGAAGGCAGTATTTCAAGCACAACCATCACGGCCTATTTGGGGTCAGCCTTCGTCTTAACCATAGGCAAGCTTTTTATCTATCGTTATTTCGGACTCTATAACAGCTTATGGGCCTATGCATCCGTAGAAGAATTGATGAAAGTGGTTGCAGCGGGTATTGCAGCCAATATACTGGGCACTATATATCTGATTTCCATGGGCATTCGACTTTATTTTGGTGTCTATATCATCGGTGCCATCCTTGAGATTACCGTCGTCGGTTGCATCCGTTTTAGCTACCGTTTCTTTAGAAGGGTTAAGAACCATTACCCTATAACCAGACAAGAATGTACGAATAACATATTGGTGGTCGGCAGTGGTGCCACAGGCTCCCTTATAGCCACAGAGATTAAGAACCATTCAACCGCTTATGGCCAAGTCATCGGTTTCATTGACGATGATGAGCACAAGCTCTATAAGACCATAGCCGGTGTGAAGGTCCTAGGTAACTACCACGACATCTACAGTGTGGCCCATCGGTTTAAGATTGATGAGATTATCATAGCCGTTCCCACAGCATCAGGCGCCGTCATGAAGCAAATCATAGAAGAAAGCAAAAGAAGCGATGCCAAGGTACGAATCATGCCGGGCATCAGGGAAGTCATTGACGGTCAAGTATCCCTAAGCAAGATTCGCGATGTAGAGATTGAAGACTTGCTAGGCCGAGACATGATTAACTTGAATGTAACAGAAGTGGCCAGCTACATTGAAGACAAAGTCATCATGGTCACAGGCGGTGGCGGGTCCATCGGGTCAGAACTGTGTCGTCAGATTGCCAGATTCTTACCCTCCAAGCTGATTATCCTAGATGTCTATGAGAACAATGCTTATGACATCCAGAATGAACTTCATAGAGAATATGGAGATGAGTTGAACCTAGATGTGATCATCGCTTCGGTCAGAGACCGAGACAACATCTTCTCCATCGTAGAAGAACACGCACCGGATGTCATCTTCCACGCGGCAGCCCACAAGCATGTCCCTTTAATGGAGCGTGCACCCAAGGAAGCCATTAAGAACAATGTCTTCGGCACCAAGAACGTAGCCGAAGCCGCTCATGAGTTCGGTGTAGAGCGCTTTGTCATGGTCTCCACAGACAAAGCGGTCAACCCAACCAACATCATGGGTGCCAGTAAGCGAATCTGTGAGATGATCATCCAAGGCCTAGCCAAAGAGAGTGAGACCAAGTTCACCGCCGTGCGATTTGGCAACGTCCTAGGCAGCAACGGTTCCGTCATACCCCTTTTTAGAAAACAGATTAAAGAAGGTGGACCGGTAACCGTCACCCATAAAGAGATCGTCCGTTACTTTATGACCATCACTGAAGCGGCCCAACTGGTCATCCAGTCCGGCGCTATTGCAAGTGGTGGTGAGATCTTCGTCCTAGATATGGGAGAACCGGTTAAGATCTACGATCTGGCCCTTGACCTGATTAGACTCTCCGGCCTGAAGCTAGGCGAAGACATCAAGATCAAGGTCACAGGCCTAAGACCTGGTGAGAAGCTCTACGAAGAACTCCTCATGGACGAAGAAGGCCTACAAGATACCAAGTATGAGAAGATTCATATCGGCCAACCGGGAGAGATCAACTACCATGAGCTGAAGAGTGCCTTAAACGAACTCCTGGTCATTCTCAAGTCACGAGAGACCGAGAACCTCATAGAGATGGTCCAAGCCATCGTACCCACCTATCGTAACAACTTAGAAGTCAACAGCGAGAACAAACACAAGCATGAAAACGCAGACAGGTATAAGTTAGCCAAAGCATAATAATTAGGTGTGAGCCCTATGACTCACACTTAATTTATGGGATGAGATACCGGATAGTAGTTAAGCAAATACCTTGTATTGAGTATTGTTAAAGACTTGAGTATAAACAAAGGATTATCATTAGAGGGAGAGAAAGATGACTGAATTAAGAAGCATCCCATTTTCACCACCGGATATAACAGATGAAGAGATTAATGAAGTAATAGACACTTTAAGATCCGGCTGGATAACAACAGGACCAAAAACCAAACTATTTGAAAAGCAAATTGCGGGGTATTGCAACACTTCAAAAGCCGTTGCCCTTAACTCAGCAACATCTGCTATGGAGATGACCTTAAGAGTACTAGGCATAGGGCCAGGAGATGAAGTCATTACTTCTGCATATACTTATACAGCCTCAGCAAGTGTTATAACACATGTAGGTGCAAAAATTGTACTTGTAGATACTGGAAAAGAGTCCTTCCATATTGATTATGAGGCTATTGCGGATGCGATTACAGAGAAAACAAAAGCCATCATACCAGTGGATATTGGTGGTGTGATGTGTGATTATGACAAGATATATCAAGCTGTTGAGAGTAAGAAAAAGCTATTTAAGCCTTCGAATGATCTACAGAAATCATTTGGAAGAGTAATAGTTCTTGCTGATGCAGCCCATTCAATAGGATCGACTTATAAGGGGAAGATGAGTGGCGAAGTTGCCGACTTTACATCTTTTTCTTTTCATGCAGTAAAAAACATCACAACTGCTGAAGGGGGTGCAGTTACATGGAAAGATATAGATGGTTATGATAATGAAGAGATCTATAAACAATATATGTTACTTTCCCTTCATGGCCAGTCAAAAGATGCATTTGCCAAAACAAAACCAGGGGCATGGGAATATGATATTATCGCTCCCAACTATAAATGTAATATGACGGATATCATGGCGTCTCTTGGACTTGCACAGCTTAGGAGATATCCTAGCATAGTTCAAAGAAGAAAAGAAATCATAGAGAAATATGACATGTTAATAAGCGATTTGGATATAACACCTTTGAAGCATTATGACGAAGTCAATCAATCATGTGGCCATCTTTATTTATTAAGACTTAAGGGTAAAGATGAAGCATTTAGAAATGAAATAATAATAAAAATGGCCGAAAGTGGTGTATCTACTAATGTACATTATAAACCACTACCAATGCATACAGCCTATAAACATTTAGGCTTTAAAATGGTAGACTATCCCAATGCTTATGATATGTATAGAAATGAGATTACAATGCCACTGCATACATTATTAACGGATGGGGATGTTGAGTATGTGGTTGGTAGATTAAAAGAAGCATTAGAAGAGGTAAAGTAATGAGGTGAAGGCATGTATAGTAATATTTTTAAGAGGATATTGGATTTTATATTAGCAATCATTGCGCTACCATTTTGGCTGATTATTTTAGCTTTTATTGGTCCTATGATTTATTTTCAGGATAAAGGATCAATTTTCTATAATGCACCTCGATTAGGTAAGAATGGAAAAGTTTTTAAGATGTATAAGCTTAGGTCCATGAAAATGAACGCACCTGACATACGCAATGAAGATGGGTCCACGTTTAATGCTGAAGATGATCCAAGACTTACGAAAATAGGTAAGTTTATTAGAAAGACAAGCCTAGATGAGACTCCTCAGCTTCTCAACATCATCAAAGGTGATATGAGTATTATTGGACCTAGACCGGATCTTCCGGAGCATAAGGAACTGTATGAAGGAAATGAAGTTAGAAAACTTGAGGTAAGACCAGGTGTGACCGGATATAACCAAGCATACTATAGAAATACAATTCCTTGGAAAGAAAGAATCAAGCATGATATTTACTACATTGATCATCTAACGATATTGATGGATATTAAAGTCTTTCTAAAGACTGCAGTCTCAGTACTTAAGAGAGAAGATGTATTTTTAGAAAAGAAATCAGATAGATAGAATGGTGAGAATAATAATGAGAAGTAAAAATTATGAGTGCAAACCTCTACAGTGGGATACAGATTACTTTGGTGTAAGTTCAGCTAGGGTTAATCTAAGTGGCATTGTTGATGACGTGGGTCAAGAAGAGATAATCGATTTTTGCACAGGATATGATTTTGTTACCATCTCTAACCTTGACAACATAAAAGAAAATAACAACTGGATAGGCAATAGAACGAATGCTTTTCTGGCTGATATGAATATTCAGTTCCTAAAAGTCTTGGCAGAAAAACCAGACGATCATGATGAGAAAACCTATGTGGTGAATAACTTATCTAGGAATGAGAAAATAGTTGATATTGCAAGAAAGTCATATAAGTATTCTAGGTTCTTTAATGATCCAAAGTTGCCTCAAGAGCAAGCAAAGAACATCTATCTTCATTGGACTGAGTGCGCGTTTTGTCAAGAGAATAAGTACTTTGTTATTTCTGAGAGAGAAGGTAATGTAGCTGGGTATATACTTTTTACCATTAATGAAAACAGCAGTATAATTGAATTAATTGCTGTTGATGAGAATTACCAAGGACAACGAGTTGGAAAGTCACTGATTCATTCAATGGAATCATTTGCTATAGATCAAGGAATAAAAGATATAAAAGTAGGAACACAGGTGAATAACATATCAGCAGCACAATTTTATAATGCTATGGATTTTAAATATGTAAGCTGTGGGAGTATGTATCATTTGTGGAGAAGATAGTAGGGAGAACGTGCAATGAGAGTTTTATATATCGCAACTTCATTTCCAGAACCTGATAAGGGAGCAACCATTTACACTGATTTAGCGGAAGGGCTTCATGAAGCGGGACATGAAATAACTGTAGCAGTTTCAGATCAGGCAAGAAACTTAAGCCAAACACAGATGAAAAAAGAACGCGGATTTGACGTTCTTAGAATTGTCACAGGTAACTACTATGATGTTAGCCTCATAGAAAAGGGGATTACCACCTTGAGAATTCCTTATTTTATGAAAAGAGGCATTTCAAAATACTTAAAAAACAATATATATGACTTTATATTATATGAATCACCTCCGGTAACAAATGCAAGTCTAGTAAACTGGGCCAAGAAGAAGTATCGGTGTCCTTCATATTTAATGTTAAAAGATATATTCCCACAGAATGCTGTTGACATAGGGATAATAAAAAAGAATAGTCCATTATTTTTTTTCTTCAAGCATAAAGAGAAAAAACTATATGAATCAGCAGATATTATTGGTTGTATGTCTGAAGCAAACAAACATTATATAATTAAACACAATCCATGGCTAAATACGAATAAGATCGAATTGTTTCCTAATACAAAAAAAATATCTAATGAAATTGAACCAGCTGAATTTGAAATGAGACAAAAATATTTTATTCCGGAGGATGCTTGTGTATTCCTTTTTGGTGGGAATATGGGTAAGCCACAATATGTTAATTTGTTATGTCAAGCAATTATAGATTGTAAGAATGATAAAGGTATTTATTTTCTTTTTGTAGGAAGAGGTACAGAAGTATATAAACTTGAGAATATAATAAATTTAGAATCTATAAAGAACGCAAAAGTAATTGAGAATTTACCAAGAGATCAGTATGAACAGATTACTAAAGAAAGTGATGTAGGTCTTATAATTCTAGATCCTCGATTCACAATACCAAATTATCCATCAAGAATCCTATCATATATGGAATATTCAAAACCAGTAATAGCAGCAACTGATAAATCAACCGACTTAAAAGATTTAATTGAAACATCAAAGTGCGGCCAATGGGTATGTTCAAGTGATAAAGATAAGTTTGTAGACGCAATAAGAAAAATATCAAAGAATCCATCACTTAAAGAAATGGGAAGCAATGGTAGAAAATATCTGGAGCAAAATTTTTCATTGATAAGTTCTGTTAATATACTTGAAAAACATTTTAATTAAGAAATGAGGTAGCACAATGTTTAAAAATAAAACTCTATTAATCACTGGTGGAACAGGTTCTTTTGGCAATGCAGTTATGAAAAGGTTTCTAAATACGGATATTGAAGAAATTCGTATTTTTTCTCGTGATGAGAAAAAGCAGGAAGACATGAGAAAACTCTATAAAAATGATAAGCTTAAATTCTATATAGGAGATGTTAGAGATCTTGCTAGTGTTAAGAATGCAATGCACGGTGTAGATTACATCTTCCATGCAGCGGCACTTAAGCAGGTCCCTTCGTGCGAATTTTTCCCACTTGAAGCTGTTAAAACCAATGTACTCGGTACAGATAATGTACTTACAGGTGCAGTTGAAATGGGTGTGAAAAAAGTCATATGTCTTTCGACAGATAAGGCAGCTTATCCGATAAATGCAATGGGTATTTCTAAAGCTATGATGGAAAAAGTATTTGTAGCAAAAGCAAAGACAGTAGATCCAGAAAAAACCCTTATTTGTGGTACGAGATATGGTAATGTTATGGCCTCAAGAGGATCTGTAATTCCACTATTTATCGACCAGATAAAAAGTGGACAACCTTTAACGGTGACAGATCCTAATATGACGCGTTTTCTAATGAGTCTTGTAGAAGCTGTAGAACTGGTTGTATTTGCATTTCAAAATGCAGAAGCAGGAGATATTATGGTCCAGAAATCACCGGCATCTACGATTCGAGACTTAGCACAGGCAATCAAAGAACTATTTAATGCGGATAATGAAATAAAAGTGATAGGTACACGTCATGGTGAGAAACTATATGAAACACTTCTTACAAAAGAAGAACATGTTGTAGCAAGAGATATGGGTGGATTCTATAAAGTGCCGGCAGATAAAAGAGATCTTAATTATGATAAGTATTTTATAGAGGGCGATCAGAAGCTTTCTTCAGAAGATGAATACAATTCACATAATACAGAAAGATTAAACATTGGACAAATTAAAGAGAGGCTTTTACAATTAGACTATGTAAGAGAACAGTTGGAAAGTTGGGGTAGATAATGAAAATATTGGTCACAGGAGCAAAAGGTTTTATTGGGAAAAATCTAATAGCAGAACTGAAAAATAGAAAATATACGGATATCTATGAATTTGATAAAGATACAAAATCTGTTCTGCTTGATGAATACTGCAAAGAAGTTGATTTTGTATTTCATCTTGCAGGTGTAAACCGACCAAAAGAACAATCTGAATTCATGGAAAGTAATTATGGACTCACTTCTGATTTAGTTAGTACACTAAAAAAACATAATAACAACTGCTCTGTTATGCTTTCATCTTCTTTACAAGCCGAACTAGACAATCCATATGGAGAGAGTAAGAAGGCAGGAGAAGATCTTCTATTTGAATATGGTATAGAAACCGGTGCAAAGATATTGATCTATAGATTTCCAAATGTTTTTGGAAAGTGGGGCAGGCCAAATTATAACAGTGCTGTAGCGACATTCTGTCATAATATTGCACATGACCTTCCGATTCAAGTGAATGATCCAAGCGTAGTAATGAACCTTGTATATATAGATGATGTGGTTAGCGAGCTCATCAATGGACTAGAGGGTCATGAGAATAGAGATAATCTATTTTGCAGAGTTCCGATCGTGCATACCATATTACTTGGTGAAATAGCGGATTTGATTTATTCATTTAAGAAATGTAGAGATGATAAATCAGTCCCAAATATGTCGGATGCATTTACTAAAAAGCTATATAGTACATATTTAAGTTATCTGCCTGAGAATCAGTTTAGCTATGATCTAAAGATGAATGTGGATGACAGAGGTTCACTTACAGAGTTTATTAGAACCCCTGATAGGGGTCAGGTTTCAGTCAATATCTCAAAGCCTGGCATCACAAAAGGTAATCACTGGCATCATTCTAAAAATGAGAAATTCTTAGTTGTCAGTGGAAAGGGCGTTATTCGGTTTAGGAAGATTGATTCAGATGAAATATTGGAGTACTTCGTAAGTGGAGACAAGATGGAAGTTGTTGATATCCCAACAGGCTATACACATAACATAGAAAACCTAGGCAAGACAGATATGGTAACCATTATGTGGGCCAATGAAGCCTTTGATCCTGAAAAACCGGATACTTATTTTTTGGAGGTATAACAGATGAAGAAATTAAAAGTAATGACAGTTGTTGGTACCAGACCTGAGATTATCAGACTATCAGCTGTTATTAATAAATTAAATGAATCAGAAGCCATTGATCATATTCTTGTTCATACCGGACAAAATTATGATTATGAATTAAATGAAGTTTTTTTTAATGACTTCAAGCTTAAGAAACCGGATTATTTTCTTGATGCCGCTACAGGAACAGCAGTAGAAACAATAGGTAACATACTGGTGAAGATCGATCCGATTCTAGAAGCGGTCAACCCGGATGCATTTTTAGTTCTTGGAGATACGAATAGTTGTCTCAGTGTAATAGCAGCTAAAAGAAGACATATCCCAATCTTCCATATGGAAGCAGGGAATAGATGTTTTGATCAGAGAGTACCGGAAGAGACGAATAGAAAGATTGTAGACCATACAGCAGATATTAACTTAACCTATAGTGATATTGCTAGAGAGTACCTTTTAAGAGAAGGAATCCCTGCAGATCGAATCATTAAAACTGGTAGCCCAATGTTTGAAGTTCTAAGTTCAAGAAAAGATGATATCGAGAATTCGGATGTACTTGAAAGATTAGGACTTGAGAAGGATAAGTACTTTGTTGTATCAGCCCATAGAGAAGAAAATATCAGTTCAGAACAAAACTTTATGGATCTAGTAGATAGCTTAAACACAATAGCTGAAAAATATCAAATACCCATAATCATGAGTACGCACCCAAGAACTAAAAATATGATAGAAGCTAAGGGCATTGAGTTTAATCCTCTAATTAGAACCATGAAGCCTCTTGGTTTTAATGACTATGTAAAACTTCAAAAATATTCAAAAACTGTCCTCAGTGACAGCGGAACGATTAGTGAAGAATCTTCGATTCTTGGTTTTAAAGCGCTAAATATTAGGCAAGCACACGAAAGACCAGAAGCTATGGAAGAGGCATCCGTGATGATGGTTGGACTAAAGAAAGATAGAATTCTTCAAGGATTAGAAGTCCTGGAGACTCAAGAAAAGAATATATTAAGATTGGTTACTGATTATAGTATGCCAAATGTATCAGAGAAAGTATTGAGGATAATATTGTCTTATACGGACTATGTTAATAGAGTGATTTGGATAAAAGATTAAGTTAGGAGAGGTTATATGGCAAGGATTGCAATACTGAGTACTGTTAATTTCAAACATATGACAGTACTTACTTTATATACGGACTTTTTAGATAGAAATGAAATACCTTATGATGTAATTTATATCGACAAATATGGAGAAAGTGAGGAGAATAATGCAGTAGATACTTATTCATATCAATTATCAATAAATAGAGAATGGAATTTTCTACGAAAATTAAGAAGGTATTATGGATTTCATAGCTTTGCAAAAAAAATAATTAAAGGTAAAGATTATGATTTTTTGATTGTCTGGAACAGTTTTACTGCAATAATGTTTATTGATTTGTTAGTACTAAAATTTAAAGGTAAATATGCTTTTAATATACGTGACTATAATTTTGAAAAAATACCTTTTGTATATTTTTTAATGAAATTAATTATCAAGAAATCTAGTTTTACAACAATTTCATCATATGGGTTTAAAAAATTTTTGCCTAAACATGAATATCTTAGTATTCACAGCTTCAATGAAAATATTCTGCTAAATATTGAACCTAGAGAGAATATGAGTAGGAAATCATTACCTATTAGAATAAGCTTTATAGGATATGTCAGATTTTTTGAAAATGACAAAAAATTGATTGACCTACTTGGAAATGATAATAGATTTATTGTTCAGTTTTTTGGAGAAGGTGCACAGTATTTAAAAGAATATGCAGAAGATAATAATTATAAAAATGTAATATGTGTGGGCAGATTCAAGCCTTCCGATACAAGTTCATTTTTAGCTATAACAGATATTGTTAATAATTTATATGGTTATGGTAAGATTGAACTTGATACTGCTATATCGATTAAATCGTATTATGCAGCATATCTGAATATTCCTATACTTGTGTTTAAAGATACATATATGGAAGAGGCAACTAGAGGTTTTAATTTTATTTGTGACCTTGAGTCACAATCATTTCCTGATGATCTCTATAATTGGTACACTTCCATAAATCATGATATGTTAAAATTGAATTGTAACCAATATTTAGTTGAAGCAAAACAAGAAAATACATACTTTAAAAGTATTTTAGAAAAGACAATTGATTGTAAAGAGGAATGAGTTCATGAAAAACTTAGTTGTTATACTAACTTCAATAGTAGCCTTTATTATTATTATAATTAGACCTCAGATTCCAGGCTACGAATTTTTATTTATATTTCCACTGGCGTATTTAGGATGTTATATATTTTTAATAAATCCTGCTATTGTAAAAGCAAAATTTATTATTGGTCACATATTTTCTATATATGCAGGAATAAGATATATTATTGCTCCGACACTGATTGCAATTGCTGGCATTAGAAGTTCACCATATTTTTTAACAAGCAATACTGATTCGATACAAAAAGCAACTTTTCTCATGTTGTATGAGTTAATTATTATGAGTTCTTTTCTCAATTTTTTCATGACTATTAACAGGTTTAGATATAATAACCTAATTAAGAGAGAAGTGAAATTAAAAGGTGGAAAAATTGTTTATTTGGTATTGGGTCTTGTATCGATTCTAATAATAATCTTGATACCAGCAGCAGCAGAAAATTTATCTTTTCTGATAATAAGAACTGATAGTGGCATGAGAGTTAATGAAGATATTGGTTCAAATATAATGTTCTTAAGACAAATTATTTTAACGGCAGTAACAATGTTATTTATTGTAATTATTTCCATAGCACATGAAAGGTTCAATAAATCTAGTAAAAAGAAATATTTCTATTATGCAGTATTTGTTGCTTTCATAAATATATCTATTATAGTTGGAGAGCGGAGAATAATGCAAATTTATACCGCTTTTGCTACTGCATATGTGTTAATTAATTTGTTTCCACAATATAAAAAAGAAATAGCTAAGTTGATTTTTTCACTCACATTTATAGTGGTTGGATTGATGAGTGCTTATAAGTTCTTAAATGTATTTATGTTTGATAGCTATGCTACTGCAATTGCTTCTAATAATCTGGACATAGATACATATTCTGTCTTGATGCAATCATATTTTTATGGTCCTCAAAATGTTGCCATTTCCGTAGACTTAGCTAAAACAGAATTTCAGCCAATCTCAAGACTTATTTATGATATGGCCAGATCTACTATGGGCTTGAACTATCTAGTCAAGGACCTTATGATGACAACCAGTGATATCTTTAATTCATACATTTATGGAAGATTTATGCCATCAGGACACCCTGTTTCAGGAATTGGGTATGGTTATTTATATTTAGGTGGTCTTTTATCACCATTTATTTCTGTACTATTTTTAAATTTAGCTATTAAAGTTGAGTATTTGATGAATAAAACTAACGCCTTAGAAATGAAATATATATATTCATATATTTTCCTAAGGTTAGCTGATCCATTTTCTTCCATGCCGGCTAAAATTAATATTGTGACTTTGATACTATTTTCTTGGGGCATTGTCTTTATAGTTTCATATTTAATAAGGTATATAACCTCAAAAAAAATTGCTACTGTTTGAAGTATTATGAAAAAATATTAGACACTGAATAGAAAAATATTAGTCAAATAGTACTAATTTTTAAAGATTGAATTGATATATATTTTGATGTTTATAATCATTTTGAAAGGTGCAAAAATATGTTGAAACGGATGTATTATAGTAAAGTTTTAAAAGTAATATTGAGATTTTTTTTAAGTTTTATTTATAAAAAGAAATATCTAAAAGGTCAATATTTTGATGAAAAAAGAATGGGATGGATATGGGCAATTAGAGGAATTGGTGGCAGATTTTTTGGTGAAAACAGAAATATTCCTTGGCCTGTACATCCACGTACTATAATTTCAAATCCAAATAATATAGAATTTCACATAGATAATATTAATATATTCCAGACACCTGGTTGTTATTGGCAGAATCATGATGCAAAAATTGTAATTGGAAGAGGATGTCAAGTTGCGCCTAATGTAGGAATCATAACAACAAATCATGATTTATATGATATTTCAAAACATGTTGCAGGAGAAGATGTGGTTTTAGGTGATTATTGTTGGGTTGGTATGAACTCTGTTGTTTTACCAGGAGTTGAACTTGGTGCTCATACTATAGTAGCAGCGGGTGCAGTGGTTACAAAAAGCTTTTTGGATGGATATTGTGTAATCGCGGGAGTTCCAGCAAAAAAAATTAAAGAAATCAATTAGTAAATTA
>NZ_JARGDP010000139.1 GCF_029210395.1 Petrocella sp. FN5 | reverse complement strand
ATATTTTTAATATATAATCTCTTTAAGGATATGTTATAATCATTTATGTACTCATCATATGATCAGTACATAAGAATACGTACATGAACTTATTTTTATGAACGCGCCATACTATTATATGAGAGAATAAACGCTTTGTTAGCGTCAGAGGGAGGCCATTAACATGGAACAATCACTGATCGACACATTGAATGCCTATATTGAGAAACAATTGGATACGCAACTTGATACTTCAAAGGAAGATCACAACCCATTGAGTAGCCTCGAAGATTATATTTATCTTAACCATATGCCTAGCTTTAGAGAACTACTCTTTAATTTGATCGATGAAAGCAATGCACTTGACTCAGATATTTTTGAGCGAGCCGGTATTGACATGGACCACTTCATTGATATGCGGTTACATCCTAATATTGATGTGGATATTAATACTGTCATAAGATTATGTTTAGCCCTAGAACTAACCCTTGATGAAACTGAATCATTGCTCTATACAGCTGGATTCTCACTGGATACAACAAAAATATTTGATCTTATTGTACAATTTTGTATCGAACATAAGATCTATGAGATCGCAGATGTTAATGAAGCACTGGCTATATATCATATCGATCCACTTATTGTCGTAAGCACATGATATGCTTAATGTATCAAAGCTAAGTTTTACTAAATTCACATAGATTATATGGATTTGACGCCTTAACCATGATATTGAATGTTATGTATTGAAATCTTTTGACTTTATTCACGTATTGTGATATATTTAAAAGTATACAGTCAACCATATCACGTAAGGAGTGATTCTATGTATTACTTAAAAATATTTATCGTGACCTTTTCAATCTTTATCATTATAGATTTAATATGGCTGGGTGTGGTTGCTAAGAACTTTTATAGCAAACATTTAGGGTACATTATGGCACCTCAGCCTAACTGGCCTGTAGCTATTACATTCTATGTCCTTTTTATAATAGGTATGATGTTATTTGTTCTATTACCTGCACTTAATGCAAATGATATGGGTCATGCATTACTCTATGGAACGCTCTTTGGATTTTTCACTTATGCGACCTATGATTTAACCAACTGGGCTACACTTAAGGATTGGCCTTGGTTTCTTAGTCTTGTAGATATCATATGGGGTTCATCTTTAGGCGCTTTGACTTCTTCTATAAGCTATTATGTCTTAAAACATTTCTTGAAACTATAAACAATGGTTAAGGTGTCAAAACTATATAGTTTTGACACCTTAACCATTAATAATATAAAGAGGTGTTTAATTGAAACACTTTTTTATGTGGCAATTTGTGAAGTTTTTGCTAATTAATATTCTCAGCACTTTCTTTAAAATTATTGTAAAATAAATAATCTTCTTCTATAAACATTTCAAATGTTTTTTTTTCTCTATAATCATACTGAAGGTTCAGTTTTGCTAACAATTCTATAAAATCATGATCTTGAACTGCTTTAGTAAACCCATCAAGTAAAACATCTCTAATTTCAGGGTCAACGCCTTTTGGTAGTGCCAAGCCCCTCCATGTATTCATACTGAAATCATAGCCACTTTCTTTGAAAGTTTTCACCTCAGGTAGTTCTGTTATACGTTCCTCTGAAAGTACTGTTAATACTTTAATTTGATTATTCTCAATATGGTCAATAACTTCTGAAATTCCTGCTATAACTATATCTAATTTTCCACCTAAAACATCCAGCACTGCAATAGAGGTTCCGTCATAATATTGATCTTCAAATATAATATCTGTTTTTTCTTCAATTTTCCCTGCTGCTAAATTCCAAATACTACCTTTACCTGCACTACCAATTGTAAACACTTTGTTTGTCGTATCTACATACTTCACCAGTTCATCAATGGTGTCAAAGGGAAAATCTTTTGATACAACCACAACACCTGTTTCACTATTTAGTAACATCAATGGTTCTATATCTGAATAATTAAAATCAATTATCCCGAAAGCTGCTAATGTATTAATTTCTGTCGTAACAAGTGTTACTGTATAGCCATCTGGTTTAGCAAAAAGACCTTCTGCTAAACCTCTTGCACCACCCTGTCCCAGTTTATTGACTACAACAATAGGTTCAACAAAATAATTGTTTGCCGTTCGTGCAAAAGCCCTTGCAACACTGTCTGTTCCTCCTCCCGGAGCATATGGCACAACAATCTGTATCGGCTTTGATGGGAAAATTTCATCCTCATTTTGAGACCTGTCAAACTGGTTATTATATTGATCAGCCTGTTGATTCTTACAGCTTGTTACACCTACGACCACAAGAAGAATAGTCATTGTTATTGATATCCATAGTTTTTTATTATACATACCATCTTCTCCAATTGTTCTAATCTATTTCTTTACAACTTATCATAGCAAATAGCTATAGCCTTGTAAAGAACTC